>JAEUOM010000104.1 GCA_016788495.1 Accumulibacter sp. | reverse complement strand
CCGCAGCGAGGCGCGGACGCGCGCGCGCCGCCTCAGACTGATGGCTTTCGACGTCGACGGCGTGCTCAGCGATGGCTCGCTGTTCTATAGCGACGAGGGGGTCGAGCTGAAGGCCTTCAACACGCTCGACGGCTTCGGCCTGAAGCTGCTGGCCGAGGCCGGCATCACGGTGGCCATCATCACCGGCAGGCGCGCCCGCTGTGTCGAGTTGCGGGCGCAGAACCTGGGTATCGCGCATCTCCATCAGGCGGTCGACGACAAGCTGGCGCAGATGCAGCGGCTTCTCGCCGAACTGGGGTTGGATGCGGACGAGGCCGGGTACATGGGCGACGATCTGCCCGATCTGCGGCTGATGCGCGCCTGCGGCTTCTCGGCGACGCCGCAGGACGGGCATCCACTGGTGCGCCGGCATGCCTGGCTGATCACCGGGCGGAGCGGCGGCCGCGGCGCCGTGCGCGAGGCCTGCGAGTTCATTCTCGAGGCGCAGGGCCGGCTGGAGGAACTCATCGCGCCCTACTTGGCGGTGGACCGGCAATGAAGAAGTGGAGCAGTGCGGCTCTGCCGCTGAGCATCATGCTGGTACTGGTTGCGCTCAGTGCCTGGCTGCGCTATGCGACCGAGTTGCCCGATGCGACGCGCGACGGCCGCAACCGCCATGACCCGGACGCCATTCTCAACGACGTCCGCGGGCACAAGCTCGACGCGACCGGTGCGGTGCTCTACCGGATCGAGGCGGCGGAGGTGCGTCACTACCCGGACGACGAGACGAGCGAGTTTCTGCAGCCGAGACTGGCCTACGTTTCGGCTGCGAAACCGACGGTCGCCATCCGCGCCAACGAAGCGCGCGCCACGGCGAACGCCGAGAGGATCGATTTCAGCGGGCAGGTCGAGATCCGCCGGGCTGCCACCGCCAGGCAGGCCGCGCTGCTCGCCGAGATGCCCGAACTCACCGTGCTGAGCGAAGAAAAGCGCGGCTTCACCCGCAGCAAGGTGCTGATCACCCAGGGGCCATCCTGGGTCCAGGGGGTCGGCATGCAGGTGGACCACAACCTGCAGACCTACGTACTCGAATCCGACGTTCGCGGGGAGATCGAGAGTCCATCCGCCAGGAAGAAGAAACCGAAGACATGAACAAGACCATCTGCAGCGCCTGTCTGAGTGGCGTTCTGGTTGCCGTCTCCGTGCCGGCGCAAGCCGAGCGGGCCGATCGGGAGAAGCCGATCCATCTCGAAGCAGACCGTCTGAGCCTCGATGATTTGAACAAGGTGCAGACGCTCGAGGGCAATGCGGTCCTCATCCAGGGAACCACCGAGTTGCGCACGGCGCGCCTGGTCGTGACCCAGGACGCCGATGGCTTCCAGAAGGCGACGGCAACCGGCGGTGCGAACGGCCTGGCCCGCTTCCGGCAGAAGCGGGAGGGCGTGGACGAGTATGTCGACGGCGAGGCAGAGCGCATCGAATACGACGCGCGCACCGACACGACGCAATTCTTCGTTCGCGCCTGGGTGCGCAGCGGGCAGGACGAGGTGCGCGGCCGCTACATCTCCTATGACGCGATCAACGAGAAGTTCCTCGTCACCACCGGCGCCGGAACGACGAAGACCGCCAGCGGCGAGGGGCAGGCGCGTGTGCGCGCGATCATCCAGCCGAAGGCAAAGGGCGATGGCGCCACCGAGACCCGGAAGGAGCCTCTGAACCTCAAACCCGCGGCCCGGGTTGCGCCGCGCAGCGACTGAGAGGTTGTGAAGAAATTCCCTCTTCCCCGGCCCTTCTCCCGCGCCCGGGAGAAGGGAGATTCGCGAGTCGCTGACGCGACTTTCATATTGACCTGCCGGGTTGTCCCGCCATGCGGCGGGGCAGCAGATGTCCGTCATGCTGCGATTTCCCCTTGGTCTGAAAAAAAGCACCATGCAATCAGGGAAATAAAATTATGCTGCGGCGCAACAAAAAACTGTTGACAAGCCGCCGGCAGCGCCTATAATGCGCTCCATGGTGCAGTGCAGCAAAACACCGGGAGGCTGTGATGCCAAGTGGTCGGTGCCTCGATCATTGCCCATGTTGTGTTGTACCCATACTTTTTGAGGAGATTGCCATGTTCAACACCCCCGAACAATTCGCCGCCGCCAACAAGGCTTCCGTTGATGCGATGCTCACCCTGGCCAACACCGCGCTGGCCAGCGCCGAGCGGATCGCTGCGCTCAACCTGAACACCGCCCGTTCGATGCTGGAAGACGGCGTTGCCAATGCCAAGGCGATGCTGGGTGCCAAGGACGCACAGGAGTTCTTCGCGCTGCAGGCATCACTGGCCCAGCCGGGCCTGGAAAAGGCTGTCGCCTACACGCGCAGCGTCTATGAAATCTCGGCGCAGTCCAAGGAAGAGATCAGCAAGCTGCTCGAAGCCCAGTTCAATGACTTCCAGAAGCAGATGGTCGCGCTGCTCGAAAAGGCGACCAAGAACGCGCCTCCGGGATCGGACGTCGCCGTCAATGCCGTCAAGTCCGCCGTCGCCGCCGCCACCTCGGCCTTCGACAGCATGAACAAGGCGGCCAGGCAGGTTGCCGACATCGCCGAAGCCAACGTAGCGGCCGCGACCAACGCGACGGTCAAGGCGGTTGGCGCGACTGCCGCGGCAACGAAGAAGTAGGCTGCGTCGAACACGGCCGGTCGGGCGCGCGCCGCGACTGCGGAGTGAGCGAAGGGCCCCCGCGATACTCCCGGGGGTATCTTCGCTGGCTCCCTGCAGGTGGCTGCCGTGCCGGACAGATGCATGAACACTGAACATCGGGGCGCGCAGCTTCCGCCGCGGGCCCGCAGCACCCTTACCACCATGGAGGTATCAATGAGCACTATCGATCTGGAAAAACTCGCCGAGAGCCAGAAAGCCAACGCACAGGTCATGATGACCCTGGTGCGCACCGCCTTTCAGGGCTTGGAGCAACTCTCCGCCCTCAACCTGGCCGCCAGTCGCGAGCTCTTCAACAGCAGCGCCAACGGTGCCCAGCAGCTCCTTGGCGTCAAGGATCCGCAGCAACTCGGCGAGATCGCCGGTGCGATCGCCCGCCCGAACGTCGACAAGCTGATGGAGTATGCGCGCAACCTGTATGACCTGTCGGCCAACATGCAGCGCGAGATCACCTCGGTGATGGAAGATCAGTACAACAATGTCCGCCACAATGCGTCCGGCCTGATCGAGAAGACCGGGCTGGCGTCGCCGGTTGCCGGTGACGTCTTCGGCTCGGCGATGAAGCAGATGGTCAACGTCACGACCACCGCCTTCGAGAACATCTCACAGATGGCGAAGCAGATGACCGACATCGTCGACACCAACGTCAAGGCGGCGAACAGCGCCACCGCCCAGGCAGCGGCTGCCCTCGTGCCGAAGAAGTAGGCTGTCGTCCGGGAGCCCGTCTCCCTGCCAGCAGACCCCGGCGATCGCCGGGGTTGTTCGTTGACGGGCGCCGCATCAGGGTCGCCACTGCCAGCTGATGCCGCGCCGCTCGACCTCCTGCCGAATTGCCGCCATCGCCTGCTCGACGAGTTCCGGTTCGCCCTCGACACCGAGTTCGAGGTAGCGCCGCTGTCCGTCCGCGGCCATCGACGGCAGGCTGAACAGGCGCAGGCGCGGAAAATCGGCGACGATCCGCTCCATCAGGTCGAGCAGCGCGCTCTCGTAGGCGTTGCTGCCGGTGAGCAGGAAAGCCTTTTCCACCGTCTTCTGGTGCCGGAAGAGATCGGCGTAGAAGGTATCGAGCACCCATTCCGCCATCGGGTGAGCCATCTGCGGGAAGCCCGGCAGGAAGTGGTGGTCGCGCACGCGGAAGCCGGGAATGCGGTTGAACGGGTTGGGAACGATGTCCACCGCGCGCGGGAAGGTGCCGAGCAGCAGCCGGACATCGGTGGTCTCGGCGCCGAAGCGGGCGCGGATCTCGCGCTCTGCGTCGGGGTGCAGCGTCAGGTCGACCCCGAGCGCTGCCGCCGCGGCCTGCCGCGTGTGATCGTCGGGCGTGTTGCCGATGCCGCCGAAGGAGAAGACGATGTCGCCGGCGGCAAGGCTGCGGCGCAGGCTGTCGGCGATGCGCGCGCGCTCGTCGCCCAGGTACTCGACCCACGACAGCCGCAGCCCTCGCTCGGCCAGCAACTCGGCCATGCGCGCGAAGTGCCGGTCGACACGCTTTCCCGACAGGATCTCGTCGCCGATGATGATCGCCCCGAAACGCTTCATTCCCGCTCTCCCTGGCCGTTGGCCATTCACATGCACTCCCACATCTTCTGCAGCCGTTTCGTCGACACCGGCACCGGCGTGCGCAGCTCCTGCGCGAACAACTGCACGCGCAACTCTTCGAGCAGCCAGCGAAACTGCTCGAGCTGTGCGTCGGCGAGGCCCTGCCGCGCGAGTACCTCGGCCCGCCGCTGGTAGCTGCCCGCCAGCGGCGCCAGTTCGGCGAGCAGGCGGGCATCACGCGCCGCGCCCGGCGCACCGGCTGCCTTCAGCTTGTCGAGCCGCAGCGCGATCGCCTTCAGATAGCGCGGATAGTGCTGCAGGCGCTCGAACGGCGTGTCGATGATGAAACGCCTGTGGACCAGGCGCGCGAGCTGTTCGCCGACGTCCTGTATTGTCGCCGCGAACGGCTTGAAAGCCGGCAACTTTTTCTGCAGCGCCTGCCAGTCGGCGAGAATCTGCCCGACCAGGCGGCAGATCTCCTGCGCCAGCAACGTCAGCCGCGGCTTCGCCTCGAGGCAGCGGGCGCGGAAGCTGGCGGCGTCGCACGGCCACGGTTCGCCGAGGCAGGCGCGGGCGCAGCTCAGGTCGAGCAGCTGTCGGCGCAACTCGTCGAGGGTGCCGAGACCCATGAACTGCATCGCCATCTGGTTCAGTCCGGGAAGGTTCTTCTCGAGATACTTCAACTGCTCGCGGAACTGCAGCATGAACAGGCGCAGCAACCCGCTGCGGTGCGCCTGCGCCGCCTCGGCCGGCGAATCGAAGACACGCAGCGAGACGTTCTCGCCATCGGCGACCAACGCCGGGTAGCCGAGCACCAGTTGCCCGCCGCCGGCATCGACCTCCAGCAGTTCCGGTAGCTCGCCAAAGCTCCAGTCGCGCAGGTCGGCATGCTCGCCCGGCGTCTCGTGCAGCTCGGCGAACTCCTGCCGCGCCGCGCGTCCCCACTCGGCGCGCAGCGCGTTCAGGTTGCGGCTCATGCCGAGCTGGCGGCCGTTTTCGTCGAGCAGACGGAAGTTGAACGACAGGTGCGGCGGCAGCACGTCGGCGCGGAAGGCGTCGGGAGTGATCTCCCAGCCGCGGGCGTTGAGCCCGCGCGACTGGACGATGAACTGCACCAGCGCCAGCAACAGCGGCTTTTCGGACGGCGCCACCTGGGCGACGAAGTCGGCGGCGAAATCGGGCACCGGCACCAGCTTGGCCCGCAGCCTCTGCGGCAGCGTCTTCACCAGTTGCACGACCTTCTCGCGCAGCAGGCCGGGCACCAGCCACTCGCAGCGCGCCGCCGGGATCTGGTTGAGCTGCGCCAGCGGCACGCAGAGCGTCACCCCGTCGCGCGCGCTGCCGGGCTCGAAGTGGTAGCTCAGTTCGTAGTCGACGCCGGCCAGGCGAAGCTGGTGTGGAAAGGCCTCGCTGGTGATGCCGGCGGCCTCGTGGCGCATCAGGTCGTCGCGCTGCAGGTGCAGCAGC
Organism: Accumulibacter sp.; assembly: GCA_016788495.1. Classification (GTDB taxonomy): domain Bacteria; phylum Pseudomonadota; class Gammaproteobacteria; order Burkholderiales; family Rhodocyclaceae; genus Accumulibacter. The sequence continues at coordinate 11,369 of JAEUOM010000104.1, read as the reverse complement.
TGCGGCGTCTCGAGTTCGGCATCGCGCCGCCATTTGTCGAAAGCGGCGCCGCTGTACATGCCGGCCGGGATCAGGCGGTCGTAGAAGGCGAAGATCAGCTCGTCGTCGACCAGCACGTCGGGCCGCCGCGACTTGTGCTCGAGCGTCTCGATGTCGAGCATCAGCTGCTGGTTGTGCGTGAAGAAATCCCAGCGGCGGGCGAACTCCTCGCTCACCTCGCCGCCGACCAGCGCCTGCCGGATGAAGATCTCGCGCGCCTCCTCGGGGTTGATCGGCCCGAAGTTCACCCGCCGGCGCGGATCGATGACGATGCCGTGCAGCGTGATGCGCTCGAAGGCGACCGCCTGCATCGCCTTCTTCTCCCAGTGCGGGTCAAACCAGCTCCGCTTCAGCAGATGCGCGCCGACCTGTTCCAGCCATAGCGGTTCGATGCGTGCGACGCAACGTGCGAAGAGGCGTGTCGTCTCGCTGATCTCGCCGGCGACAATCCACTTGCCGGCCTTCTTCTGCAGCGGCGATCCCGGATGAACGAGGAAACGGATGCCGCGCGCGCCCAGGTAGTGCGCCGACTCCTCCGACTTGCAGCCGATGTTGCCGAGCAGCCCGGCCAGCAGCGCGCGGTGGATCGCCTCGTAGCTCGCCGGTCGCTCGTTCTCCTGCCAGCGATGCTCGGCCGCGAGCGCGTGCAGCTGGCTGTGGACGTCACGCCACTCGCGCATGCGCAAGGCGGAAAGAAAGTTCGCGCGGCAGGCGTCGAGCAGCTTGCGCTGCGACTTGCGGTGCGCCAGTTCCTCGTCATACCAGTGCCAGAGCTTGAGCCAGGAGACGAACTCGGAGCGCTCGTCGGCCAGCCGGCGATGCGCCGCGTCGGCGGTCCCCTGCCGCTCCTGCGGCCGCTCGCGCGGATCCTGTACCGCCAGCGCGGCGGCGATCACCAACACCTCTGCGAGGCAGCCCTCGGCGCGCGCGGCGACGATCATGCGGCCGAGGCGCGGATCGAGCGGCATCTGCGCCAGTTGCTGGCCGACCGGCGTCAGCGCATGTTCGGCGGTGACGGCGCCAAGTTCGACCAGCAACTGGTAGCCGTCGCTGATCGCCTTGCGCGGCGGCGCCTCGAGGAAAGGAAAGTCCTCGACGTTGCCGAGGCGCAGCGCCTTCATCCGCAGGATCACGCCAGCCAGCGACGAGCGCAGGATCTCGGGCTCGGCGTAGGCCGGCCGCAGCGCGAAATCCTGCTCCTCGTACAGCCGGATGCAGACGCCGGCGGCAACGCGGCCACAGCGCCCGGCGCGCTGGTTGGCGGCGGCCTGGGCGATCTTCTCGATCTGCAACTGCTCGACCTTGTTGCGGTACGAGTAGCGCTTGACGCGCGCCAGCCCGCTGTCGATGACGTAGCGGATCCCCGGCACGGTGAGCGAGGTTTCGGCGACGTTGGTCGCCAGGACGATCCGCCGCCCGACGTGCGGCCGGAAGATGCGGCTCTGCTCCTCGGCCGACAGGCGGGCGTACAGCGGCAGGATTTCGGTATGCGGCGGGTGGTGCTTGCGCAGCGCCTCGGCCGCCTCGCGGATCTCGCGCTCGCCGGGCAGGAAGACCAGCACGTCACCCGGGCCGATGCGATGCAGCTCGTCGCAGGCGTCGGTGATGGCTTCGTAGAGGTCGCGCTCGTCGTCGTCGGCGGTGTCGCTTGCCGGGGCAGCGGCGCCGCCGCCGGCGACCTGCTGCAGCGGACGGTAGCGCAGCTCGACCGGATACAGCCGGCCCGACACCTCGATCACCGGCGCCCGGTCGAAGTGGTGCGAGAAACGCTCGGCATCGATCGTCGCCGAGGTGATGATCAGCTTCAGCTCGCGTCGCTTCGGTAGCAGCTGCTTCAGGAAGCCGAGCAGGAAATCGATGTTCAGGCTGCGCTCGTGCGCTTCGTCGATGATCAGCGTGTCGTATTGCTCGAGCCAGGGGTCGCCTTGGGTCTCGGCGAGCAGGATGCCGTCGGTCATCAGCTTGATGAAGGCATCGGGCGAACTGCGGTCGCTGAATCGGATCTTGTACCCGACAAGGCGGCCGGCTTCACTCTGCAGCTCCTGCGCGATGCGTGCCGCCGTCGCACGGGCGGCGATTCGCCGCGGCTGGGTATGGCCGATCAGCCCGGTCGTGCCACGACCCAGTTCGAGGCAGATCTTCGGGATCTGCGTCGTCTTGCCGGAGCCGGTCTCGCCGCAGACGATGACCACCTGGTGCCGGGCGATCAGCGCCGCGATCTCGTCGCGGCGGGCATTGACCGGCAGGTCGTCGGTGAACTCCGGCTGCGGCAGGCGCGCCCGGCGTGCTGCGACGGCTGCCCGCGAGCGCTCGAGCAGACCCTCGCTCTCGGCCTGCAATGCGTCGCGCCGGCTGCCAAACACGTGTCGCAGGTCGCGCGCCAGCGAGCGCAGTCGGCGCTGGTCGGTTGCCAGGCAGTCGGCGAACGGGTTGGCGGGCGTGGCAGGCGTCCGGGTCGAGGCGGGAACGGGCTTTGCGCTCATCGATGCAAGGAAATCCCGAGGACATGGCCGGCGTGTCGAGCAGCGCTCGCGGGCCCGTTCGCGACGAGTCGAATCAGCACGACATCAAACCGGCAGGCGTCCGGAGCAGCGCTTCGAGCGGTCCGCAAACCCTTTGTCGCGCTGCTCTGGGCGCCTGCCGGTACAGGAACAGCAGGGCAGGGCCGACAGCGACTGGCTAGGCGTCGCCGAAGCGACGCGCTCTTCCAGCGCGAGATGACTGAGAGAGGTTGCGACCCTGGCTGCCCCCATCTCGCGCGGATGGCGCTTCCGATGGACCAGAACGAAGCGCTTGATCCGGCGAACATACGGCGTCTCGGTCCTTGAGCTGGCGTGGCGAAAGCGGATCTGCGCGCGCATCTGGTCGAGCAGCCGGGGTTCCGCGGTGGAATCCCCGGTCCCGCTCGGTGGATATCGGCGAAGCGGAGCTGTGTTGGGCGGACGGGCAGGGGTGTTCATCTCTGGGAAGTCCTTCATTCAGCAAGAACGCATGGACGTACATCCAGTATACACCGGCCGCCGATCGAAACTGCACCGCGGAACGTACCTGCCGAGGGGCGTGGCCTGCAGGAAGCGTGGGCGAGGCTCGCTGCCTCTTGACGCAAACTCCGTAGCTCCGCTGAGGCTGTCTGGAGATCGATTGCAACCCGACCCACGGACGCTGTCGCTGGCGCGCGAACTACGGCAACTCTTTCCGCTTCGCCGACCCGCCGGATGGAGCGGGAGCAGGCCTCGATCGCCATCGGTTTCAGACCCTTGGGCATCAGGTGCTGCAGGTGCCGGTCGTCGTCGCCGGCAAGCGTTGCTTCCGCTGATGTGCTCGTCGTAAGATGACCGCAGTTTCGTCAGGGGGGAGCCTCCCGTTCGAGGGGGGGTCATATTGTGGGTCGAGCGCGTTGCCCTTTCGTTCTCAGCGCAGCGGCTTCGTCCAACACGTCACGACGAACCGGAGCCACGTCGGCAGCCTTTGCCCGCTGACGTGGGCCAGTCATCGCGTACGTCAGGAGCCTGACTTGTCGCAGGATTGTGCTCGATTATCTACGAACAACTTTGATCTGCTGCGTCTGCTGTTCGCCGGAACGGTGTGTTTGGTTCACGCCTACGAACTTTCCGGCTATCGAGAGCTGGCATGGATAGCAAGCGTTTTCTCATCCATGGTGGCCGTAAAGGCCTTCTTTATCGTCAGCGGCTTTCTGATCTTCATGAGCTTTGAGCGCTCGTCATCGATGGCGTCGTACGCCAGGAAACGCCTTCGCAGAATCTACCCGGCGTATTTCGCTGTGGTGATGATATGCGCCATCGGCCTTGTGAGTATCAGCTCGAAGGGCATGGCGGATTATTTTTCTTCTGCGTGGATCAAGTATGTTGCTGCCAACCTTTCCTTCCTCAACTTCCTGCAACCGGCTCTGCCGGGCGTCTTCGACGCCAACCGCCTGCATGCCGTGAACGGTGCGCTGTGGACACTCAAGATCGAGGTGATGTTCTACTTGAGCGTCCCTGTGTTTGTGTTGCTCTTCAGACGATTCGGCAATCTACGTGTGATCGCCGTTGCCTGCATTGGGTCCACCGCATACGTCATCCTGTTTTCGTGGTTGGCGGAGCGAACCGGTTCAGGTTTCTACCTGGAGCTGGGTCGTCAGTTTCCTGGGCAGCTGTCCTATTTTCTGGCCGGTGCAGTCTTCTATTATCACCTGCCCTTCTTTGAGCGTTGGGCACGCCACCTTCTTTTTGGCGCCATAATTGTTCTGGTCGCCAACACGCAGTGGCCGTTGGCCCTTCTCGAGCCATTTGCGCTTGCCACGGTGGTCGTTTTTTTTGCGCTTTTTCCGTACGTTGGCAATTTCGGAAAGTATGGAGATTTCTCCTATGGGGTCTACATCTTGCATTTCCCCATTCTTCAGTGCCTCATTCACTTCGGTTGGTTGGCGGGTCGCCCGTGGCTTTTCCTGTATGCTGGCGCCATGGCTACCTTGATGGCAGCCATGGCAATGTGGCATCTGGTTGAAAAGCGGTTCTTGCCGCGCAACAGTCACTACGTCACGGCGTGCACTCAGGCGGCTGGAATGAATGGCCCTGAGAAACAGGGTTGGGTCGTGTGAGCGAGGCGCAGGCACAAGCTTGGCCTGTTGGTAGGCAAAGGCGCTCGATCGGTTCCGTGCGGAACGACTGCCGACTGGGCAGACGCAAGCGTTCGGATTTGCGGATGGGAGGCGACACCCTCACCCGTCGTGTCCTCGGTGCCAGCAGCTAGCCAACGTGAATGCTCGGCCAGAGGTCGGGAGGTTTTCGAGCGTCTGGGTACTCCAGGCCGTCGGTTCGATTGCTTTCAGGCGAGCCGTCGCCAGTGGCCACTGTCGCTCCGGAACCCGCGAACAGCCCGTTCCTTCCCAAGAGCGATCGCTCGAATCGCCTTCTCGCGGAGTGCTCCTGGGCGGGATCGGGGGCGGGCCGCGTGTGGTCGCCGTGCGCTGGCACCACGAGGGGCCTTTTACAGGACGGGACGTGGCACGAGTCGCTTGCAACTTGGAGGCCGTACTGGTCGCCTGGCAGCGCGGCGCGAGCCTTGGGCCTGCCGCTCGCCACAGAATACCCACCATTGGCAGCGAAGCCTGAATCGATATCGGTCCGTGCGACGCCGCGGCCCTTGCTCGCGTGCCGGTCCGCACACCCGTGGCGGATGCAGGCCGCCCGACAGTGGATCGAAGGATCGGGCGCCCGGCGGCACCGGCCGCACTTTCCTTGACACTGCAGCAACCCTTCCCTATACTGCGCGGCTCTTGAGGGTTGGTAGCTCAGTCGGTAGAGCAGTGGACTTTTAATCCATTGGTCGAGGGTTCGAATCCCTCCCGACCCACCAAGGAATAGAGCACCTAGCCTCGGCCACAAGCCGGGGCTTCTTGCTTTCTGGGTCGCATGGAGCCACCATGTAGCCAGGTCGGCGCGGTTTCGGACGAGGGGCAGAATGGCCGCTTCCACCCGCAGGTGCGGGGTCACCAGCCGCCAGTGTGCGCGGTCTTTCCGAGGGTTGGCGCAGGAGCCGCGTGCGGACCTGTCGGCAGGACACTCCTGCCGGCGCTATGGGCGGTTGTCTGGCACGAACAGCGAAACCCCGGCCGGGGTTCAGAATGCGTCAGGCAGTCCGCGCCGCAGGTTGGCGGACGGGTGGCGAGCGGTGAGCAGCTTCCACCTCTGGAACACGCCCGCCGCAGTCCACCGCATTGCTCATCGGAGTGGACGGTCAGGGCGCACACCCGACCACCCATCTGCAGGAACAAGGAGGCGGGAAGCCCGACTGACAATTTGCGGCTTGCGCTTTTCGGGCCCTTGCGTCAGTCGCCTTCGTTGTCGGTGGTTCCAAGAGCATTGGCGCGGCTGATTGGCGCCACGCAGGCGCCCACGCGAGGGGTGCTCGATACCGGGCCGCGTCTGGGCGTCGCTCTCGCCAAAGGAGGAATTCGCGGTCCAGTCGCGGCGCTGCGTCCGTCCAGGCCTCGTGCGGGTGCCGTTCCGCGCTTCGCCAAGCCGCGCCACAGCGGTCGCAGCGCGGCTTCATCGGGGCGACGCCAAGACGACGGAGCGGACTCCGCCGCCTGGGTGATTGCGTCCAGCCGGCTCGAATCAGACCGGGGCAGGACCCGCCGCCGGCGTGGCGCCGCCCTCTTCAGCGGTGACCGCTTTCATCGACAGGCGGACGCGGCCTTTCTCGTCGGCTTCGAGCACCTTGACGCGGACCTTCTGGCCGTCCTTGAGGTAATCGGCGACCGCGTTGACCCTCTCGTTGGCGATCTGCGAGATGTGCAGCAGACCGTCGCGCCCCGGCAGGATACTGACGATGGCGCCGAAGTCGAGCAGCTTGAGCACCGTGCCGTCGTAGGTCTTGCCGACTTCGACGTCGGCGGTGATCGACTCGATGCGTGCGCGGGCCGCGTTGGCGGCGTCGCCGCTGACCGAGGCGATGGTGATCGTGCCGTCATCCTTGATGTCGATGGTCGTGCCGGTCTCTTCGGTGATGGCGCGAATCACCGCGCCGCCCTTGCCGATGACGTCGCGAATTTTCTCGGGGTTGATCTTCATCGTGTACAGGCGCGGCGCGTAGGTCGAAACCTCCTCGCGGTGCCCCGCCATCGAACCCTGCATCTGCTTCAGGATATGCAGACGCGCTTCACCGGCCTGCGCGAGGGCAACCTGCATGATCTCCTTGGTGATGCCCTGGATCTTGATGTCCATCTGCAGCGCCGTCACGCCGGCCTCGGTGCCGGCAACCTTGAAGTCCATGTCACCGAGGTGGTCCTCGTCACCGAGGATGTCGGTCAGGACGGCAACGCGGTTGCCTTCCTTGATCAGCCCCATGGCGATTCCGGCAACATGCGCCTTCAGCGGTACACCGGCATCCATCAGCGCCAGGGAGGCGCCGCACACGCTGGCCATCGAGCTCGAACCATTTGATTCGGTGATTTCGGAGACCACCCGGATGGTGTAGGAGAACTCCTCCGGCGACGGCAGTACGGCCAGCAGGGCCCGCTTGGCCAGCCGGCCGTGGCCGATCTCGCGTCGCTTCGGCGAGCCGACGCGGCCGCATTCGCCGGTGGCGTAGGGAGGGAAGTTGTAGTGCAGCATGAAGCGCTCGCGATATTCGCCGGAAAGCGCGTCGATGATCTGCTCGTCGCGCCCGGTGCCCAGCGTCGCGGCGACAATGGCCTGCGTTTCCCCGCGCGTGAAGAGGGCGGAGCCATGCGCGCGCGGCAGGACGCCCGAACGGATGGCGATCGGCCTGACGGTCCGCGTGTCACGACCATCGATGCGCGGCTCGCCAGCGAGGATGCGGCCGCGAACGATTCGCGCCTCGGCCGCGTCGACCATGTGGCGGATGGCGTTGGCGTCGGGTGCGTCGTCGTCAGCGGTCAGGGTCTCGACGGCGTAGGCCGTGATCTCCTTGATTCGCTGCGTGCGCAGCTGTTTGCTGGTGATGCGGTAAGCCTCTTCGAGCTCGGCCTGGACGAGCCGGTCGAGCTTGCTGTGCACCGCCTCGTTCCGCGCGGCAGGGGTCCAGTCCCACTCCGGTTTGCCAGCCTCGTCGGCCAGTTCGTTGATTGCCTCGATGGCAGCCTGCATCTGCTGGTGTCCGAAGACGACGGCGCCCAGCATGACATCTTCGGGCAGCTCCCTGGCCTCCGATTCGACCATCAGGACGGCTGCCTGCGTCCCCGCGACAACCAGATCGAGCTGGCTCGACTGCAATTGCTTGCTGCTCGGGTTGAGAACATACTGGCCGTCGATGTAGCCGACACGGGCGGCGCCGATCGGGCCGTCGAACGGGATGCCCGAGATCGCCAGGGCGGCCGAGGCGCCGATCAGCGCCGGCACGTCGGGGTCAATCTCCGGGTCGAGCGACATCACCATCGCGACGACCTGCACCTCGTGGTAGAAGCCTTCCGGGAACAGCGGCCGCAGCGGGCGATCGATCAGCCGCGAAGTCAGCGTCTCCTTCTCGGAGGGGCGGCCTTCGCGCTTGAAGAAGCCGCCGGGAATTCGTCCGGCCGCGTATGTCTTTTCGATGTAATCGACGGTCAGCGGAAAGAAATCCTGTCCCGGCCTGGCAGTGCGGTTGCCGACGACGGTGACCAGAACCACCGTCTCGCCCATCGAGACCAGTACGGCGCCGCCCGCCTGGCGCGCGATCTCCCCGGTTTCCAGCGAGACCTGTTGGGCGCCGTAGGCGAAACTCTTCTTGACGATATTAAACATTTTTCCCTTTCTCGATAGTCTGGCGCGTGCCTGCCCACGACTCCGGCAGGCAATTCAACCAACGCGCCCATTTGCCAACCAGGCTGCTGCAGCACGAACAGCGGCCAGCCCGCTGGGGGCTGGCCGCTGACGGCTCTCGGGTTTTCCTGCGCATGCCGACCGCGGTGCGGTTCGGTGAGCAGGCCTACTTGCGCAGGCCGAGACGCTGAATCAGGCTGCGGTACGAGTCAACGTTGGTGCGCTTGAGGTAGTCCAGCAACTTGCGCCGGCGGCTGACCATGCGCAGCAGACCGCGACGCGAGTGATTGTCCTTCTTGTGTTCCTTGAAGTGGCCGGTGAGGTCATTGATGCGGGCGGTCAGCAGAGCGACCTGAACTTCCGATGAGCCCGTGTCGCCAGCCACACGCTGGTAATCGGTCATGATCTGCGCTTTTTGCGCAACAGTTATCGCCATGTCAAACTCTCTTTCCTTGGAATCGGCGCCGCCCCGGTTTGATAGAGCCAACGCCCGGTTGATGAATGTCGTGAATCGCTTGGCGAAGCGAACCGCGGATTCTATCCGCTGCCGGCCTCGACGGCAAGGCTGGCGCAGACTTTGCATTCTTTCGGGGAATGGCCGCCGCCTGCTGCCGCGAGCGGGTGGTCCGTCGTCGCTGGCGGCTATGCCAGCGCCCGGCCAACGACTTCGCGCACGTCCGGCGACAGGTCGGTGCCCGCCTGCAGTTCGCGCAGCGCCGATCCGGCGTGTGCCTGTCGCTGCGCATCGAAGCGGCGCCAGCGGTCGAAGCGGCGGGTCAGGCGCGCCGCCACCTGCGGGTTGAAACGGTCGATCTCGGCGATCCGCCTGGCGAGGAAGCGGTAGCCGCCGCCGTCAGCGGAATGGAAGCGGACGTGGTTGTTGCCGAAGCTGTTGAGCAGCGCATACACCTTGTTCGGGTTGTGCAGGTCGAACGAGGCATGTGCGAGCAGGGCTTCGACGATCGCCAGCGTACCCGGCAGCCGGCTCGACGCCTGCACCGCGAGCCACTTGTCGATCACCAGCGCCTCACCCTGCCAGCGTTCGTGGAAGGCTGCCAGTGCCTCGCGGCGCTGATCACAGTCGTGCTGCGCGAGGACCGCGAGGGCGGCGAACTGGTCGCTCATGTTGTCCGCCGAGGCAAACTGGCGCATCGCCAGCTGGTGCATGGCGACCGTTGCCAGTTCGCCGAGGTATCCCAGGCAGACGTTGCGCAAGGCGCGGCGGCCGGCCGCTGCCGGCGTCGCTTCGTAGGGGCCGGCCGTCGCCAGCGACTGGTAGCAGTGCAGGAAGCTGTCGTGCAGCTGCTCGGCGAGGAACCGGCGGAGTCCGTTACGCGCGGCGTGCAGCGCGTCCGGGTCGACGACGGCCATTTCCTCGGCCAGCGTTGCCTCGCCGGGCAGTGTCAGGACCTCGGCGGCAAAGGCGGGGTCGCGGTCGGCGTGCAGCAGGCTCTGTCGCAGGGCGTCGGCGAAGGTTGCCGGCCAGCGGGTGGCGCGGCCGGCAGCGAAGTCGGCAGCAGCGGCAAGGATCAGCCGGGTGGCCAGGCGCTGTCCTGCTTCCCAGCGATTGAAGGGGTCGCTGTCGTGCGCGAGGAGGAAGTTCAGTTCGTCATCGCGTCGTTCGTGTTCGAGGATCACCGGCGCCGAGAAGTCGCGCAGCAGCGATGCCACCGGTGGCGTCGGCACTCCTTCGAAGACGAACTGCTGCTCGGCTGCGGTCAGCGACAGAATGCGGGTCGTGTGGCCGCGATTCACCGAGGCGCCCTCACCGGCGAGGTGCAGCGGCAGATCCCTGCCATCCACTCCGACGAGGCCGATTGCCACCGGGATGTGGAAGGGCGACTCAGCCGCGCTGGCGGGCCGCGACTGCGACAAGGTGAGGATGTAACGCTGGCTCGCCGGGTCATGCTGCCCGTTGGCGCACAGATGTGGCGTGCCGGCTTGGTCATACCAGCGCATGAACTGCCGCAGGTCGACGCCCGCGGCGTCGGCCATGGCGGCGACGAAATCGTCACAGGTGACCGCCTGCCCGTCATGCCGGCGGAAGTAGAGATCCATGCCACGACGGAAGGCCTGCCGGCCGATCAGCGTCTGCAGCATGCGTACGACCTCGGCGCCCTTTTCGTAGACGGTGCTGGTGTAGAAGTTGTTGATCTCGATGTAGGAATCGGGACGAACCGGGTGCGCCATCGGGCCGGCGTCCTCGGGGAACTGGGTCGCGCGCAGCGCGCGCACGTCGCGAATCCGCGTCACCGCCCGACCGTGCATGTCTGCGCCGAATTCCTGGTCGCGGAAGACGGTCAGCCCTTCCTTGAGCGACAACTGGAACCAGTCGCGGCAGGTGACGCGGTTGCCGGTCCAGTTGTGGAAGTACTCGTGCGCGACGACGCGGTCGATGTTCTGGTAATCGCTGTCGGTGGCGGTGTCGGCCCGCGCCAGGACGTACTTGGTGTTGAAGATGTTCAGCCCCTTGTTCTCCATGGCGCCCATGTTGAAGTCGGCCACGGCCACGATCATGAAGCGGTCGAGGTCGAGTTCCAGGCCGAAGGTCTCCTCGTCCCAGCGCATCGAGTGCACCAGCGAATCCATGGCGTGCCCGACGCGGTCGAGGTTGCCCTCCTCCACCCACACCTGCAGCAGCACCTCGCGGCCCGACATGGTGGTGACGCGGCGTTCGAGCGCCACCAGCTTCGCCGCGACCAGCGCGAACAGATACGAGGGCTTGCGGAAGGGGTCCTCCCACTTCGCGTAGTGGCGGCCCTCGGGGAGCACGCCCTCCTCGACCAGGTTGCCGTTGGAGAGCAGCACCGGGCAGGCCTCGCGGTCGGCTTCGAGCGTGACGGTGTAGCGCGCCATAACGTCGGGACGGTCGGGGAAACAGGTGATGCGGCGGAAGCCCTCGGCCTCGCACTGGGTGAAGAAGCCGCCGTTCGACAGGTAGAGGCCCGAGAGCGTGGTGTTGGCGCGCGGATTCACCCGGGTGACGACCTCGACCACGACGCGATCGCCCGCAGCGTCGATCTCGATGACGCCGCCGTCCTCGCGCAGCGCTTGCGGGGCCTGGCC
>JAEUOM010000085.1 GCA_016788495.1 Accumulibacter sp. | reverse complement strand
GCGCTGGAAAGGAGCGCTGAGATGGGGACACCACAGTCGGCGGTGTCGAGATGCAGCTTGTAGCCGGTCCAACTGTTCTTGTAGCCTTGGGCATTGCACTTCGTGCCGCGATCACACGCGGTGGGAATCTCCTGGAGCATTTGCGCCAAGGCTTGCCCTCGCTGGCGCTCGATCGGGGAGGCCTTCGCCGACGGACGCGCTTCGCCCCGCCGCGGGCGGCCCCGCTTTCTCGCCGGCGCCGGCGGTGCCAGCGTGCTTGTCGGCGCGGCAGGGCTCTCTTCGGTCGCCAACAGGGTGGGCTGTGCCGTGGCGGCCCCTTTCTCTGCGGCTTTGCCGTTCCGCGCGGGGCGTTCGCGGGCCTCGATGGCCGTCCCGTCGCGGTTGAGATGCCCGATCAGTTGATCTCCCAGATGCTCCTTGATCAGGGCTTCATGGACTCGTTGGCCCAGGCTCCCTCCGGCAAACTCGTCGAAGGCGCGCGAAAAGGTGGCCTCGGAAGGCAGCGCCTTGTGTAGCGGGAAACCACAGATGCGGCGCAGCGCACGGTCGATCATCAGGCGCTCAATCAGCCCCACGGTCGTCGTCATCCCCAGCACCGCTTTGGCGACAAAGGCGTTCGCCAGCCACGCCCGCTCAAACGGCGGACGGCCGACACCACACCACGACACTGCCGTGAACTCCTCGATCCGCACCCACTCGAGAATGTGGATGACCCGCTCCAACTTCGGCGTCAGCGCGCCCCAGCGTGCCTCAAGTTCCGGGATCAGTTCGTGCTGCACCACATTCCACCGGTCCAGCAGCCGGCAAGCTGTGCTATCGTTCGTCATGGCAGGCGTGATCAGGGTTTCGACGCTCCAATCATGCCAGAAATGGCCGCCTGCCACCCCCCTTCCTAACCGCTTGCACGGAAAAATTCGGCTGAATAGCGAGTTTTGCAAGAGGCTCAATGAGCAAAATGGTGGTGATCGCCTACGAAACGGCCGACAAGGCCGTCGAGGTGCGCAGCAAGTTGCGGCGGTTGCAGAAGGAGCAGGCCATCGACATCGACGAAATGCTCGTCGCGATCAAGGACGACGATGGCGAGGTGTCCCTGCTGCAGTCGTACAAGGCGATTCCCGCGGCCGGCTCGCGGCACGGCTTCTGGAATACGCTGGTCGGTCTCATCCTGGTCGATCCGACACTGAGCATGGCGAGACTGGAGCGTCCGAGCGCGATCAGTGGCGCACTCGCCGAGGTCGGCGTTGACGAAGGTTTCGTCAAGGATCTGGCGGCAAGCTTCCTCAGCGGCAGTTCGGTGCTGTTCTGCCTGATCCGCGATGCCGCAGCGCCGGAAAAGGTGTTCGCCGAGCTGCGCGGAACGGGCGGGCGGGTGCTGGAAACGACGCTGAATCACGAAGAAGAGGAAAGGCTGCAGGCCGCGCTGCGCGCGGCAAGCTGAGCGGCCAGGCGGGCGCAGCCGGCGGCGGGCAGCATCGCCATTCGGCTGCCTGAGGTGGGTGATGGTGTTTCGCAATGGACACGGGGAGGCCAGGATGGCTGAGAAGGACACGAAATCATCGGCAGCTGGCGGACCGGATCTCGAGAAGATCCCGGTCGAGCAGGTGCTGGCGACGCTCGGCGTCAAGCCCGAGCAGGGGCTGAGTGGCAGCGAGGCGGAGCAGCGGGTCGCCAGCTATGGCCCGAATGCCATCGTCGAAAAGGAGAAGACGCTCGGGGAGCAGATTCTCGGCTATTTCACCGGATCGATGGCCTACGTCATCGAGGCGGCGGCGCTGGTTTCGGCGCTGCTCGGCCACTGGGACGATTTCGTCATCATCGGCTCGTTGCTGCTGTTCAACGCGGCACTCGAATTCTGGCAGGACCGCAAGGCATCGAGTGCGCTGGCTGCGCTGAAGGCCGGCCTGGCGCCCGAGGCGACCGCCCTGCGCGACGGCAAGTGGCAGACGGTCCAGGCGGCGACGCTGGTTCCGGGCGACATCGTCAGGATCCGTCTCGGTGTCATCGTTCCCGCCGACCTGCGACTGATCAGCGGTGATTTTGCCTCGATCGACCAGGCGGCGCTCACGGGCGAGTCGCTGCCGGCGAGAAAGAAGGTCGGTGACGAGGCCTACGCCGGCAGCGTCGTCAAGCAGGGCGAGATGGAAGCCGTGGTCATCGCCACCGGCGCCAACACCTTCTTCGGCCGAACCGCCAAGCTCGTCTCCGGCGCCGGCGCGGTCAGCCACGCGCAGAAGGCGATGTTCCAGATCAGCAACTTCCTGATCGTCATCGCCGTCTGCCTGACGTTGATCCTGGTTGGCGTCAAGGTCTATCACGATATCGTCATCGCCCGCGACTGGGGCCTCAGCGATGCCCTCGGCATCCTGCAGTTCGTACTGGTCCTGATGGTCGCCTCGATCCCGGTGGCGATGCCGGCGGTGTTCTCGATCACCATGGCGCTCGGCGCGCTGGCGCTGTCGAAGCAGCAGGCGATCGTCTCCAGGCTGTCGGCGATCGAGGAGATGGCGGGCGTCGACATCCTCTGCTCGGACAAGACCGGCACCCTGACCAAGAACCAGTTGAGCCTCAGCGAACCGATCCTCTTTGCCGCCAGTGACCCGCAGGACTGCATCCTCGCCGCCGCGCTGGCTTCGAAGCTCGAGGACAAGGACGCGATCGACACCGCGGTGATTGCCGCACTGAAGGACCAAACGCGGCTCAAGAGCTGGACGCTGAACAAGTTCGTCCCCTTCGATCCGGTCACCAAGTACACCCAGGCGGCGCTGACCGACGCCAGCGGCCAGTCGGTCGTCGTCGCCAAGGGCGCGCCGCAGTCGATCGTCGATCTGGCCAAGGCGCCGGCGGACGTGGCGGAGAAGGTCCAGAAAACCGTCGACCAGCTCGCCGCGACCGGCTCGCGCGCACTGGGCGTCGCCCGCTCCGCGGATGGCGGCGCGAGCTGGTCTTTCCTCGGCATCCTGCCGATGTTCGACCCACCGCGTGACGACTCGAAGGAAACGATCGACAGGGCCGCGGAGAAGGGCGTGCGGGTGATGATGATCACCGGCGACGACACCGCCATTGCCATCGAGACGGCGCGCCAGCTCGGCATGGGGACGCACATCATCGCCGCTGCCGACGCCTTTCCGAAGGACATGGATCCGGACAACGTGCCGCCGCCGATCATCGACGCGATCGAGCGGGCGGACGGCTTCGCGCGCGTCTTCCCGGAGCACAAGTACGCCATCGTCAAGTCGCTGCAGTCGCGCGGCCACCTGGTGGCGATGACCGGTGACGGCGTCAATGACGCGCCCGCACTGAAGCAGGCGGACTGCGGCACGGCGGTGTCGGGCGCCACCGATGCCGCGCGCGGCGCCGCGGCGCTGATCCTCACCGCCCCCGGCCTGTCGGTGATCAACGGCGCGATCGACGAGGCACGCCGGATCTTCGGCCGGATCAACAGCTACCTGATCTATCGCATCGCCCTGACCATCGACATCATGTTCGTCGTCGTCCTGTCGTCAATCTTCCTCGGCTTCTCGCCGCTGACCGCGATCATGATCGTCGTCATGTCGCTTCTTGACGACCTGCCGATGATGACCATCGCCTACGACAACACGCCGGTGAGTCCGAAGCCGGTGCGCTGGGATCTGCCGAGCATCTTCGGCCTGGCGACCGTCCTCGGCGCGCTGTCGGTGCTCGAGTCCTTCGGCTTGCTGATGTTCGGCATCAAGGTGCTGTCGCTGCCGGATCTGCAGGCCTACTTCGGCCTGGCGACGCACGCGCAGCTGCAGACGATGATGTTCCTGCAACTGGTCGGCGGTGGCCAGGTGCTGCTGTTCATCACGCGCACCGAGGGCTGGTTCTTCAAGCCGCCGTTCCCCGCTGCGCCGCTGTTCTGGGCGATCGTCGGCACGCAGGTCGTGGCGGCGCTGATGTGCGGTTTCGGCTGGCTGGTGCCGGCGATCCCGTGGAAGCTGATCGGCTGGGTCTGGGTGTACCTGATCGCCTGGCTGTTCGTTCTTGGCAGCGCCCGGTTGATTTACGATCGCTTCGCCAGCTACCGGACGGCACGCCACGTGAAGCACGCCGCTCTGGTCAATCAGTCGCTGCAGCCGCACGTCGTCGCGGCCTGAGGCGAGCCAGATGGATAGGCGAGGAGTGAGTGAGCAACGCCGCAGATCGGTCCCGCAGAAGATTCATTCACAACCTCTGAGCAACCCAAGCCCGCGGATCGCGCGCAAGGTGTTCTACAAGAAACAAGCACCTGCGATTTTGTTTCTTGAGAGCCGATCCGGTCCCACTGTCAGGAATGGAGTCGAGTGATGGACTATCGCAAGCAGTTCATGGTCAACCCGGGCGAGAAGCTCAGCCTGGCGAGGATCGATCCGTCGCAGAGCGGGCCGCATGCTTCGGCCGAGGCGGCACTGCCGGAGGTGGAGAAAAACGTCGCGCGCATGGACGAGCTGCAGGCGCTGCTCTACGCCGACGGTGGCCAGTCGCTGCTGGTCGTCCTGCAGGCGCTCGACGCGGCCGGCAAGGATGGCGTCGTGCGCCACCTGTTCAGCGGCATGAACCCGC
>JAEUOM010000065.1 GCA_016788495.1 Accumulibacter sp. | reverse complement strand
GTCGAACGGAAAATGGTTGCGGACTTAGTCGTGGAAGCGCTCGTTGATTTCGCAGATGATCTAGAAATGCCGCGGCAGAACGCGCTTGAAGAGTTCGAGCCGCCACTTCTCGAGCGCCTCCGGCAGCAGCGTGTGATTGGTGTAGGCAAAGGTGCGGCGGGTGATCGCCCAGGCTTGGTCCCACTCCATCGCATACTCGTCGACCAGCAGGCGCATCAGCTCGGCGACGGCGATCGACGGATGCGTATCGTTGAGCTGGACGACGAACTTCTCGTCGAAGTAGTCGAGATTCTTTTCGCGCTGTAACTGCAGGCGGATCATGTCCTGCAGCGAGCAGGAGACGAAGAAATACTGCTGCTCGAGGCGCAGTTGCTGACCTGCTTCCGTCTCGTCGTTCGGATAGAGCACCTTGGTGATCGTCTCCGAAGAAATCTGGGCATCGACCGCCTGATCATAGTTGCCGGCGTTGAAGGCTGCGAAATCGAAGGATTCGGGTGCCTCGGCGCTCCACAGTCGCAGCCGGTTGGGCGTGTTCACGCCATAGCCGAGAACCGGCATGTCCCAGGCGGTGCCGCGCACGAGCTTGTCGGGAACCCATTGCACGCGCAGGCGGCGGTTGCCAAGGGCTTCATACTGGTGCTCGGTGCGGCCGCCGAGCTTGATCTCGAAGGCGATGTTCGGCCGGTGGATCAGCCAGGGGCTGCCCGAACGCAACCATTTGTCGGTCAGCTCGACCTGCCAGCCATCGCGAATCGCCTGCGTGAAAATCCCGAACTCGTAGCGGATGCCATAGCCGATGGCGGGAATCTCGAGCGTCGCCAGCGAATCGAGATAACACGCCGCCAGCCGGCCGAGACCGCCGTTGCCCAGCCCCGGCTCCTCCTCCTCCTCGAGCAGCAGTTCCAGGTCCAGCCCGAACTCCTTCATTGCCTGTCGCGCGTTGTCGTAGATTCCGAGATTGATCAGGTTGTTGCCCAACTGCGGGCCAATCAGGAATTCGGCCGACATGTAGCAGACGGTCCGGCTGCCGCGGTCACGGTAGGTCCGCGCCGTCTGCACCCAGCGCTGCAGCAGGCGGTCGCGCACCGCCTGTGCGAGCGCGACGAAACAGTCGTGGCGAGTCGCCACCTGCGGAAAGCGCGCCTGCACATACACCAGCTTGTCCAGCAGCGCGCGTTTCAGCGCATCCACCCCGAGACCCGTTCGCCGGTCCTCGCGCCCCGTCAGGAAGCCCGGATCCACCTCCGCACCCCGTCCTCCTTCGGCCTTGGTCTTGTCGTTCATGTCGATACCCCCGCAACATCGTTCTTCAGCCATTGGTCAGAAATCGTGAAACACCCCGATGGGGTTCACGCCAGCGGCGAGTCTATAGTATTGTTCGAGTCTGTGCACGTCCGCCCGTTTTTTGCCTCGCACTTGCCCGGTGGGCGAAAACGCCCTGGCGCCGAGGTGGATTCCTGCCCGACCGGCGGCCTGCAGACGGATTCGGTGCCTGGCGTTCGGCAGGTCTCCTCTGCCATCGACCACGCCGGGACGCAATCGCCGACGCGCCGTCGCCTGGCGGCCAGGCAGCCCGACAACCTCGCGAAAGACCACCTCGATGCCTCACTCGCTGCTGCTCGTCTCGCTCACGCTACTCGCCCTCGTCGGCTGCGCCGGCACGGCTGTCCCGCCAGCGGCTGCACCAGCAGTACAGCCGGCACGGCCGGTGAAACTCGGCCTCGCGCTCGGTGGTGGCGCCGCACGTGGCTTCGCCCATGTCGGTGTGATCAAGGTTCTCGAGAGCCAGGGAATCGTTCCCGACATCGTCGTCGGCAGCAGTGCCGGCGCGGTGGTCGGCGCGCTCTATGCCGCCGGCCACAGCGGCTTCGAGCTGCAGAAACTCGCGCACAAGCTCGACGAAAACCGGATCAGCGACTGGTCGCTGCCGGCGCGTGGCGTGCTGAAGGGCGAGTCGCTGCAACAGTTCGTCAACGAAGCAGTCGGGCAGCGTCCGCTGGAAGGGCTGAAACGACCATTCGCAGCGGTCGCGACCGATCTCCACAGCGGCGAGAGCATCGTCTTCCGCAGCGGCAACACCGGCATGGCGGTGCGCGCATCGGCTGCCGTCCCCGGTGTCTTCCAGCCGGTGAAGGTGAGCGGCCGCGAGTACGTCGACGGCGGCCTTTCGAGCCTGATCCCGGTGCGGGCGGCACGCCAGATGGGCAGCGACGTCGTCATCGCCGTCGACATCTCGGCACGCCCCGCGGGCCAGCCGGTACGCAGCACCTTGGAGATCCTGCTGCAGACCTTCACGATCATGGGGCAGAGCCTGGCACGCTACGAACTGCGCGAGGCGGATGTGGTGATCCAGCCGCAGGTCGGCAACATCGGCTCGACCGACTTCCAGGCGCGTCACGATTCGATCCTCGAAGGCGAGAGAGCAGCGCAGGCGGCCTTGCCGAAGATTCGCGAAGCCCTGCGCAGGCTTGGCCGCCAGTGACCTGCCGCCGCCGCTGCCGCCGGCCAGCACCGACTGCCCACCCATGCGGCTGCTGAAGGACTGTTCGCTGGCAGCCGTGACTGCCGGCTTCGTCGCCGTCCTCGTCGGCTTCACCAGCTCGGCGGTGATCGTCTTTCAGGCGGCCCGGACGCTGCAGGCGAGTGCCGCGGAGATCGCCTCGTGGATGCTGGCGCTCGGTCTGGGGATGGGGCTGACCAGCATCGCCCTCTCCCTGAGGTTCCGCGTGCCGGTGCTGACCGCCTGGTCGACCCCCGGTGCGGCGATGCTGATCACTGGCGCCGCCGGCGTCTCGCTACCCGAGGCGACGGGCGCCTTTCTCGTCTCGGCAGGACTGATCACCCTCGCCGGCTTCTCCGGCTGGTTCGAGAAAATGATGGGCCGCCTGCCGATCTCGATCGCTTCCGGCATGCTCGCTGGCGTCCTGCTGCGTTTCGGGCTCGACGCCTTCGGCGCGATGACAAGCCAGTTTGCGCTGGTCTTTCCGATGTTCTGCGCCTATCTGCTGTGCCGCCGGCTGCTGCCGCGCTATGCGATCGTCGTCACCCTGCTGCTCGGAATCGGCATTGCCGGAGCGCAGGATGAGCTGCGCCTGGATGGTCTGCAACTCGAACTGGCGACGCCGGTGTTCATCACGCCGCAATTCTCCTGGACGGCACTGATCGGCGTCGCCCTGCCGCTGTTCATCGTCACCATGGCATCGCAGAACGTTCCCGGCGTGGCGGTCATCCGCGGCTCCGGCTATCGCGTACCGATCTCGCCGCTGATCGGCTGGACCGGCGCCGCCAACCTGCTGCTCGCCCCCTTCGGCGGCTTCGCCCTCAATCTCGCGGCCATCACGGCGGCCATCTGCATGGGCCGCGAGGCACACGAGGACCCCGACCGGCGCTACGTCGCCGCCATCGCCGCCGGCGCCTTCTATGTGCTGATTGGCATCTTCGGAGCGACCGTCGGCGCGCTCTTTCTCGCCTTGCCGCGGGAACTCGTTCTCGCCATCGCCGGCTTCGCACTGCTCGGCACGATCGGCAGCGGGCTCGCCAGCGCGCTTGCCCAGGAAAGCGAGCGCGAGCCGGCGCTGCTGACCTTCCTCGTCACCGCCTCCGGAATCTCCCTGGCGAGCATCGGATCGGCGTTCTGGGGCCTGCTCGCCGGGCTCGCCGCGCTGCTCGTTCTGCGGACGACGCCGACGCCGCTGCAACGCCTGCGCACGCCTGCCAAGGAGGCTGCGGCTGCCGTCAGCGAGCGTCCGCCGGCGAACGATCAGGAGCGGCGCAGCGGCTAGCAGCCTGTCGGACTTGATGGGTCGAAGCGAAAGAAGTGGGAGACGAGCGCAGTTTTTCACGGATTTCAAGCGAATAGTGGTTCTATTCGTGCAGAAATACGGGGAGAAATGAGCCGTCTTCCCACTTTTTGCAGCCGACTTGGTCCAGTCCGACAGGCTGCTAGCGTCGGCAATGCGGGACGCGCGGGTCGCCGGCGATGACCCGTGCGTGCGGCGCTGCCGTCCCCGCGACAGCCGGTGCGGCGGCTTTTGCGCTATGATGTCGAGTCGCCAACCCTCACCGAGACCGTAATGGCTGGCTTGGACGCAAGCACCAGAATCCCGACCGAGATCAAGCTGCACCAGAAATCTCGCCTGCTGGAAGTGCGCTTCGATGGCGAGAGCTTCCAGTTGAGCTACGAGTTCCTGCGCGTTTTCACGCCGTCGGCGGAGGCGCGAGGCCATGGCCCCGGGCAGGAGGTGCTGCAGGTCGGCAAGCGCGATGTGGACATCGAGCGAGTCGAGTCCGTCGGCAACTACGCCATCCGGCCAATCTTCTCCGATGGGCACGACAGCGGACTGTATTCGTGGGATCTGCTCTACAACTTGGGCAGGAATCGTGACGCGCTCTGGCAGGCCTACCTGGATCGTCTGCAGGATGCCGGAGCGAGCCGCGATGCCCAGGGGCAGGCAGCACCGGCCGCCGTCAAGGCGCATGGCGGCTGTCGGAAATCCTGACGAAGGCAGCGTTTCGGGACGCGGACGATGACCAGCGAAAGACACACGACACACTTCGGCTATCAGGAGATTGCCGAAGACCAGAAGGCACGCCACGTCGCGGAGGTGTTCGATTCCGTCGCCGAACGCTACGACCTGATGAACGATCTGATGTCGGCAGGGCTGCACCGCCTCTGGAAGGCGTTCACGATTGCCAAGAGCGGAGTGCGGCCGGGCTGGCGCGTACTCGACGTCGCCGGCGGTACCGGCGACCTCGCGTTGGCATTCGCCAGAAAACTGGGCGACCAGGGGCAGATCTGGCTGACCGACATCAATCACGCGATGCTGGCGCGGGGCCGCGACCGTTTGTGCGACAAGGGCTTCATCGTCCCCGTGGCGCAGTGTGATGCAGAGAAGCTGCCGTTTCCGGATGAGCATTTCGATTGCGTGACGGTCGCCTTCGGTCTGCGCAACATGACGCACAAGGATCGGGCGCTGGCGGAGATGCGGCGTGTGCTGCGGCCCGGTGGGCGGCTGCTCGTGCTCGAGTTTTCCCAGGTCTGGAAGCCGCTGGCACCGGCTTACGATTTCTACTCGTTCAAGCTGATCCCGCGCCTCGGCCAGATGGTCACCGGTGACGAGGCGAGCTACCGCTACCTCGCGGAATCGATTCGCGTCCACCCCGACCAGCAGGCGCTCAAGGAGCTGATGGAACAGGCCGGCCTGGAACGGGTCGAGTACTTCAACCTGGCACTCGGTGTCGTGGCGCTGCACCGCGGCTTCAAATTCTGAAGGGGGCCGCTGCGCGATGTTCGCCTGGGCCGCGGTAGCGTTCGCCAATCACCTGCTGGTAGCCGACGACTGGGCACGGGCGCGTCTCGCCGCCTTTGCCGGCAGGAGCGCAAGCCTGTGGCTGGGCGGGCGCGAGTTCCTGCGGGTGGTCATCGACGAGCAGGGGCTCGTGCAGCAGGACGCGTCCGCAACCAGTGCGACGGTGAGCATCGAGCTGCCCGCAGATACGCCGGCGCGTCTGCTTGGCGACCGATCTGCGCTGTTCTCGGCGGCAACCATCGCCGGCTCGGCCGACTTGGCGCAGACCATCGGACTGGTTTTTGGCAACCTGCGCTGGGATGTCGAAGAGGATCTGTCGCACCTCGTCGGCGATGTCGTCGCCCGCCGCGGCCTGCAGCTGGCCGGGCGGGTCGCGCACTGGCACTGGCAAGGGGCGAGCAAGCTGGCGTCCGCCATCACCGAGTACCTGACCGAAGAGGCGGCGGAGATCACCGGCCGCAGGGCAATCGAGGGCTTCTGCGACGAGGTCGATGCGGTCCGTGACGACCTCGCGCGCCTGGAGAAGCGGCTGGCACGGCTGGAAGCGAGCCGCCCGACGCCTTGAACAGAAAGGGCAGCCTCTGTGTGAAGGCTGCCCCTGATGCCGATGCCCTGCTGTCGGCGACAGCAACTGCTGCTAGTGGCGGTTGCGCAGTTTCTTGATGGCCTGCAACTGGGCGACCGCCTGTGCCAATTCCGCTTCCGCCGTCGCCAGATTGATGTCCGAGGCACGATCGCGCAGCGCCTCTTCCGCCCGACGCTTGGCTTCTGCCGCTTTCGCTTCGTCGAGGTCGTGCGCCCGGATTGCCGTGTCGGCGAGGACGGTGATCAGTTCTGGCTGCACTTCCAGCATCCCGCCCGAAACGTACACCAGCTCGTACTCATCGCGATCCGGCACTTTCAGACGAACGGTGCCGGGCTTGATGCGCGTCAGCAACGGCGTGTGCTTCGGGTAGATGCCCAGCTCGCCGGCCTCGCCGGGAAAGACGGCAAAATCGGTCTGTCCCGAGAAGATCAGTTCCTCGGCGCTGACGACGTCAACATGTACTCTGATTGCCATGGTAGTTCCTTGCTGGATCGTGCCGCCGGTCCGAACGAAGCGGCGGCACGACGTTGCCCGATTGGCGCCTTAGAGGGTCTTGGCCTTCTCGAAGACCTCTTCGATCCCGCCCACCATGTAGAAGGCCTGCTCGGGAATGCTGTCGCACTCGCCGTCGACGATCATCTTGAAGCCTTTGATCGTGTCCTTGAGCGGGACGAACTTGCCCGGCGAACCGGTGAAGACCTCGGCAACGTGGAATGGCTGCGACAGGAAACGCTGGATCTTGCGTGCCCGATAGACCGCCAGCTTGTCCTCCGGCGACAGCTCGTCCATGCCGAGAATCGCGATGATGTCGCGCAGCTCCTTGTACTTCTGGAGGGTCATCTGCACCGCACGGGCGACGGCATAGTGCTCCTCGCCCACCACCTGCGGGTCGAGCTGGCGCGAGGTCGAGTCGAGCGGATCGACGGCCGGATAGATGCCGAGCGAGGCGATGTCGCGCGACAGGACGACGGTCGAGTCGAGGTGCAGGAAGGTGGTCGCCGGCGACGGGTCCGTGAGGTCATCGGCTGGCACATAGACGGCCTGGATCGAGGTGATCGAACCGACCTTGGTCGAGGTGATCCGCTCCTGCAGACGACCCATCTCTTCCGCCAGAGTCGGCTGATAACCGACGGCAGAAGGCATCCGGCCGAGCAGCGCCGAAACCTCGGTACCAGCCAGCGTGTAGCGGTAGATGTTGTCGACGAAGAAGAGGATGTCGCGGCCGTCATCGCGGAAACGCTCGGCCATCGTCAGACCGGTCAGCGCGACGCGCAGGCGGTTGCCCGGCGGCTCGTTCATCTGGCCGAAGACCATCGCCACCTTGTCGAGAACGTTCGACTCCTTCATTTCGTGATAGAAGTCGTTGCCTTCGCGCGTGCGCTCACCGACCCCGGCGAACACCGACAGACCAGACCGCTGCTTGGCGATGTTGTTGATCAGCTCCATCATGTTCACGGTCTTGCCAACACCGGCGCCGCCGAAGAGGCCGACCTTGCCACCCTTGGCAAAGGGACAGACAAGGTCGATGACCTTGATGCCGGTCTCCAGGAGATCGACGGATGGCGACAGCTCGTCGAACTTCGGCGCCAGCTGGTGGATCTCGCGCCGCTCATCGGTGGCGATCGGACCGGCTTCGTCGATCGGCCGGCCGAGAACGTTCATGATCCGGCCGATGGTGGCGTTGCCGACCGGCACGGAAATGCCGCTGCCGGTGTTGTTGACCTTCATGCCGCGGCGCAGTCCGTCCGACGACCCCATGGCAATCGTGCGCACGATGCCGTCACCGAGCTGTTGCTGCACTTCGAAGACGAGATCGGTCTCGCTCATGTCGGACTCTTCCGCCTTGTCGAGCTGGAGCGCGTCGTAAATCTTCGGCATGGCGTCACGCGGGAACTGGATATCCACCACGGCGCCGATACACTGAACAATGTTTCCTTGACTCATCGTCGTATCCCTATACAAAAAACTGATTATCCGTGGTCAGACAGCCGCTGCGCCGCCGACGATC
>JAEUOM010000220.1 GCA_016788495.1 Accumulibacter sp. | reverse complement strand
CTTGGCGTAGTTCCAGCCCTCGGCCTCTTCCTCGTCCTCGGGCGGGTTCTGAACTTCCCACGCATCCTTCTCGGCCCTCAGGCGGGTGATGGTCTGGCGCTCGGTATCGATCTGGGCCAGATAGTCCTGCATGGTGTGCTGGACCAACGGATGGGCGAAGGGATCGAACAGGGGCCCGCTTGCTTCGTCATCTTCCAGCGCGTCGGCGATGGCATCCAGCCAGCCATCGAGGATGCCCGCGAAGCCGCGTTCCATCAAGGTCTTGAGGTCGGGCAGACTGTCGCTCCACCAGCCGGCCACCACGCCGGCAAGCTGGAATCGATCCAGCGCGCCAATCGGCGACAGCGCAACGCCAAAGGTTTCCAGGAACTCGTTGCGTACCCCGTTGAGGTCGCGGCGATTGGGTAGATCGGCCAGCCGGTGGCTATGGGTTGCCCACCAGTCGTCGCAGGCTGCGAACACTTGTTCGCGCCGGTCACGGATGCCACTATCGGCCTCGATTACCCGACGGATGGCGGCGCGATTGTCCAGCGCCTCGGCAAAGTCGGCATAGCCTGAGTGGGCGGCGAGGTAATGCGCCGATGGCTCGCGAACGCCGGGCGTGCTGGGCACGTCGCCGCCGCTAGTCCCAGCGCGAAGCGTGAACAGGCGCTCCGGTGCGAGGCCCACCGCCTCGAACAGCGAACGCTGTGCCTCGATCTCGGCGATCGGCACGCCACCTTGCAGGTGTGCCCGGACATCGTGGGGCTCCGGAGGCGGGGCATTGTCCACGTAGCGGCGGATATTGAGGTTGTAGTCGTTGTCGCCCAACTCCTGCACGCTCACGGCGCGGGCGTACGCCGGCACATTCTCGAAGCGCTCGAAAGTGGAGACGATCTTCTCTACGTGCTCGGGCTTGAGGTAGTTTTGTGCACGCCCGGCGTGGTATTCGGCATCGGCGTTGATGAACAGCACCTGAGCGCGCCGGCCTGCCGGCTTGCGGTTGGGCTCCGGACGCAGCACCAGGATGCAGGCGGGGATGGTGGCGCCGTAGAACAGGTTTTGCGGCAGGCCGATGACGGCCTCGACCAAATCCTGATCGATCCACTTCTGGCGAATCTTCTTTTCCTCGCCGCCCCGGAACAGCACTCCGTGGGGCATCACGGTCGCCACCATGCCGGTAGGCTTGCACACCGCCAACATGTGCTGGGCGAACATCAGGTCGCCCTTCTTGCCGGTGGTCGGGCACCAGCCCCAGCGGAAGCGCTCGGGGAATTCCATGTTGGTGCGGGAGTAGTTCTGGCTGAAGGGCGGATTGGCGATCACCCGGTCGAAGCGCTCCAGCTCGCCGGCCTCGCGGTGCAACGGGTGCAGCAGGGTGTCCTCGCGCTCGATGTGGGCGTCGGGGATGCCGTGCAGAATCATGTTGAGTTTGCAGATGGTCCAGGCGGACACATCCAGCACCTGTCCGGCCAGGCGCATATCGGCGCTGTCGCCACCGCACTGCTCCACATATTCCTTGGACAGGATGAGCATGCCGCCGGACCCGCAGGTTGGGTCATACACGCTCATCCCTTGCTGCGGTTTGAGCAGCCGCACCATCAGACGCACGACGTCACGCGGCGTGTAGAAGTCACCGCCCTTCTTGCCCGCCGATTCGGCGAACATGTTGATCAGGAATTCGTATGCAGCGCCGAGTAGATCGGAGAACTGGAAGTCGCCATTGCGGAAGCGGTAGCGATTGAAGTGGCGTGCCAGCGCCCGGCAGTCTTCGTCGTTGATGACGCGCTTGTTGCCGACCTGCTTCATGAAGTCGATATGGTCGAGCACGCCTTCCAGTGGGCCATTGTGTTCGCCCAGCTTGGTCAGTGCGGTATTGAGCAGCGTGGCGTAGCGTTCGGCGTTGAGATTGTCGACCAGGTATTGCCAGCGCGACTCCGACGGAACAAAGAAGCTGTCGTAGAACATCGGGTCATTGGCGAACGCCTCGCCGTGCTCAGCGATGACCTTCTCCCGCTCGGCCTCGAAAACGTCCGAGGAACGCTTGAGGAACAGCATGCCGAAGATGAAGTCCTTGTACTCCGACGCAACCATCTTGCTGCGCAAAATATCTGCAGCAGCGTAGAGATGCCGTTCAAGCTTGGCGAGTGATAACCGTGCCATTCAGTGGTCCTGTCGTGCCGCCGTTTGCGCGGTCGCATGTCTTGTTTTTCTGGCCGTGCCCTGCGTTGGTTTCCCCGGCCAGTCGCCCTTGACCGTCGCGTTGAAGGCAGCTGCCCGCATTCAAGCGCCAGTTTCGGGGGTCGATGGCCGGCGGGTGGGCGAGCCCGCGGTGATTTTAATCCAGCCGGCGCCCCAGCGGGCATTGCACCCCTTCGCTTCCGTCGCTTCTTGGCCCTGCTGCTGGCCCCCTCTACCACTTTCGGCGCCGATGCTGCGCCGCAGCAGGAGCGCCGGGTCGGCTATAATCCCGGCTTCCCTCAACGCAGCCCGCCTGCACCCCGAGCCCAGCCCGCCATGGCCGAACTCCTGTTTCTCCGCGGTGCCACCGCCTTCTCGTCCTTCCGCCTGCAGGGCCTGCAACAGCGACTCGCGCGGGTCGTCGCGGGCGCACAGGTGCTCAGCGCCGACCACTGGCACTTCGTCGCCAGTCACGAACCAGCAACGGCAGACGAGCGCCGGCAGCTCGCCGCATTGCTCAGCGAACGTCCGGCCGACGACGCGCCGCCGGGCGAGCTCTTCCTGGTCACACCACGCATCGGCACCATCTCGCCCTGGTCGTCGAAGGCGACCGACATCGCGCACAACAGCGGCTTGCAGTGGGTCGAGCGCATCGAACGCGGCATCGCCTACCGTCTGGCGAGCGCGTCGCACGCGCTGAGTGCCGCCGAGCGGGCGCTCATCGCCCCCCTGCTCCATGACCGCATGCTGGAGACCGTCCTTGACGACTTCGCGCAGGCGGGCGAACTGTTTCGCCACTTCGCGCCGCAACCGCTGCGCCGCGTCGACCTGCTTGCCGGTGGCCGCGCCGCCCTGATCGAGGCGAACGGCTTGCTCGGGCTGGCGCTGTCCGACGACGAGGTCGATTACCTCGTCGATCTCTTTTGCCGCGCGCAACGCAATCCGACCGACGTCGAGCTGATGATGTTCGCGCAGGCCAACTCGGAGCATTGCCGGCACAAGATCTTCAACGCCTCGTGGACCGTCGACGGCGAGCCGCGCGAGGAGACGTTGTTCGGCATGATCCGCGAAACGCACCGCAAGCACCCGCAGGGCACGGTCGTCGCCTATGCCGACAACTCATCGGTCATCGAGGGGGCGACGGTGCGCCGCTTCCAGCCGGACGCCGATGGTCGTTACGGCTACCGCGAGCAGCTCATGCACATTCTCGCCAAGGTCGAGACGCACAACCACCCGACGGCGATCTCGCCGTTTCCGGGCGCGGCGACCGGCTCCGGCGGCGAGATACGCGACGAAGGCGCGACCGGACGCGGCTCGAAGCCGAAAGCCGGTCTCTGCGGCTTCGCGGTCTCCAACCTCGCCATCCCCGATCTGCCGCAACCCTGGGAAACCCCGAGCGCTGCCTACGGTCGCCCGGCACGCATCGCGTCGCCGCTGGCGATCATGCTCGAAGGCCCGATCGGCGCCGCGGCGTTCAACAACGAATTCGGCCGCCCGAACCTCGCCGGCTTCTTCCGCAGTTACGAACAGCTCACCGGCAACGGCGACGAGCCGCTGCTGCGCGGCTACCACAAACCGATCATGATCGCCGGCGGTATCGGCAACATCGCCGCCGAGCAGTCGTTCAAGGCGGGCACACTGCCGCCGGGAACGCTGCTCGTCCAGCTCGGCGGCCCGGGAATGCTGATCGGCCTCGGCGGCGGTGCCGCGAGTTCGATGAGCACCGGCAGCAACACCGAGGATCTCGACTTCGCTTCGGTGCAACGCGGCAACCCGGAAATGCAGCGGCGGGCGCAGGAGGTCATCGATCGCTGCTGGCAACTCGGAGCGCCGGCGGGCGATGGTTCGGCAGTCGGTGACGGCAATCCGATCCTGTCGCTGCACGATGTCGGCGCCGGCGGCATCTCGAACGCGCTGCCGGAACTCGCCCACGGCGCCGGCAGCGGCGCGCACTTCGAGCTGCGCGCCGTACCGATGGAGGAACCGGGCATGTCGCCGGCCGAGATCTGGTGCAACGAGGCGCAGGAGCGCTACGTCCTGGCGATCCCCCCCGGGCGGCTCGACGAGTTCTCGGCGATTTGCGATCGCGAGCGCTGCCCCTTCGCCGTTGTCGGCGCGACCACCGCCGACAAGCGACTGCTGCTCAGCGACAGCCACTTCGCCAACGATCCGGTGGACATGGACATGGACGCGCTGCTCGGCAAGCCGCCGCGCATGGCGCGCAGTGCCAGCCGCCTGCCGCCAATGCCGGTGCCACTGGCGATCGACGAAGTGGAACTCCGGGAAGCGGCCTACCGGGTATTGCGTCTGCCGGCGGTGGCCGACAAGAGCTTCCTGATCACCATCGGTGACCG
>JAEUOM010000193.1 GCA_016788495.1 Accumulibacter sp. | reverse complement strand
TAGACGATGGGGACCCGGAACTTCTCTCGGCTTGTGGTGGAGGTACGCGGGATCGAACCGCGGACCTCTTGCATGCCATGCAAGCGCTCTCCCAGCTGAGCTATACCCCCGCCCGAAAGAAGCGGCGATTATAGGCAGTCGACCCGCCGCTGTAAAGCGCGAATCGCTGCCCCGCCGGCTCCTGGCGCTTCAAGGTCCTGCCCTGCCGGCGCCGCACGCCGCGCGCAATCACACGCTGCGCGGCGCCGCGGACGCGACGCGCGCGGCACGCGCCAGCCGCTCGAGCGCAGTGGTGCGCGGAAAGAGCGCGATCAGCGCGTCGACCGAAGGCGTCTGCTCGAGACCGGTCAGGAGGACGCGTACCGGCATCGCCAGCTTCGGCATCTTCACACCGTGGCGGGCGACGCACTCCTTGATCAGCGCGGCGATTGCCGCCGCCTGCCAGGGCACTTCGGCGAGCCGAGCGGCGAAGTCGTCGAGCAGCGGCAGAACCTCGGGCGCCAAGTGGCGGGCCAGCAGTTCGCTCCTCGGCTGCAGGTCGATGTAGAACACTTCGGCGACATCGGCCAGTTCGTTGAGGTTGCTGACACGCTCCTTGTGCAGATCGATGATCGCCGCCAGCGACGGCGTCTCGCCGACGACGACGCCGCGCGCTGCCAGCCGCGGGCGGACCAGGTCAGCCAGGCGACCGGCATCGCAGCGGCGCAGGTGTTGCGCATTCAGCCAGTTGAGCTTCTCGTTGTTGAACTGGGCCGCCGACGGCGTGATGTGGTCGAGATCGAACCACTCACAGAACTGCTGCAGCGAGAAGAGCTCATCGTCGCCGTGCGACCAGCCCAGACGGGCCAGGTAGTTGAGCACCGCCTCGGGCAGGTAGCCCGCATCGTCGTACTGCATGACGCTCACCGCACCATGTCGTTTCGACAGCTTCTGCCCGTCGTCGCCGAGGATCATCGACAAGTGGGCGTAAAGCGGCACCGGCGCACCGAGCGCCTGCAGGATGTTGATCTGGCGCGGCGTGTTGTTGACGTGGTCGTCGCCGCGGATGACGTGCGTGATGCCCATGTCCCGGTCATCGACGACGACGCAGAAATTGTAGGTCGGCGAACCGTCGGCGCGGGCGATCACCAAGTCGTCGAGCTCGCTGTTGGCGACTTCGATCCGTCCCTTGACGAGGTCGTCCCAGGCGACGACGCCCTCCACCGGATTGCGGAAACGGACCACCGGCTCGACCCCGGCCGGCGGCGTCGGCAGCCGCTTGTCCGGCTGCGGCCGCCAGCGGCCGTCGTAACGCGGCTTGCGACCCTGTTCCCGCTGCTCCGCGCGCAGGCGGTCGAGCTCGTCGGGTTGCATGTAGCAATGGTAGGCGGTGCCGGCGGCGAGCATTTCGGCGATCACCTCACGATAACGCGCCATGCGCTGCGTCTGGTAGAAGGGGCCCTCGTCGTGCGCCAGCCCGAGCCATTGCATGCCGTCGAGGATCGCCTGCACGGCCTCGGGAGTCGATCGGACGAGATCGGTGTCCTCGATGCGCAGAATGAAACGGCCGCCGTGGCGACGGGCGTAGGCCCACGAGAAGAGTGCGGTACGCGCACCGCCGACGTGCAGAAAGCCGGTTGGCGAGGGAGCAAAGCGGGTGCGGATCATGGTCGCTGGTCGGAGTCGGAAAAGGGCTCATTCTAGTTGAAGCGCCGGCCCGACGGACCGTCGATGCGGGATCGCCTTCCTGCGCGGCGTCACCGAAACGCGGCGCCAGCTATGGCCGCGGACCCCCGCAACGGCCAGCGACCGCAGTCTTCCCGCCCGCCGCCGCATGGCGTATCCTTCGTCGATGGGAATTCGTGGCGTGATCGCGGCTTCGGAGCCGCACACGGCGGCAGCCGGGGTGCGCCTGCTGCGGCGCGGCGGCAACGCGGTCGATGCGATCGTCGCCGCCAAGCTCGCGGCAACCGTCACCGAACTGCCGCTGACCTCGCTCGGCGGCGGCGGCGCCTGCATCTGGGGTAACGCGCGCGATGGCTACGAAGTGCTCGACTTCTTCGGCACGGCACCGGGACTCGGACTCACCACCTGGCCGATCCTCGACTTCGCACCGATCACCGTCGACTTCGGCGAGACCAGCCAAGTCTTCCACATCGGCAAGGGAGCGGCTGCGGTACCCGGGGAACTCGTCGGCCTGCTCGCCCTGCACCGGCGTGCCGGCCGCCTGCCGCTGCGCGAGGTGGTCGCGCCGGCAGTGGCGTGGGCACGCGACGGTTTCTGCGTCAGCCCGCAGATCGCCATGATTGCCGGCCTGATCGCGCCGATCGCCAGTCACTCACCGACGGTGCGCCGCCTGTTCCTGCCTGCGGACCGTCTGCCGCGGGCGGGCGACCACCTGGCCAACCCGGAACTCGGAGATTTCCTGCAGGGACTGGCAGACGGCAGCCCGGATGCACAGGTCTCCACCTACCGCAGCTCGCTCGTCGAGCACTTCGGTCCGGCGCACGGCGGACTGATCAGCGAGCAGGATGTGGCGGCCTATGCGCCGCTGACTCGCGCACCGCTGCGCGTCCCCTTCGGGCCCTTCACGGTGCTGACCAACCCGCCGCCGTCGGCCGGAGGTGGCCTGATCGGCGCCGGCCTGCGCATCGCCGAGGAACTCGGCCTCGGCGGCGAGGAATTCCTCTCGCGGACTCACCAACTGGCGATCGCGGCGGTTCTGGCAACGGTTTCGGAGGTGCGACGTGCGGGCTACGATCACCGCCTGCACGCCGACCCGGAAGCGATCCGGCAGCTCGTCGCGGGTGGCCGGCTGCCGCGATGGTCCAGCCACGCGCGCGCCCTCTGCAGCGAGAACAGCCTCGGGGCGACGACGCACATCTCGGTGATCGACGCCGAAGGCATGGCAGCGGCGATGACCACCAGCAACGGCGAGGGCTGCGGGCATGCCCTGCCGGGGCTGGGGATCCACCTCAACAACTTCCTCGGCGAGGACGACATCAACCCGGCCGGATTCCACCGCCTGGCGGCGGGCAGCCACATGAGCACGATGATGTCGCCGACGATCGTCCTGGCCGGCGACCGCCCTCTCCTGGCGCTCGGCAGCGGCGGGTCTAACCGCATCCGCAGTGCCATCCTGCAGACCCTGCTCAACGTGCTGACCTATCGACGCCCGCTCGACGAAGCGGTGAATGCCTCTCGCCAGCACATCGAAGGCCGGCAGCTGTGGTTCGAGAGCGCGGGTCTGGCAGCCGGAGCCGCCGAAGCCCTGCAGGCGCTCTGGCCGGGCGCCACCCGCTTCGACTCGGCAAGCATGTTCTTTGGCGGCGTGAACTGCGTCGCGAGTACCGACGGGCACCTAGACGGCGCCGGCGACCAGCGACGTGGCGGTATCGTCCTGTTCGCCGACGACCGCGGCGATGCAGGGCTGCCGGCCTGATGCCGGAAAGCCGCTGCCACCGCACACGCCTGAGCAACGAACGGATCCGCGACCTGCTTCACGGGCACGCCGCAGCACCCAGGCTGCAGGCCGGACACGGCAGCGCCACAGTGCGGACGGCCGATGTCCGGCCGCCCGCACCGCCGCGGGCGCCGACTCAGGCGCCCGGCGGCGGTGGCAGCTTCAGCACGTTACGGATTTCGTCGAGGCTGGCGGGAACGCGGTTGACGATCGCGTCGGTAGCCTGCTGATTGGCCTTGGCGACGATCTCGGCAAGTTCGCGCATCTTGCTGACCGCAGTCTCGAATGCCTTCTTCGCCAGCTCGGTTTCGGCTGCCATGAGTTGCTGCGGCGAACCCGCCTTGGCAAGGCCGCCGACGGCAGTCGTCATCCCCTGGATGGTCTCCTGCAGGATCTTCAACTGCCACTCTCCGACCGCCTTGACCCCTTCCATCGCGGCGCGGTTGGCGGCGTTCAGCGCCTCGAGGTTGTCGCGCTGACCAGCCACCAGCGCGTCCATGTTGACGCCCGGCACCTCAAGCCTGGCGAGCGCGTTGAGCAGCTGCTCGCTGCCCTTGCTGGGGTCGATGCTGCTCAGCGCCCGCAGCCAGTCGTTCATCTGTTTCGACATATCCGTCATGGTCGTTCTCCCGCTCAGGTTACTGTCCAGAGAGCGGCTGCCATTCGCCACTGGCAGCGGCCGTTCTCCGCCTCATGACTGCCTGCACCCCGGGCCTCACCTGGCCGGCACCGGCAGCAACTCGCGTCCGCCGGCAAGCGTGTTGATCATCTGGGCCACCGCCCGGATCTGCTTGCCAGCCTGCGTATGATACCCCGCGTGCGTGTAATACTGTCCCCACCAGTCCCAGCATCCCTGCGGGTTGACCGGTGGACTCGCCAAGGTGCCGTTGCGCACCTGCACCTGTGGATAGACGACGACGATGTCGTTGGCCTGAGCCCACTCGTTGTAGCCGGCGAACTTGGCGAAGAGATTGCCCGACTGACCGCTCCTGCGGTCGGTCAGCCCGCCTTGCAGGCAACCGTGGAAGGCGACGTGCAAGCGGCACTTGCGGCCATCCGTGCAGGACTTGGGTATGAACACGTATCCCTCCCTGGCCATCGATGCATTCTGCAGCTCGGTGTAGGGAATGTCGGAGAACTTGCTGAAGACCGACCGCTGGTCGAAGGCCTTGACCTCGCTTTCCGCAACCGCCATGCGGCCGCCCTTGAGTGCCTCGACACCGTAGATGCGCCTGAGAATGGCGCCGGCCAGATCGACGTCCTGCAGATCCTTGCAAACGGCCTGCTTGCCGGCCGGCGGGCAGACTGCCGCCGCTCCAGCGGCAGCCGCCGGCGGACAGATACATTGATCCCGCGCCTGACGCTGCCGTGCCACAGCCTCGCAATCATCGATGAAGGCGTTCCGCTCGGTGGGCGGCGGCGGTGCCGGTGGCAGCGCGCAGTTGCCCACCACGTCGCCCTCAGGCTTGTTGAAGGCATCCCGCACCATCGTATGACGGGCCGGAAAACTCCGGTTGTAATCGATATGGCCGGCCTCGATGGCAGCCTTGTCGGCATCGGCATAGAAGTGGAAGACGGCATCCATCACGCCGTGCGGAACGATGGCATCGTACTCGGCGCTGATCAGGTACACCTGATCGCCCCTGAGTCCGCCGAGCTTGCTGATGCGGCCAGCAGCTTCCTGCGTCTTCGCCTCGGCGAACGATGCCGCGGCCACTCGCCGAGCGTCCTGCGTGGTCTTCGGCGCCCGATCAGTCTTGCCGCACAACTTCGCATCGAGCCCGAACTGGCGGCATTCGAGCATGATGAACTGGCTGCACTTGGTCACCGCGTCAAGGATGCTGCCCGCCGAGCAATAGTAAGGACCGCCGGCGACGACACCAACCCCCATGATGTGCTCCGAATGGGCGACATGGAACTGGTGCGCCATGAAACCGCCCGAAGAGATACCGGACACCGAGATCTGGGCCGGGTCGATATGGACGCCGGCCACGACGTCATCCAGAGATGGTGCAGCAGTCGCCCACTGCACAACGGCCAGCATGGCTGCCGCACCAGTCGCCAGAAAGGGCCGCCTGCGTGTGTTGATCGAAAACCGTGACATCATCATCCTCCCGTTCGTCTTCGCCTCGAAAACCCACGACGCCTGATTCTTCACCAGCCCGTGCGAGCAGGCCTGCGAGCTCGGCTGATCCCCGCGGAGCTCGCACCGGCTGAGTGCAACACACCGCTTCGGCGCCAGGAGTTCTGTTAAAGCATGCTCATGATGCAGTGCACTATTCAGGATAGGCGGCGGATACCGGAAGTCAAGCCGCGCGTTCTTCGCCGTGCGGCAACAGCCAACGGCCGCCGCAGACGAGCGGTAGCTGCGCAGGAGGCAAGCACTCTGCCATCAACGAGGGAGGCGGGCGCAGGCGCTGCCGCTGCAGCCAGATCAGTGATCGGGGAAGGAACTCAGGACCGCCATGTCGAGCCCCGTCGTGTGCTCGAGCACCGGCGCATCGGTCACCATCAGCGTCGTGCCCGGCCGGATCTCGGCTGCCAGAAGCGCCCTGAAGTCGGCCGGAATCGTGATCCCATTCACCACCGTCGAATCCGGCGGGGCATTGGCGTCGCCCATGTGCCCGAGCAATCCGACGCCGACCCAGCGATGCTCGAGCAGCGCACTCGACTGAGCTCCTTCATTGGCGACGAAGACGTGGCTGCCAACCGGCTGCTGCGGTTTGCGGAAGACTGCCTTGGCGCGTCCGATCTCGACGCCGTTGCGCAGCACCAGGATCCGCTCGTCGTAACGGCTCAGGAGGATCGACAGCGGGCCCGACGGCGACTTCTCCGGTTCCCAGCGATGGCTGGCGGCGACCGACAGGCGACGATGCTCCGCCTGGCCGCCGCCGTCGGTGAGCGGGCTGAGGAACGCCGGATGCCGGAACTCCGCCGGCGCCGACCCGGCCTTGGCGATCACCACCGTCATCCCCTTCGGTGCGGCGTCGAACAGCAGGCGAGCGAACTCGCTCGGCAGATGCACGCAGCCGTGTGACTCCGGATATCCGGGAACGCCACCGGCATGCAGCGCCACACCATCCTGGGTAAACTTCTGCGTGTACGGCATGGCGGCGTTGTGATACTTCGTCGAATGGTGATCCTTGTCCTTGAGGAAGGTCTGGAAGACGCCGCTGGGAGTCTCGTAGCCGGGCTTGCCGGTACTGACCGAGGCGACGCCGATCAGCAGGCCGTTGCGGTAGGTGTAGGCGCGCTGCTCTTCGAGGCTGACCAGCACCAGGATCGGTCCAGCCGGTGCGAGCTGCGGCGCCCAAGTGAATTCCCCGTTGCGCAACTGGTCGGCCGGTGTCTCGAACGGGACGGGTTCGCTGGCTCCCCAGAACGGTGTGCGCTCGGCCTGGATGCTGCCGACCACGCCGAAGAAAAGGGCGACCGCCATCGCGTAGAGTCTCGTCATCTGCTTGTCGAATCCTTGGTGAGTTGAAGTCGTGCGCTGCCGGGCACGCGGACGGGAAACCGGAATTCCACACGGCCGATCCGGTGTCCGCATACAGCCCCTGCCGACAGACGTTCCTCCGCGAACGGGCACGCGCGAACGGCGGGCCCCGGTGCTGCGCGCCCCCGGGCTGCCCGGCCCGCGGCTAGCCGATAATGGATGGCACGGCCATTGCTTCGCATTGAGGACAACGTGCAGCGAAGATGGCAAACCCGACGAGCTCCTGCGTCGGCTGTACGATGTACGATGCCGGCTGGATGGCACGGCGATTGGCGGCCGCGAGGTAGCGGTTGGCGCGCGCAGCGCTCTGGACGGCTGCGGCTGCCTGTGCCGCGGGATTGGATGCGCGCCGGCGAGACTCAGTGACGACAACGGGAGGAGGGGCAATGGACTTGGCGCTCTTGATCAGGGAAATCGGACGTGGCGCGACGGGGGCGCGCGACATGTCCAGCAGCGAGGCGCGACAGCTCTATGGGGCGATGCTCGACGGCCTGGTTGCCGAACTCGAACTCGGGGCGATCGCCATTGCCCTGCGCATGAAAACCGAGTCAGTCGACGAGATGGTCGGCTTTCTCGCCGCCGCCAATGAGCGCCTGCCGATCCTCCAGCGCCCCGCTGGCCGTGCCCGGCCGGTGGTCATCCCAAGCTACAACGGCGCTCGCCGGGGTGCCAACCTGACACCGCTGCTGGCGCTGCTCCTGCGTCGTCATGGCGTGCCGGTCCTGGTGCACGGCCTGAGCCAGGACTACGGGCGCGTCACCAGCGAGCAGGTGTTCTGTGAGTACGGGCTGGCGCCCTGTGACAGCGTGCGCGACGCGCAGCAGCGAATCGACGACAACGGTCTCGCCTACCTGCCGCTGGCGCAGCTTTCGCCCGGCCTGGCAACGCAACTGGCTCTGCGCGATCGGCTCGGCCTGCGCAACAGCGCCCACAGCCTGGTCAAGATGCTCGATCCCTTTCATGGCGATTCACTGCTCCTGGCGGCGGCGACTCATCCCGACTACATCGACAGCATGCGCGCGGTGCTCCGCATCGTCGGCGCGAACGCCCTTCTGCTGCGCGGCACCGAGGGCGAGCCTTTCGCCAATCCGAAACGTCGACCGGCGATCGAACATGTGCATGCGGGGGAAAGTGACATCCTCTTCGAGGCAGAACACGACAGTCTGCGAAACCTGCCGCAACTGCCGGCGGGTTCCGCGGCGCAGACGACAGTCGCGTGGATGCGCCGCATCCTGGTTGGCGAGTTGCCGCTGCCGCTGCCGATCGCCAACCAGCTGGCCTGTTGTCTCTACGCCTGTGGTCGGGCCACGGACCTCCATCAGGCGAAGGCGCTGGTCGCGGTGGATGGCAACGGGACGTCGCTGGCCTGATCGATACCCTGCCAGCCAGCAGAGCTCGCCGCGCCACGACGCCATCCACAGGCGGACGCGCACATTGACGCGTCGGCTGAAATCATCAGGCGATGCCGGACGGGACGCCGGCGATCGCCAGCGCTGGCTACCCTGTCGTACCGGGCTCCGCGGCGCCCTGGATCAGTTGCAGGTCGTTGTCCTCGGCGAAGTGCAGGACAAAACGGTAGGCCATCGGCTCAATTTCGTACAACTTCCCATCAACATGAACCGCTTTCTCTCCCTTGTAGGTCCGTGGACCGACGTAGGGCGAATAGCGCATCCTCTTCTCGGCGCCGAAGACCGAGAGAACGCCACACAGCCTTTCGGCCCAGTCGCTCGGGCGAAACTTCCTGCCGCCGGTGGTCAGACCGACGATGATGAAGGAGGGATGCGGCGTAGTACTCATATCTCGGTGATGTCGTGGCGAAGAGGACCGGGGAAGGCTTCTGCAACTCGTTGCCCGCCTACCTGCGAGGCCGTGGCCGCGATTCTAACAGAAAGACTGGCGCTCTGCCGGCGCATGCGTCCGCCGCAGCGCCACCTCACCCGCGCCACGATTGCGACGCGACTCGCACTGCGCGGCGTCCACCGCAGAATGGCACCCGCCTTGGGGTGGTGGGCGATAGTGGGTTCGAACCACTGACTTCCACCGTGTGAAGGTGGCACTCTACCGCTGAGTTAATCGCCCGATCGCGTGCAGCCCGACAGCGACGGTGAGACGCTCGCCGCTTGGTTGCTGCCTGCCCGTCGCCGGCAGACGGCCCGCCGCCCTGCGTCATGTTCGGCGGCTGCCTCGGCCGTAGGCTGCACCCGCAGCGCTCTGGCGTCGACGAAGGCGCGATTAGAGCACAAGTCGCTTTGCCGGTCAATGCGACGGACCGTGTCCCAGCGGCACCGCGACGAGGCGGCATCAGGCGGCGGAGACCACTGACGACTGCGACCGACGATGGCGCGACCAGCCAGGTTCTCAGGCCGCGATCAGGAAGTCGCGGCTGATGCCCTCACCGAGCTCGTAGATGCGATCCATGAAATCGGTCAGATATTCATGCAGACCGCCCGCCAGAACATCATCGATGCGAGCGAAATGAAGCCGGGCGTGCAGCACGCCCGCCTGACGCTGGGTCTCGGCCGAAGCATCGTTGGCAATCAGCTGCAGCATGCGGACGATCCCGTCAGCGCAGGCGTGCAGGGATCGCGGCAGGTCCATGCGCAGGATCAGCAGCTCGGCGACGCGCGCCGGAGTGATCGCATCGCGGTAAACCTTGCGGTAGACCTGGAATGCCGACAGCGAGCGCAGCAGGGCACCCCAGCGGTAGAAGTCGCTGGCCCCCTCGTCGTCGCTCTGGCGCAGGATGTGGTACTGCATGTCGAGAATCCGCGCCGTGTTGTCACCCCGTTCGAGCAGACCGCCCAGGCGGATGAAGTGCAGCGCATCGTCCTTGAGCATGGTGCCGAAAGTCACTCCTCGCGTCACCGCCGAGCGCAGCTTGACCCAGTCGAAGAACTCGCTGATGCCACGCGCGAGAATCTGCTCGAAGGTCTGCTGCCGCAGCTCGATCCAGGTGGCGTTGATGCTCTCCCACATTTCGGCGGTCAGCGTCCCGCGCACTGCATGCGCGTTCTCGCGTGCCGCGCGCAGGCAACTGTAGATCGACGACGGATTCGTCGCGTCGGCAACCATGAAGCGCAACACGTTGTCGACATTGACCCCGCTGTACGTCTCGGCAAAAGCCGCCTCGAGGCTGTTGAGGGCGAGAATCGCGCGCCAGTTCTCGTTCTGGGCGGCGATCGACTGGGGAACCAGCGACATCTGGTAGGACACGTCAAGCAGGCGTGCCAGGTTCTCCGCCCTTTCGGTATAGCGCGCCAGCCAGTACAGGTGGTCCGCCGTGCGACTCAGCATCTCGATCCTCCGTCCATCTCAGTTCTCCAGCACCCAGGTGTCCTTGGTCCCACCGCCCTGCGATGAGTTGACCACCAGCGAACCGGCGCGCAAGGCGACGCGCGTCAGGCCGCCCGGCACCATGCCGACGCCACGCTTGCCGGAAAGGACGAACGGGCGGAGGTCGAGGTGGCGCGGTGCGATGCCGGAGTCGACGAAGGTCGGACAATTCGACAGCGCCAGCGTCGGCTGCGCAATGTATTTCTCTGGAGCGGCGATGATGCGGGCGCGAAACGACTCGATCTCCGCCCGGCTCGACGCCGGTCCGACCAGCATGCCGTAGCCGCCGGCACCATGTACCTCCTTGACCACCAGTTCGGACAGGTGGGCCAGGACGTAGCGCAGGTCTTCGGGTTTGCGCAGCATCCAGGTCGGCACATTGTTCAGCTTCGGCTCCTCACCGAGATAGAAGCGGATCATCTCGGGAACGTACGGATAGACCGACTTGTCATCGGCGACACCGGTACCGATCGCATTTGCCAGGGTGACGTGACCGGCACGGTAGGCCGACAGGAGGCCTGGCACGCCAAGCATCGAGTCCTTGTTGAACACCAGCGGGTCGAGAAAATCGTCGTCGAGGCGGCGATAGATTACATCGACCTGCTGCGGGCCCTGCGTCGTGCGCATGAACACCGTTTCATCGCGGACGAACAGATCGCGGCCCTCGACGAGTTCGATCCCCATCTGCTGCGCCAGGAAGGTGTGCTCGAAGTAGGCGCTGTTGTAGGCACCCGGAGTCAGCAGGACGACAGTGGGATTGGCGACACCCTTGGGCGCCACCGTGCGCAGGTTGTCCAGCAACAGGTCGGGATAGTGCTGCACCGGCGCAATCAGGTGACGGGAGAAGAGTTCGGGAAAGAGCCGCATCATCATCTTGCGGTCCTCGATCATGTACGACACGCCCGAGGGTACCCGCAGATTGTCTTCGAGAACGTACGATTCCCCCGCCCCTGCCCGGACGATGTCGACGCCGGCGATGTGCGCGTAGATCCCGGACGGGACATCGATCCCGATCATCTCGCGGCGGAACTGTGCGTTGTTCAGCACCTGCTCGGCGGGGACGCAGCCGGCCTTGAGAATCGCCTGCTCGTGATAGATGTCGTGCAGGAAAGCGTTCAGCGCCTGCACCCGTTGCCGCAGGCCCGCCTCCAGTTGCGCCCACTCGGCCGCGGGAATGATCCGCGGAATGATGTCGAAGGGGATCAGACGTTCGGTCCCGGCCTCCTCTCCGTAGACAGCGAAAGTGATTCCGACGCGATGGAAAGCCGTGTCCGCCTCGGCCCGCTTGCGCTCGAGCCGCTCAGCCGGCGTGCCGGCCAGCCATTCGGCAAAGGCGCGATAGTGCGGCCGCAGGCCGGCATCCGAATCGTACATCTCGTTGTAGAACGCTGCGCTCATGAGGCTCACCGCGATATTATAGGTCTCGAAGTCTTCAAGCAGGAACTGTGCCACCCAGGAGCACCCCCTGCCGACCGACGGTGGAGTGCTGCCGGCCGGGATTCGACGCAAGAGAATGGTGCGTCGCCGCGGCGACGCGCACGCTCCCGGTGCATCGCGGCCCGGGCTGTCTTGCGGGAATGCCGCTCAGGAACCGCCACCGCACCCGCGAGCGTGCTACAATGCGCGCCGCACGTTGCAGCGGACCTGCTGCGTGCCCCGAGCATCGCGAACCTGGCCGTAAGTCTCAAGCCCCCCTGCCTTCTGGTGTCGATCACTTCAGCGCCTTCCCGGCACAAAGCTTCTGTG
>JAEUOM010000186.1 GCA_016788495.1 Accumulibacter sp. | reverse complement strand
GCGCAGGTAGAGCGGTGCCGGCAGGACATGGTCGAGCCAGTGGTCCACCGCGACGCGAAAGCTCGACACCATGATCACCATGCTGGCGGTCAGCGCGAAGCTGACGATCAGGCCGCTGGCCGCCACCTGCGCCATCAGCGGCGCCTGCGCGACGTTCTGCAGGGCGATCCGCTGTGTCGCCGGCAGCCGCAATCCGGCTGCCCGGCCGAAGATCTCCTGCGTCAGCAGCGGCGCGCTGGCGACGCCGATGAGCAGGACGAGGGCGATCGCGGCGTAGGCGGCCAGCGGCAATCCGGACAGCGGTGGCAACTGCAGCAGCCCGCCCGCCAGCAGCGCCAGCGACGCCGGCAGCAGAAGCTGCCGACGCCGTTTGCGCGCGGCTGGCGGGCGGGCGGTGAAACCGTTGTTGAGTGCCTCGACCAGCGGCTGTCGCAGGTTGAGGTAGGCCGGGTAAGCGGCACCGGTCAGACTGGCGGCGCAGCCGAGGAGCAGGAAGCCGGACGCCGGCAGGAGTTGCGGCACGATCAGCGGCACCTTGCCGGAAAAGTAGCCGCCACCGAGGTCGCCGCCGAGCAACTGGGTGAAGGCGAGCGCCAGCGCGTAGCCGAGGACGAGGCCTAGCAGCGCGCCCGGCAGCCCGATCGCCAGCCCTTCGAGCAGCACCTGCAGCAGGCGCATGCGCGGCGGCAGGCCGAGGACGCCGAGCAGCGCGAACTGCGTCGAGCGCTGCGCGACGGCGGTGAGTTGCGTCGCGAAGACCAGAAAGGCACCGGTCAGCAGGGCGACCAGGGCCAGCACGTTGAGGTTCACGCGATAGGCGCGGGAGAGGTTGGAGGCGCGCTCGCTGTCGTCCTCCGCCACGCGCAGCAGCAGCGCCGGCGGCAGCCGCGCCGCGACGCCCGCCCGCCAGCCCGCCGGATCACTGTCGGGTGCCAGCCGGACGCGGATCTCGCTGACCGCGCCGGCTGGTCCGAAGTGCTCCTGCACCCAGGCAATGTCGGCCACCAGCAGAAGATCGTCGGGTCCGGCGGCAGGCAGGTCACCACCGATCGTCGCCGACCAGCGCTGGTCGCCGCGCAGCAGTGTCAGTGTCGCGCCGGCCTGTGGGCCGAGTTCGGCGAGCAATGCCGGCGAGGCGTACAGCGCGCCGTCGAGGATGCCGCCCGTTGCCGCTCGCTCGGCATCGCGCGGCAGCAGTCCGGGCATCATCGCCGCTGCCGTGAAGACGTCGATGCCGAGCAGGCGAACCGGCGTGCGAAGGTCGCCGATGCGCACCCGGGTTTCGATCACCGCTGCGGCGACGAGGACCGCCGGGTCGCGCGCGATCTCGTCGACCAGCGCCAGCGGCACGCTGCCGGCACTGTCGCGGGCGGCGATGACGGCGTCGGGCTCGCCCTGGACGGTCTTCATCGCCCGCGCGAAGTCGGCGAGCGCCGCGTCGTTGATCAGATGGATCGAGTAGCCGAGCGCCACGCCGAGGGCGATCGCCAGCATCGACAGCAGCGTTGCCGCCCGCCGGCTGCGGAACTGGGCGCGGATCAGCCAGGCGGCGAGGACCCTCATTCGAGTCCCTGCGGCGTCAGCGTCAGGATGCGGTCGCACGCCTCGGCAACGTGCCGCGAATGGGTGACGATCAGCGCGCTCGCCCGCTGTGCCCGTACCCGTTCGAGCAACAGC
The DNA here is from genome assembly GCA_016788495.1 of Accumulibacter sp. Classification (GTDB taxonomy): domain Bacteria; phylum Pseudomonadota; class Gammaproteobacteria; order Burkholderiales; family Rhodocyclaceae; genus Accumulibacter. The sequence goes on along the minus strand of JAEUOM010000186.1, from coordinate 3,744 downwards.
GTCAACACCTGGCCGGCGGTGCGCGGGTCGAGGTTGCCGGTCGGTTCGTCGGCGAGGATCAGCCGTGGCCGGTGCACCAGCGCGCGCGCGATCGCCACCCGCTGCAGCTCGCCGCCCGACAGCGAGGCCGGCCAGCGGTCGGCGAAGCCCGGCAGGCCAACGCCGGTCAGCAGCGCCTGCGTGCGCGATGCGTGTTCGGCCGGCGGCACGCCGGCGAGCAGCAGCGGCACGCCGATGTTCTGGCCGACGGTCAGCGTCGGCAGGACGTGAAAGGCCTGGAAGACGAAGCCGATGCTGCGTGCCCGCAGCGCCGCACGCGCCGCCTCGCCGAGGCGTACGATGTCCACCGCCGGCGAGCCGATCTCGATCGCGCCATCGTCCGGCGTGTCGAGGCCGGCGATGCAGTTGAGCAGGGTGCTCTTGCCGATCCCCGATTCACCGACCAGCGCGACGATCTCGCCGGCGGCGACGCTGAAGGCGAGATCGCTGAACAGCGCCCGGCTGGCCTCGCGGTGTCGCTTGGCCAGGCCGCTGACCGTCAGCATCGCCGCTCGGCCCCGTGCGACCAGTTGATCCGGCGTCGCGGCAGCAGGTAGTCGAGTTCCTCCGGGCTGCGTTCCTGCAGACGCAAGGCTCGCTCGATGCCCAGGTGGTCGGTCTGTGCCAGATCGAGGATGATCGACTGCTGGCGCGGAACCTCCGGGGCGTAGACCATGACCGTCGGCAGGAGCGGCTTGTCGGCCGCTGCCGCGGCGATTACGGCGGCGATTCGGCCATCGGTGAGCCGGACGATCGATCCGGGTGGGTAGACGCCCATGGCGCGGATGAAGAGCTGCAGCAGTTGCTCGTCGAAGGCCGGGCGCTCGCGGGTCCACAGGACGGACAATGCCTCCGAGGGCGACAGCGCGCGCCGGGGTTCGAGCGGATTGACGAGGTTGTCGAAACGGTTGGCGATGGCGACGATGCGTGCGCTGAGCGGAATCGCGCTGCCGCTGAGCCGATCCGGGAAGCCGCGGCCATCGCAGCGCTCGTGGTGGTGCCGGATCGCGTCGAGAACGGGCGGTGGAAGCGTACCGGCGCGCCGCGCGGCATCGTGGCCGCTCGCGCAGTGTGACTGGTAGAGCGCCTCTTCGTGCCGGTTGCGCTCGCTGCTGCGCAGGATCGATGGATTGATCTGCATCTTGCCGATGTCGTGCAGCAGGGCGCCGCTGGCGATCGCCGGCAGTGCTGCTGGCGGCAACTGCGCCTGTCTGCCGATCAGCAGCGACAGCGTCATCACCGCCAGCGAGTGCGCAGCGAGCCGGTCGTCGTGCGCTCTTTCGGCGATCAGCACGATCGCGCTGTCGGTGTCGCGGAGCAGCGCTGCGGTTGCGTCGGCGCTGATTCGGAGCACCTCCGTCGCGGCCGCCTGCGGACGTGCGGGGAGGTCCCGCAGCGCACCCGACACCGCCGTCGCCGCCCCGATGTAAAGCTTCTGAGCCTGGTCGAGTCCCTCCCGAAAACGCTGCATGACGCGGCTCCGCTCCTGCTTTTCGGCCAGAAGAGCTGCCGTCAGCGCTGCCAGGCGGGCCTGCTCGGTGGCGGTGTCGGCAGTTGGCGTCGGGTCGACCGCGACATCCGGTTGCCGCGGCAGCGGTGCGACCCGGCAGCGGCGCAGATCGCAGTAAAGCTCCGGCAGCCGCATGGCCGCGATCAGTCGAACCTGCTCCTCGTCGGCGATCACGAAGGAACTGAACAGGAACTGGTGCTCCATCCAGGGGACCGGCAGGCGCACGTGCACGCCGGGGCGCAACTGTGACGCCAGGATGGCGATCTCGCCCTCCTGGATGTGGCTTTCGCCAGGCGCTGGATCGGTCGCCATCGGTCCGCTGTCAGCCGGCCGCCGCGGCGATCGGTGCCCTCAGGGGTTCGGCAGCCATGGCGTGGGGGCTCATCGGCTGCCGCCACCCGAGGCGGTGGGCGTGTCCTGCCCGGCAGCCGCCGGCGACTGCAGCGCGCGCAACAGCTTCTGCCCGGCACGACCATCAGCCGGCAGGCCCAGGCGCTTCTGCTCGGCCTGGATCGCCTGCCGGGAATTGGCACCGATCATTCCGTCGATCTCGCCGATCGGGTGACCGCGGGCGGCGAGCAGCGTCTGCAGCTCGCGCCGCTCGCGGCGCGAGAGGCCGGGGTCGTCGGTTGGCCAGGGGGTGACGAAGGGCTTGCCGCCCTGGATGCGGTCGGCGAGGTGGGCGATCGCCAGGGCGTAACTCTCGGCGGCGTTGTAGCCGTAGATCACGTCGAAGTTGCGCAGGACGAGAAAGGCCGGGCCGCGCGGGCCGGCCGGCAGGAGCAGTCCGGCCGGGGTGGCCGTTGCCGCCAGCGGCTGCCCGTCGGCACGACGCAGGCCGCGCTCGCTCCAGTAGGACAGGGGCCGCTTGTTCGTCCGACCGGCGACGCCGGCATCGAAGCCCGCCGGCAGGAGAACCTCGTAGCCCCAGGGCTCGCCCGGGCGCCAGCCGGCCTTGTTGAGGAAGTTGGCGGTCGAGGCGAGGGCGTCGGGGACGCTGTCGATCAGATCCCGCCTGCCGTCGCCATCGCCATCGACGGCGAGGCGCAGGAAGGTCGAGGGCATGAACTGGGTGTGGCCGAAGGCGCCGGCCCACGAGCCGACCAGACGCTCGGGCGCGATGTCGCCGGCGTCGAGGATCTTCAGCGTGCTCAGGAACTCGCCGCGGAAAAACGGCTGTCGCCGCCCGTAGCAGGAGAGGGTGGCGAGCGAAGTGAGCAACGGCCGCTTGCCGAAGTTGCGACCGAAGTTGCTCTCGACGCCCCAGACGGCGATCACCGTGTCGGCATCGACACGGTAGCGTTCGGCGGCCGCGGCGAGCGGCGTCGCCCATTGCTGGCGCAGCGCCAGCGCGTCGGCGACGCGCTCCTCGTCGACCAGAGCGGCGAGGTAGTCCCAGATCGGTGTCCGGAACTCGGGCTGGTAATCGAGCAGCTCGAGCACGCTCATGTCGGGCGTCAGCCCCTTCGTCAGGCGATCGAAGCTTGCCGTCGGCACGCCTTTCGCTGCTGCGTCGGCGCGCAATCCGGCGATGCACGGAGCAAAGCGGTCGCCGGCAGCGGTGGTCTGGGCGGCGACACCGCCAGCGATGAGGCCGAGGCTGGCGATGAGGGTGAGGCGGGTAGTCTTCATGGGCGGGCGGTGGAGCATGAGGGAGGTCGGAAGGAACGGCGTCGGGGTATCAGCGCGCCCGGTCGTCGCGCGGGTCTTCGGCAGGGTGCCCGTCAGCGGGCCGGGGTAGCTGTGCGGCGGCGGGGTTGGCGGCGGATGGGTCAGGGCGCCCCTCGTACTCGGCCCCGCCCAGCACCTCGCCCTCGATCACCCGCCCGTCGCGTTGTTCGCGCTGTGGCGTCGCCTGTTGCATCTGCTCCTCGAGATGGCGGCGCAGGTGGCGGGTCTTCCAGTGCAGGTAGGCGTAAACGAGCACGCCGCCGATCACCAGGACGCCGAGCGCAACGAGCGAGAACATGAAGGCGGCGACCAACAGCACGGCCCCGGCGAGCATCGTCAGGATGCGGCCGAGCAGCCCGCCGCCAGGCGGTGTCGGGGGAGTGCCTCGTGGGCTGGGTTTCATCGATGTCCTCGTGGCGCGGTCGCGGCAATCAGGCGGAGCCCGCATTGTAGATCCGGGCGGCCGGGCGAAAGGGAAATCGTCGACGCAGACCGTCGGTGGAGAGCCCTTGCCGGGGCATCGA
>JAEUOM010000148.1 GCA_016788495.1 Accumulibacter sp. | reverse complement strand
GCGTGCTGACGGCCGTCGAAGACGATGTGCTCATAGACCTCGTCGGCGAGGACGACGATGTCGCTGCCGCGCGTCAGCTCGGCGAGCCGATCGAGGTCGTCGCCACGCAGCAGGCTGCCGGTCGGGTTGTGCGGCGAGTTGATGATGATCATCCGCGTCCGTGGTCCGAGCAGCGAGCGGACCTGATCCCAGTCCGGCCGGTAGTCGGGAAAGCGCAGGCTGGCGAAAACCGCCCGGCCACCGAGCGTCTCGATCGCCGGCACGTAACTGTCGTAGACCGGTTCGAGGACGACGACCTCGTCGCCGGCGCGCACGAAGGCGGCAATGGCGGTGAAGATCGCCTGGGTCGCGCCGGCCGTGACGGTGATCTCGTCCTCGACATCGTAATCGGCGCCGTACAGCGTGCGCACCTTGCCGGCGATTGCCGTGCGCAGTTCGACGATGCCGGCCATCGGCGGGTACTGGTTCCGGCCGGCGCGCATCGCCCGGCTGGTCGCGTCGAAGAGTGCTGCGTCGGCCTGGAAATCGGGGAAACCCTGCGACAGGTTGATCGCACCGCAATCGGCGGCAAGCCGCGACATGACGGTGAAGATCGTGGTCCCGACTCGTGGCAGCTTCGAGTCGACCGCAACTGAAGAATTCGGCATGACGACCCGCGCCCGGCGCGGCCGAAAGTGAGCGAGGACACAGTGTAAAGGCGCGGCAGCCGGGCAACAAGTGCGGCCGATCGCCGCCACTGCCGGGGCAGCGGCGTGCCCGGCCGGCCGCAGAATCTGCTAGCATCGGCGCTGCCGCTGGCGCCCCGTCTTCCAGGAAATCAGCTCGATGAAAACGCACCCCGGCTCGTGGCGCGGCCTCGCCGCCTTGCTTCTCCTCGCCATCGTCGCCAGCGTCCGGAGCGGACTGGCCGCACCACCCCTGCCGGCACTGGCAGCGGATCTGTCGCAACTGACCGTGTCGGGGATTTCTTCCGGCGGCTACATGGCGGTGCAGCTCCAGGTGGCGCATTCGCGCCTGGTGCGCGGCGCCGGTGTCCTCGCCGGCGGCCCCTACGATTGTGCTGACGATTCCATCTGGCGGGCGCTGACGCGCTGCATGTCACCTTCCTGGTGGGCGCCGCTGCCGCCGGTTGGCGAACTGCGCGCCCGCGCCGAGGCACACGCACGCGGCGGACGAATCGACCCGCTGGATCATCTGCGCGATGACCGGGTTTGGCTGCTTTCCGGCGGCCAGGACGACAAGGTGACGAGCGCGGTCGTCGAGCGACTCGCCGCCTTCTACGGCGAGTGGCTGCCGCCGGCGGCGATCCGTTTCGTGCGGGTGCCCGAGGCAGCGCACGCGATGATCTCGGTCACCGACCCGCAAGCCGCCAGCTGCGGCAGCACGGCATCACCGTTCATCAACCGCTGCGGCGACCTCGATCCAGCCGGGGAGATGCTCGGCCACATGCTCGGCCCGTTGCAGCCCCCGGCGGCCGACCCTCGTGGCGAGATGCTGGCCTTCGACCAGCGCCCCTTCGCAGCCGGTCCGGCGATCGATTCCGGTCTCGCAGACGAAGCTTATCTCTACGTTCCGGCCGCCTGCCGCGAATCCCCCTGCCGCATCCATGTCGCCTTCCATGGCTGCCGCCAGAGTGCGGCGCAGATCGGCCGTCGCTTCGTCGACGGCGGCGGCTACAACCGCTGGGCCGAGAGCAACCGCCTGCTCGTCCTCTACCCGCAGACCGCGCCGCGCCACGGCCTGGCGTCGGGTTCGCGGAGATGGATCAGCAACCCCTTCGCCTGCTGGGACTGGTGGGGCTACACCGGCAGCGACTACCCGACCCGCGACGGTCTGCAGATCAGGGCGGTACGCGCCATGCTTGAGCGGATGGCGGCGCCGCGCCAGCCCGAGTAGCCCGGGCAGGCGCTGGCGAGCGCGCTGCGGCACGACGCGGCAGCCGCTCAGAGGGGCGGAATGCGCAGCACCTGGCCGGGATAGATCTTGTCCGGATGGCCGAGCATCGGCCTGTTGGCCTCGAAGATCAGCGGGTACTTGTTGGCGTCGCCATAATGCGCCTTGGCGATCTTCGACAGGTTGTCACCCGAGACGACGGTGTAGAAGCTCGCTTCGGCGGAGCTTTGATCGACCGAGAGCATGTCGTTGACCTGCGCCACGCCGGCGACGTTGCCGCAGCAGAGCAGGATCTTCTCCTTGCTGGCCTGGTCGCCGGCGACACCGAAGACCGTCGCTGCGCCACTGGCGCCATCGAAGCTCACCGTCAGGCCGGTCACCGGCAGATCCTGCGTCCGGATGTAGGCCTCGATCGCATCACCGGCGGTCCGGTTCAGTTCTGCGAGGCGGTCGCTGGCCGCCTGATCGTCGGGTGCAGCCGCAGCCGCGGCCGCTGCCGAATCGGTGTCTCCGGCACGAAACAGCTTTTCGCCGGCTGCCTTGACGAAATCGAACAATCCCATCTTCGTTCCTCCCCGAATACCCCGCGCCGACCGGCGCTGCGTGAACCCGCCCGCCAATGGACACGGCACGGACCACTGGCCGCGCATGAGTTTAACAGCCGGCCGTGCAATCACCAACACCGGGTCCGGCGAAGTGGCAGCGTTTTCAACCAACGGTCATCGCTTGGTCAGACGCTCCGGATGACGAAAGCCATGACCGTTCCCCTCTCCCGCGAAGCGAGCGAGGGGAAATTCGTCAGTCGCTCGCGCGACGTGCACGGCAACGCCGACGGCACGATCGGCAAAGTGCTGGCAGACGCGGGCGGCAGCGTCTATGCTGTCGGCTCATCCCTCGACAGACCATGTCGGCTCACCAAACCTGCCTCCGGACCATCCTCCCCATGCGTCAGACATTCGGCACCGCGTCGTCGTTCGCCGCCCTGCCCGCCATCGGCTGCCTGCTCGCCGCCTGCCAAGGCGTGCCACCGCCGGCACCCGGCCCGGCGACTGGTCTCGAGATCCATATCGCCCACATCAACGATCACCACTCGAACCTCGATCCGCAGCCCGACTTCGAGCTGCGGCTCGACGGCGTGCCGACACGCGTCGCCGCCGGCGGCTTTCCGCGCCTGACGGCGCTCTTCAAGGCCAGCGCGGAGTTGCCGAACCTGCTGAAGATTCACGCCGGCGACGCCATGACCGGCACGCTCTACCACACGCTGTACAACGGTGAGGCGGACGCGGCGCTGATGAACACCGTCTGTTTCGACGTCTTCGAGCTGGGCAACCATGAGTTCGACGAAGGCGATGCCGGACTGCGGCGCTTTCTCGACCACCTGCGCCAGGGCCCGTGCCGGACCACCGTCCTCGCCGCCAATGTCGAGCCGGCAATCGGCTCGCCACTGGCGCCGACAGGCGCCAACGACTACCTGCAGCCCTACCTGCTGCGGCAGTTCGGCGACATCCGCGTCGGCATCATCGGCATCGACGTGCGCGGCAAGACGATGAACTCCTCGCGCCCGCTGCCGAGCACGCGCTTCCACGACGAGGTCGAGACGGCGCAGAAGGTCATCGACCAGTTGCGCGCCATGGGCATCCGGCACATCATCCTCGTCACCCACCAGGGCTACGAGGCCGACCGGGCCATGGCAGCGCGGCTGAGCGAGGTCGATGTGATCATCGGCGGAGATTCGCACACGCTGCTCGGCGATTTTTCGGTGATCGGCATTGCTTCCGCCGCTGGCCCCTACCCGACCGTCGCCCGCAACCGCGATGGCGATCCGGTGTGCATCGGGCAGGCCTGGGAATACGCCAAGATTTTCGGCCTGATGCGGGTCCGTTTCGACGCGCACGGTGCGGTGGCAAGCTGCGGCGGCTCGCCGACGCTGCCGGTCGGCGACGACTTCCGGCAGCAGGACGGCAGCGGCAGCTTCGTCGCCGTCGACGCGACGACGCACGCCCACATCCTCGGCGCACTGCGCGGCACGGATGTCCGCCCCGTCGTTCCCGATCCTGTGGCGCAGGCGGAACTTCTCCGCTTCGCCAGCCGCCTCGACGAGATGAAGCGGCAGCGGATCGGCACCGCCAGCGACCCGCTGTGCCTCGTGCGCGTCCCCGGTGAAACGACCAACCGCAGCGCTGGTGTCAGTGGCTGTGAGAACGGCAACCGCCTGGCGCGCGGCAGCGACATCGCGCAGGCGGTTGCCGAGGCCTATCGCCAGGCGAGCAGGCTTGCCGACATCGCCCTGCAGAATGGCGGCGGCATCCGCACGCCATTGCCCCGGGGCGAGGTCACCTATGGCACCGCCTACACCGTCCTGCCATACACCAACGTCCTGTACGAACTGCAACTGACCGGTCGCCAGGTCACCGAGGTGCTCGAGGATGCGGTCGGCAACTACCTCGACCGCGGCGGCTCGGATGGCTCGCACCCCTACGCTGCCGGCCTGCGCTGGCACCTCGACCTGCGGCAACCGCGCGGCAGCCGCTTCAGCCGCATCGAGGTGCGCGCCAAGAATCGCGACGACTGGCAGGCAATCGACCCGGAGCGCAGCTATACCGTCGTCACCAGCGATTACCTGGCGACCGGCGGCGATGGCTACAGCACGCTCGCCCGGATCAATCAGGCCGGCCGCAGTGTGAACACCTATCTCAGCTACACGCAGACCTTCGTGGACTACCTGCAGGCACGCGGTACGGTTGAACGACCACCGGCTGCCGAGTACAGCCACCAGCGCGTGATCGCGCGTGACGGCACGGTCCTGCCGTGAGGCAACAGCAGCAGAGGGGATAGAGCGCTACTTGCTGAGCAGGCGCATCCCGCGCTCGAGACCGTCGAGCGTCAAGGGGAACATGCGGCCGCCGAGCAGATTGTGGATCAGCGAGGTCGATTGACGGTACGGCCACGAATGCTCTGATTCGGGGTTGAGCCAGATGCTGTGCGGCCAGGTGTCGGCCAGACGGCGCAACCAGGCGGCACCCGGCTCGGCGTTGTTGAACTCGATGCTGCCGTTCGGCTGCAGCAGTTCGTAGGGGCTCATCGAGGCGTCGCCGACGAAGATCAGCTTGTAGTCGTTGCCGTACTTGTGCAGTACGTCTTGCGTCGGGATCCGCTCGCTGTGGCGACGGCGGTTGTCGCGCCACAGATAGTCGTAAACGCAGTTGTGGAAGTAGTAGTGTTCGAGGTGCTTGAACTCGCTGCGGCAAGCGGAGAAAAGCTCCTCGCAGACGCGGATGTGATCATCCATCGAGCCGCCGATGTCGAGCAGCAGCAGAACCTTGACGGCGTTGTGTCGCTCCGGCCGCAGTTTCAGATCGAGCCAGCCAGCGTTGCGCGCCGTGCCGGCGATCGTCCCCTCGAGGTCGAGTTCCTCGGCGGCACCCTCGCGCGCGAAGCGGCGCAGGCGGCGCAGCGCGACCTTGATGTTGCGCGTGCCGAGTTCGACGCTGTCGTCGAGGTTGCGGTACTCCCGCTTCTCCCAGACCTTCACCGCTGACCGATTCTCGCTCCGGCCGCCCAGCCGGATGCCTTCCGGATGCGTGCCACCATGGCCGAAGGGTGAGCTGCCGCCGCTGCCGATCCACTTGCTGCCGCCCGAATGGCGCTCCTTCTGTTCGGCCAGCCGCTGCCTGAAGGTCTCCATCAGCTTCTCCCAGCCGAGCCTCTCGAGCCGCGCCCGTTCGGCGTCGCTGAGATGTTTCTTGACCGCCCGCCGCAGCCAGTCCTCCGGGATCAGCACCTCCATGCCGGGCAGCGCCTCGACGCCCTTGAAGTACTCGCCAAAAGCCCGGTCGAACTTGTCGAAGTGGCTTTCGTCCTTGACGAGAACGGCGCGCGCAAGAAGGTAGAAGTCGTCGATGCTGTGCTCGATGACGTGCTGCTGCAGCGCTTCGAGCAGCGCCAGGAACTCATTGATCGACACCGGCAGGCGCCTCGCCTTGAGGTGCAGGAAGAAGTCGATCAGCATCGTCGGCGGTCATCGGCACCGTGCACGGCGCGGCCTCAGCGGTTGTGGCGCGCCATGAAGATCAGACGCTCGAAGAGATGCACGTCCTGCTCATTCTTCAGCAGGGCGCCATGCAGCGGTGGTATGGCGGCCTTCTGGTCCTTGCTGCGCAAGACGTCGGGAGGAATGTCCTCGGCCAGAAGGAGCTTCAGCCAGTCGAGCAGTTCCGAGGTCGAGGGCTTCTTCTTCAGGCCCGGAATCTCGCGCAGTTCGAAAAAGACCTCGAGCGCCTCGCGCAGCAGCGCCGGCTTGAGACCGGGGAAATGAACATCGACGATCGACTTCATCGTCTCCTTGTCGGGGAAGCGGATGTAGTGGAAAAAGCAGCGGCGAAGGAAGGCGTCAGGCAGTTCCTTCTCGTTGTTCGAAGTGATGAAGACGACCGGCCGCTGGCGGGCGCGAACGGTCTGCCGCGTCTCGTAGACAAAGAACTCCATCCGGTCGAGCTCGCGCAGCAGGTCATTGGGAAACTCGATGTCCGCCTTGTCGATCTCGTCGATCAGCACCACCGACGCCGTTTCGCATTCGAACGCCTGCCACAGGACTCCCTTGACGATGTAGCTGCCGATGTCGGCGACCCGAGCCTCACCCAGCTGCGAGTCGCGCAGGCGCGAAACCGCGTCGTACTCGTAGAGACCCTGCTGCGCCTTGGTGGTCGACTTGATGTGCCACTGGAAGAGCGGCAGGCCAAGCGCCGCCGCCACTTCCTCGGCGAGCATGGTCTTGCCGGTGCCGGGCTCGCCCTTGATCAGCAGCGGTCGCTGCAGGGTGATGGCGGCGTTGACTGCCAGATTCAGGTCGCGGGTGGTAACGTAAGTGGTTGATCCGGAGAAGCGCATGGTGAAAGTCCCTCGGCAAGTGCCCGTCGATTGTACCCGCAATCGCGCGCCACGGTTCGCGCGAGCTGCGGCAGCCGTGCGCTGCCGGGGTGCCGCGCGGGTGACGGCGGCGCGCTGCGCGCACGCGCGATCGGCGTTCGATGGCGGAAGCGGTTCACTGCCCGACGCAAGAGTCATGAGGTCGGTGCAGCAGGCGCGGACAGCCGGACCAGAACGGCTTAGAATGGCGCGATTGATGCCGGCAACCGGGCACGCGGCACTCAGCCCAGCGTCTCTGAATCGATGCAGGCAGCACGACGCAACGATGGCGAAGGATGGCCAATGATCACCGCTACAGCGGAAGTTCTGGTGTTTGATGAGATCGCCCGGGTCTATCAGTTTGTCGCCGTTGATTTCGTGACCAACTATCCCCGCTGGTCGCCGGAAGTGGTGCGTCTCGAGCCGCTCTCGGTCGGCCCGGTGCAGGTGGGTTTTCAGGCCCGACAAGTACGTGTCGATCAGGGCCACAAGTCCGAATCCGTTTTTGAGGTGGCCGAACTCGAGCCACTCAAGCGCGTGTGTTTCCAGGGCGTTTCGGCTCCCTATTGCTCGATCTACGAATTCGACGACCGTGGTTCATCCACGTCGCTGACCTTCAGCTTCGAGCTGCAAGCGCTGGAGCCGCGCGTCCGCCCATTCGAAAAGCTGGTGCGCATCGCGCTGCAGGATGGGGTCAAGCGGACGGTAAGAAAGCTCAAGCTGCTGATCGAGAAGGAAATGCTGAACAACGGCTAGCAGTGCAAGAGCAATCGCATTGCTGCGAGATTTGACGTCCACGGAGGCTCTGATGTTCACGACGGCAAAAGACGATGGTTTGATTCCCTACGTTCTTACCCAGATTCTCGATGCCTGTGTCAATGGCATCACCCTGTCCGACCCAGACTTGCCCGACAACCCCATTGTCTATGCCAACAAGGTCTTCGAGCAGATATCCGGCTACTCGCAAGGCGAGATTGTCGGCCGCAACTGTCGCTTCTTGCAGGGAGAAGAGCGCGAACAGCCAGCATTGGCCGTGATCCGCGCGGCGCTCGCGAAAAATGAGGGCTGCGTGGTGACCTTGCGGAACTATCGCAAGAGCGGTGAGTTGTTCTTCAATCGACTGTCGATTCGCCCGCTGCTGGATCGCGAGGGCAAGGTCATTTACTACCTCGGCGTGCAGTATGACATCACCGATCAACTCAGGGCCAGCGGCGAAGGCGACCAGTTCAGTTTCGGGCCGTCAGCCTGACCAGAACGTCCGCCGACGGTGTCGGTCATCAGGACAACACTCCGAGGCTGGAGCGTCGACCGGAGTGCTTGTTCATAAAGCTTCCCGCGCCTCCACCGGGATGGCGCCAAGCCACTTGGGTGCCCCGGTCCCGTTGCTCTGAAAGACACTGCCGCCACCGGCAGGAGGCGTTGCCTGGGTGAAGGCGTTCACCACGACTTGATGGGTAACCAGGATCACCGGCTGGCCATCGACGGGCAACCTGGCGAGGAACGCCCGCAAGCCGTCGAGAATCATTTGCCTATCGTCCGGCCGTTCAAAAAAGGAATTCAGCGCGGGCAAGGGCACTACCGGGCCAAGGTCCAGCAGGCGAGCCGTTTCGAGTGCGCGGCACCACTGACTCGAGAAGACGCTTGCTTTCGCCAGGCCGACCGCACGCAGACGGTCTCCCAGCCGTCGTGCCTGAGCCCGACCGCCGGCATCAAGATTGCGCTGTGTGGAACAATCACCGATGACGAAATCCGGCGGGTCGCCGAACCCCGGCGCGTGGGCATGCCTCAGCATCAGTATCCGCCCCGGCTTGGCCAGTTCGCCAAGCGGCAAAGGCAGCTCTTCGGCGCCCAGCGGCAAGGAGCAGGCCATGGCCGCAAGAGAAAGAATGAACAGCCTGAGCATGGTCGTCCCTCCTTCAGCGAACCAGTTCAATCGCACGCAGGTCGAGCTTGAACGGACCCAACTGTCGATCGGCGATCAGAAGGCCGATCTGTTGCGCGCATGCGGGGTCAAGTGGTGGCAGGTGACCGACGACGCGTCCTCGCCAGGTCGGGACAAAGTCGGCTGCGGCCAGTCGCAATATCGTCCATTCGCCAGCAGGTGGCTGCAAAGCCGCCTGGTAACTGATGCCGTCGAACTCGGCGTCGCTCCGGATACTGAACCTGTAGCGCTTGCCGTCCCCGCGCACGCTGAGCAGACAGGCTGAGCCATCCACGCTGCCGGACGCCATCACCGGTGAGCGAACGGACGCAAAGCCGCCGTTGTTGGCAAGCGAAACCGTTCCCGAGAAAACGGCATGGCCTTCCCGATCAAGGGCCATTCCGCTGGTCGAGACCCCACCCATCACGCGATCGTCGATGGCGTACCAGGACTCAACAGCCTCGGGGGTGTCGAAGCGGCAACTGAGCGTTTTCATGCTCGCTGTTCGCGTCTGTGCACAACAGTCCGTGATCCACCTCGGCCAACCCCGGCCCGGGACAGCGCACGGCGACGATCGGACGGCAGACCTGAGCATCCGGGATCTCGCTGCCGGCTCATGACGGCACCTGCCGCAGCGCATAAGGCAGGAACAAGGCGCGTATATCCACCCGCGCCTTGAGCTTTGCCGCCAGCAGATAGAGACCGCCCGCCTTGCGGTGCAGGAACAGGGCATCTGCCGGAGGGGTATGCCAGGAATCCCTTTCGGTGCTCAAGGCCAGACCGGCGTCGCGGATACGCGCTGGCAGATCCGAATGCCCGAAATCGTAGGCACCGGCGTGGCGCAAGGGTTCGCAGGCTTGCAGAAACACATCAAGGACGAGCTGCCGCTGCCGCTCCCCGATGTCAGCCCGAAAATAGCCGATGGCGCTGGCGGCAACGCTCATTTCCTGCCGGTCTCCGGCGACGGCACTCGCCATCAGCCGGCGATAGGCATCGACGATGGCTGCCGGGTAGCGGCGTGTGGCACCGAAGTCGAGCAGAATCAATTGGCGGGTCGCAGTGTCGTAGCGATAGTTGGCGAAATTTGGGTCGGTCTGGATCAAGCGGAATTCGAATATCTCTCGGAAGAGCAGCGCGAACAGCAACCCTGCCACCCGATCGCGTTCCGCTTGCGGGGCATCCAGCAAGGATTCGACCGGCTCGCCGCCCATGCAGGACATCGCCAGGACGCTTTCCGTCGTCAGGTCGGCGTGCACCTCGGGCAGCATGAACTCGGGCGCATCGGCGACAAGTCCAGCGTAGCGGCGCAGCCAGGCGCCCTCGCCTAGATAATCGGCTTCGGCGTGCAACTGGCGCTTTGTCTCGTGCAGCAGCATCCCGACATCCAGACCATGCGGCAAAAGTCCGGAAATACGTAGCAGGGTGGCGACATTGTCGACGTCGCTGTCGATACTCTGGCGGACACCGGGATACTGCACTTTTATGGCCAGGCGCCGCCCGTCCTTCGTCTGCGCCAGATGGACTTGGCCAATCGACGCTGCCGCCACCGGCGTAGAGGCGAACTGCCGGAAATGACGTTCCCAGCCATGTCCCCACTGGGCATCGAGCACGCTCGACAACTGACTCGGAGGCATGGCTCTGGCGTCAGCGCGCAAGCGCGCCAGGATAGCGGCAAGCTCCGGCGGAAATAGATCGCCTGCATCCATGGACAGCAACTGCCCCAACTTCATCGCCGCACCGCGCAACTGGGCAAGCTGATCGGCAACGCGACGGACGTTTGCAGGCGTCAGCAGCAGGTCACCGACTCGCGGACGCTTGCCCTGGGCGAATTGTCGCGTGCCTTCGGCCAACATGCTGCCGGCAACACCGCCGGCGAGAGCACCCAGCCGGGCAAACCTGGACCAGCGTCCGCCAGGAACGGCCGAGGTACCTGCATCTCGTCTGCTTCGCTCATCGCCGACCATGTGGCCTCGACTCCCATCCGATCCGACAGTAGCCCGGAACACCGGGCAAAGAAACCTTCGCCACGAGCTCTGCTAGCGGCAATCCGAAGAATCCGGGCTTTCCGAATCCTCGACGGGATAAGCGTCCGCCACGTAAGCGGGACCTTTCATCACCATGACGATCAACGCAGCAATCGCTACCGTAAGCACCGCCGTCCAGTGCAGGACCAGGACACTGATCGCAAGAATGTCGACCGTCTGGACACGAGTGGCGGCTTCCACCACATCCCCGTCTCCGAAGAAGATCCTCGCGGCAAGCGACGGCAGGGCGAGAAGCAGCGTGCCGAAGACCAGCACGCGGGGTAACAGCCGCAGTACGTCGCGCTCTCGCCCAGGCGGCGTCTGCACGAATCCCGGAAGTCTGTTGAAGGCGTTCATCGTTGCTCCCTTGCTCGATGCGTGTTGGAAGATCAAGCGGTTTCAGCGAAAGCCCCTGCGGTCAGGCAAAGGCAGGCGACGGTAGTCAGCCGGAAGCGCAACGGCAGGTACCAGGCCGGATAGTGGCTGGCGGATGCCAGGACTCGAACGGGCAGCGGTCCGCCGCAGCCGAGCCAGGCAACCCTGCGCGGAAGGGGATCAGGCCGAGCGTGCTCCATGCCGCCTCACCTGACCAGGGGCCGAATGGTGGAAAAGCCGGCATCCATCGACCACACCTGGCCAGTCACCCGCGCCGCCTTGTCCGAGAGCAGCCAGACCATCAGTTCGGCCAGTTCGTCGGCGGAACCAATACCCGCCAAGGGGTACTGGCGAGCCGCTGCGTCGCGGCCCATCGATGTACCCAGAATGGCGGTCGCGGCCGGTGTGTCCATGATGCCGGGAGCGACGGCGTTGATGCGGATGCCGTTGCCCGCATAGGTTGCCGCCGCACTGCGTACCAGTCCTTCGACGCCGGCCTTGGCGGCCGCTACCGCCTCGTGATTGGGAGTGCCGATGCGTGCAGCAGCCGACGAGACCAGCACCGCCGATCCTGGAGACTTGGCGTCACGCAAGGCGCCGACGAAAGCCGCCAGCGTATGGAAGGCACTGATCAGATTGGCGTTGAGGCAGGCGGCAAAGTCACCCTCGGTCACCCGATGCAGCGCCCCCAGGCGGATGTTGCCGACGCAGTGCGCGAAGGCCGTCGGCAGCATCTGCTGCGCTTTGGCGACCTCGAAAATGTGGCGTGATCCCGCCACGCTGGAGCAGTCAGCGACCACCTGAAGATGGTTGTCGCCATAGCTGCCGGCCAGGCGCTCGCCATCCCGGCTGGTCACGATCAGGCGCCAGCCCGCCTCAACCAGCCTGGCCGCCACCGATCGACCCAGCCCGCCTGCCGCTCCCGTGACCAAGGCTACTTTTTGCATGACATCTCCGCGTCAGTCCTTCTGCTGCCCAGCAGGCGCCCGGACCTGCCGAAGAGCAGGGCGCTTTGACAGGCCAAGAAGTGGACAACCTGAATTGTGCTGGACAAAAATACAAAAACAACGTTCAATGAACCCACAGCAACGGTAAATATAGGCGATACAATGCAACTTGTCCAGGACAATATTCCCGTGACCATGAAGACAGGCGATCGCTCAAGATCGGGCGTCGACAATTGACAGGAAAACCATGAATCCGACGCCGCGTGTTGCGCTGATCGGCGCCGGCATCGCCGGCCTCTCCTGTGCCGCGCAACTGCAGCAGGCTGGCCTCGAAGTCAGTCTGTTCGACAAGAGTCGCGGCGCGGGGGGACGCATGAGCACACGGCGAGGCGACGGCTGGCAATGCGACCACGGCGCCCAGTATTTCACCGCTCGCCACCCCGACTTCCGTGCCGAAGTGGCGCGCTGGCAGCAGGCCGGGGTCGCGGCCTTGTGGGCTCCCCGACTATGGCTGTTTGACGGCGATTCGCCGGCGGGACGCGAGTCGACGGTCGAGCGCTTTGTCGGCATACCCGCCATGATGGCGCCTGCCCGTCATCTCGCCAGCAAACTGCGCGTGCATGCGCCAGCGAGCATCCGGCAGCTCAAGTGCCAGACGCAGGGCTGGCAGGTCTTTTCGGCTGCAGACGGTTGGCTGGAGACGCGCTTCGCGGCCGTTCTGCTGGCGGTCCCGGCGCCGCAGGCGGCACCCTTGTTGCAGCAACCGGCTCCCGAGTTGGCGGCACTGGCCGGCAGCGCCATGATGCGCGGCTGTTGGGCGCTGATGCTGCGCTTTGCCACACCGGTCGACCTGCCATTCGATGCCGCCTTCGTCAATCAGGGCCCCCTGCGCTGGATCGCCCGCAACAGCAGCAAGCCGGGCCGCAGCGGCGAGGAAAGCTGGCTGCTGCACGCCTGCGCAGAATGGAGCGAGGCGCATCTGGAAGACGATTCTGCAAGCGTCGCCGCAGCCCTGCTCTGCGCCTTTGGCCAACTGGGCGGTCCGGCCCCACAAGAGTGGACTGCGCACCGCTGGCGTTACGCCGATACCGAGCCGGCCCTTGCCGAGGGTTGCGCCTGGCGTCCAGAGATTGGTCTGGGGCTGTGCGGAGACTGGCTCAACGGTGGCAAAGTGGAGGGTGCCTGGCGCAGCGGCCGGATGCTGGCCGAGCAGGTATTGCGCTCCCTCGCGCGATGCTGAGCGCCGACACAAGGATGGAAGCAGGATGAATCCCGGCACGACCCTTCGGCTGATTCTCGGGGACCAGCTCAATCCACGGCACACCTGGTTCGAGCAGCAGCGCGGCGACGTCTTGTACGTCTTCATGGAAATGCGCCAGGAAACCGACTACGTGCTGCACCACGCGCAGAAAGTCATCGCCATCTTTGCCGCGATGCGCGAGTTGGCGCGGCAGTTGCGTGCGGCCGGACACTGCGTGTACTACCTGGGCATCGATGATCCGGACAACCGGCAAGCGCTGCCGGACAACCTCGATGCGCTGATCGTTCGCTTCAGCGTTCGCGTCCTTGAATACCAGGCACCCGACGAATGGCGACTCGACGAGCAACTGGCCGACTATGCGCGGCGTCAGTCGATCCCCTGCCGAATGGTGGACAGCGAGCATTTCTATACCCTGCGCGACGAGGCAGGGCGGCTGTTTTCGGGACGCAAGCAATGGCTGATGGAGCACTTCTACCGCCATATGCGGGTGCAACATCGAGTGCTGATCGACGACGACAGCCGACCCGTTGGCGGCCAGTGGAACTTCGACCACGACAACCGCAAGCCGTGGCCAGGGCTGCCGTCCGAACCCGCCGACTTCCGGGCGCCGCACGATCATTCGGCGCTCTGGCAGACGATCGTCTCAGCAGGCGTAAACAGTTTCGGCGACGCCAACGCGGCGCAGCTGGCCTGGCCGATCAGTCGCGCCGAAGCCTTGCAGCAGCTCGACGCCTTCATCGAGAAGGCCCTGCCGCACTTCGGCGACTTTCAGGACGCGATGAGCCATCGCGCCTGGCGAATGTTTCACTCGCTTCTGTCCTTTGCCCTCAACACCAAGTTGCTCGACCCGCGCGAGGTCGTTGCCAGGGCCGACGCCGCCTGGCGCGCGGGATCGGTCTCGCTGGCCACTGCCGAAGGCTTCATCCGGCAGATCATCGGCTGGCGCGAGTACATTCGCGGCTTCTACTGGGCGCACATGCCGCCGTATGTCGAGCAGAACGTGTTCGGTCACTCTCGGGCGCTCCCGCAATGGTTCTGGAACGGTCAGACCAGGATGCGCTGTCTTGCCCACGCCATCGGCCAGTCTCTCGAACAGGCCTACGCCCACCACATCCAGCGACTGATGGTGATCGGCAATTTTGCGCTGCTGGCCGGACTGGAGCCCGCTGCGGTGCATCGCTGGTATCTCGGCGTCTATGTCGATGCGTTCGAGTGGGTCGAACTCCCCAACACCCTCGGCATGAGCCAGTTCGCCGACGGCGGACTGCTCGCCACCAAACCGTACGTATCCAGCGCCGCCTACATCGATCGCATGAGTGACTACTGCAAGGGTTGTCACTACGACAAGAAGCTGCGCACCGGCGAGCGAGCCTGCCCCTACAACGCGCTCTACTGGGACTTTTTTGCGCGCAACGCAGGAACACTCTCGACCAATCGGCGCCTCGGCCTGGTCTATCGGCAGTTGGCGAAAATGGACGAGGCGACGCGGCGTGCCCTGCAGGAGCAGGCAGACGGGCTACGCAACTCGCTGGATCGCCTGTGAGCGGCTTGTCCGGATGGTCGGCCACCCGGGCAGGGAGATCGCTCAATCGTTGGCTCGGCCGCGCACCGGGCCTCGCCCCGTGATTCCCGCGCGGCTGGCCTGCATCGCCCTGGAAACCACCGGGGCCAATCCGCTACGGGACCGCATCACGAGGATCGATGTGCTGGAAGCAGAGGGTGACCGGGTCTCGACCTGGAGCACCCTGGTCAACCCACAGCGACCGATCCCTGAGTTCATCCAGAAACTCAACGGCATTCGCAACGAGACGGTAGTCGACGCGCCTCCCTTCGCTCAGGTCGCGGCCGAACTGGCCGATCGCCTGCATGGGCGTCTGTTGATTGCCCGCCATGCCCGCCTCAACTATGGCTTCGTCAAGAGTGAATTCCAGCGCTTGGGGAAGTCCTTCCGGGCCGACGTGCTGTGTACTGTGCGACTGTCTCGCAAGCTCTTCCCGGTACACCAGAAACACAAGCTGGACAGTCTCATGATCCGACATGATCTCGCGGCGGGCGACCGCTACGGCGCCTTGGCCGACGCCCACCGGCTTTGGCAGTTCTGGTGCCTGTTGCAGCGGGATCGCGGCGAAGAGGCGCTGGCCGAGGCCGTCCGTCAGCAGCTCAAACGCCCCAGTCTGCCGCCTCATCTCGATCCTGCGATGCTCGACGATCTGCCCGAATCCCCCGGAGTGTACCTGTTCTACGGCGACAACGACGCGCTGCTGTACGTGGGGAAAAGCGTCAACCTGCGTCAGCGCGTACGGGCTCACTTCGCGTCCGATCTGCGTGATTACAAGGAGATGCGCCTCAGTCAGCAAGTGCGCCGCATTCACTGGCATGAGACGGTCGGCGAACTTGGTGCCCTGCTGCTGGAATCGCGACTGGTCAAGGAATGCCAACCGATTCACAACCGTCGCTTGCGCCGCTCTTCGGAGCTGTGCACCTGGCAGTTGGTGCAAGTGGTCCCAGGCGAATGCCGGCTCACACTGGTCAGCGGCCAGGCTGCCGATTTCGTGCGTTCGGAAGATCTTTTCGGCCTCTTTGCCAACCGTCGGGAAGCGACCGAAACCCTGCGCAAGATGGGTGCAGCACATCAACTGTGTCCGATGATCCTCGGGCTGGAAAGACCCGCCCGGCCTGGACGACCCTGCTTCGCCCACCAAGTCGGGCAATGCCGGGGTGCCTGCGTGGGCAAGGAAGCCCTTGGCGTGCACAGCGCTCGCATGCTGTCGGCGCTGACGAAGCTGAAGCTTGCCGCCTGGCCTTACCCCGGAGCGATCGGCATCGTCGAGCGGGACGAACTGCGGGAAGTGGAGGAAGTCCACGTCGTGAACGGCTGGCGGCACCTGGGCAGCGCGCGCAGCGAAACCGGGATCCAGCAAATCCTGCTGGGTCAGGCGGGTCCGGGGCGATTCGACCGGGACACCTACAGACTGCTCGCCGCGCACCTCGAAAAGGGACGAGTACGGGTGCGCTTGTTGTCCGAGCGGTAAGGCCTCGCCAACGGTCATGACTGTTGAGACACCCGTGATGATGAAAGTCATGACCGTCCCCCTCATCCCCGACCCTTCTCCCGCGTGCGCGAGAAGGGAGATTCGCGAGTCGCCGACTCCGGGGCGGCGATGAAATCGTTTTGCGCGCAGCGCCGGTTGATGCCAGCGGGATCTTCGATGCGCTGGTGAGCCTGACCGCCGACTTCATGGCCGATGGCCGCGACGATGCCCCGCCGCAGGAGCGGGAAGCCCTCTGATAACTGGGTGAGCAGCGCGGGCTTCTGACCTGCGGTTGCCCCTGGCGCTGCTGCCGACTTTTCTGCCAAGCAATCCACGGCAAAGCCCATGCGCACCATGAACATTACCGTGCCCGATTCACTGACGCGCTTCGTTGACCCGGCAGAATCCCTCAGCCGCTCAAGGTAGGCACGCCAATCTCCATCGGCGAAGAAACAAGCCTGTGGTTGTTGCCGCGCTGGATCAGGTGCAGCGGACCATCGGCACGCGATGCTCGGGCACGTCGTGGCAGACTGAGAACGCTTGTCGAACAAGTCGTGGTTGGGCGATTCGTTGCGGATGGCTTGCACGCCAAGGGGGCGGGCTTTGAGCAGGGTCAGTGCGGGTAATGCATGGCTCGTGGTGATTGATTTTCCCGGCAGGTCATTCGGTGATTGAGTGAGTCAGGCACGTCGATTCCTTCGGCAAGCGCTGGCGGGTCATGGTAGCGAACGGCGCCAGACACTGGCCAGCCACGCTTGCTGTTCGCGCGGCAATCCGGCGGGTCGGTAATAGTATTCGAGTTCGACGAAGCCGGCCTCCGCCATGCGGCTGCGCCAGGTTTCAAGATCGTGGTAGGCACCATAGCGCTCGCCGTTCCAGCCTTCCACATTGGCGCCGTGTGGGTTGGAAGAAAACAGCACGCCGCCGGGCTTCAGCGTGGCGTGCAATTGGCGCAGAACGCGCGGCAATTCCTGGCCGGGCACATGGAACAGCGAAGCGTTGGCAAATACGCCGTCGAAACGCGCGTCCGGCAGATCAAGCTTGAGGAAGTCCTGCTGCCACACCTCGCATCCGCTCTCCAGGCCGGCCATATGCACAAAACGCTCGGCGCCATCGAGCCCGATGGCGAGGTGGCCGAGTCGGGCGAAAGACTTCAGGTCGCGCCCCGGACCGCAGCCAAAATCGAGAAGGGTGAACGGCGGTTCGCCGGCAATATGCCGTAACAAGGCGTCAATGTTCTGTCGCACATCGTGATCGCGCGTTCCCTCGCGAAAATCCTCGGCGCGCTGGTTGTAATGCCTCACCGTCAATGCGGAGATCCGGTCGAGGTCCAGCCTTGCCGGTATCGACATCAGGCGCTTGCGCAGGCCGACCGGCCAGCCATTCTTGCGCAGGGAGAGACCGGCCGCTGCATTGACGATGCCCAGAGGAACTGGATTGTCCTGCTTCGCCGTAGAGCCGACCAGTTTGGCCGAGGCGGCGTCTTGCGGCGGAATTTCGACTTCGAATGACCAGGAAAACCTGGCCCCCAGAATTGATGGCGCTGGGCGGGCATATCGTCGTCGTGTGTGTTGGTTGCCTGGCTCATGATGTCACCTATCGGGGTTCGTTCTCGTACTGCTCACGCTCGCGGCGCGTGGCTTCCCGCGCCGAAACGATGCGCACCTGGTCGCTGGCCGGCCCTTTCGGCTGGAAGGTAGGTGACACCGCCGGCAACTTGCCATCGGCAGCCCTTCCCAGCGTAAACCATCGCTCCTCGGCATCGCCATGCGCCTCATCGAACACCGTCAGCGCCATCGGGTCCAGCAATACTACCGCCGCCTGGGCCAAGGTGACGCCATTCCTGGCAATGTTCGACTGCGCCTTTGCAGCATCCCAAGTTTATCCCGCACCGCAGCGAAACTGGCCTCGCTGGCCAGTCAAGTCCAAAATTTGCTGCAAGTCTTCCCGAACGGAGGAAGTGAAGCGGCACACGGCACCGGCGTCGGTGATGAAGGCGATGATTCGCATCTCGCCGCCGCAGCGTGGACAGACGAGCGGAAAGACCTCACGGATCCGCGCGAGCAGCAGCGCCCAGGCATAGCGGGCGGCGCGACGGAGGATCGCTCCCACTTCCCCTGGTGCTTCCTCTATCCCCTCGGACGACCGGCTTGGCGTGGCGCTTGGCGCATTGGTCGGGTCGCGGCGATTGACTCGGTCGCGGCTGCCGCCGGCCTGACGCCGCCGCTTGGGAACCGACAGTAGCGACGGGCGGACCGGCAGTCGCGGCAGGACGTGGTCCGCCAGATGGGCGGCGGTTTCGACCATTCGCCGGGTGCTGCATGCGCTGCGCCCGGAGTTGGTCATCGACGCGAAGGGCTGGGATGCCACCGCAAAGCGCGGGCGTGAGGGCGTCGGCCAAGCGGCGCCGACGCTGGGTCTCGCAGTGACGCTCGATCCCGAGAAGCGTCTCGAGGCAGTTGCCGCATGACCGGTTTCCGGGCGGCCCTGCGCGTTCGAACTGCACGAATCGCTGAGCGTGAGCGAGGCTGCGGTGGCCGGCCGTCCACTTCGGTCAGCTGACGCTGGCGCCCCCCGTGACGGCACCCGTCTGTAGCGCCTCGTCTTCCCAGCGGTCGAGCGCCTCATCCGAGCAATAGTTATTGACAATCGCGACTATACCCACAATTGATTGGACCAATCTGGCAGACGCTCGTAGACTCCAAGCGTCTGGGGTGAGTTCGGGTGAATCTTCAAGTGATCTCACTTGAAGCTGTTCTTTGATGGACCGACGCCCACACTCCAGACCGACTCGGGTAGTCGATTTCAAACAGCAAGAGGAGAGAATCATGTCATCCGATACGAAGTGCCCATTCTCGGGCGGCATTGGCAGCCACACGCTGTCCGGAGCCGCGACGAACGCCGGCTGGTGGCCCAAGCAACTGAACCTGAAGATGCTGCACCAGCAGTCATCAAAGTCCAATCCCATGGGCGAAGCGTTCAATTACGCCGAGGAGTTCAAGACGCTCGACCTGGATGCCGTGGTGAAGGACCTGCATGCCTTGATGACCGACTCGCAGGACTGGTGGCCGGCGGATTACGGCCACTACGGGCCGCTCTTCGTCCGCATGACCTGGCACGCTGCGGGGACCTACCGCATCGCCGATGGTCGTGGCGGCGCCGGCACTGGCGCGCAGCGTTACGCGCCGCTCAACAGCTGGCCGGACAACGGCAACCTCGACAAGGCGCGCCGGCTGCTCTGGCCGATCAAGCAAAAGTATGGCCGCAAGCTTTCCTGGGCCGACCTGATCGTCCTTACCGGCAACGTCGCGATGGAGTCGATGGGCTTCAGGACCTTTGGCTTCGGCGGCGGCCGCCCGGACATCTGGGAGCCCGAGGACGAAATCTACTGGGGTCCGGAAAGCACCTGGCTGGGCGACGAGCGCTACAAGGGCGAGCGTGAACTTGACAACCCGCTTGGCGCCGTCCAGATGGGCCTGATCTACGTCAATCCCGAAGGCCCGAACGGCAAGCCGGATCCACTCGGTTCGGCGCGCGACATCCGGGAGACCTTTGCCCGCATGGCGATGAACGACTACGAGACCGTCGCGCTCACCGCCGGCGGTCACACCTTTGGCAAGGCCCACGGCGCCGGTGACACCGCCCACGTCGGGCGCGAACCGGAAGGCGCAGGCATCGAGGAGCAGGGCCTGGGCTGGATAAGCAGTTTCCGCTCAGGCAAGGGCGCGGACGCGATCACCAGCGGGATCGAAGGCGCCTGGACCCCCAACCCGACCCAGTGGGACGGCGGCTACTTCGAGACCCTGTTCGGCTACGAATGGGAGCTGAGCAAGAGTCCGGCCGGCGCCTACCAGTGGAAGCCCAAGGACCCCGCTGCGGCGAGCGCCGTACCGGATGCCCACGATCCCAGCAAACGTCACGCCCCGATGATGACCACGGCCGACATGGCCATGCGCATGGACCCGGCCTACGAGAAAATCTCGCGCCACTTCATGGAGAACCCGCAGGAGTTCGCCGACGCCTTCGCCCGCGCCTGGTTCAAGCTGACCCACCGCGACATGGGTCCGCGCGCCCGCTACCTTGGCAAGCTGGTGCCGCAGGAAGCATTGATCTGGCAGGACCCGATACCCGCCGTCGACCATCCGCTGGTTGGCGAGCAGGACATCATCGCCCTGAAGGCCGCGATCCTCGCCTGTGGTCTGTCGATTTCCCAACTGGTCACCACCGCCTGGGCGTCGGCGGCGAGCTTCCGCGGCAGTGATAAACGTGGCGGCGCCAACGGCGCACGCATCCGCCTGGCGCCGCAGAAGGACTGGGAGGTCAACCAGCCGGCCGAGCTGGCGAAGGTACTGCCGGCATTGGAGGCGATCCAGAAGGCATTCAACGGTGCGCATTCCGGTGGCAAGAAGGTTTCGCTGGCCGACCTGATCGTGCTGGGTGGCTGCGCGGCCGTCGAGGCCGCAGCGAAGAAGGCCGGCCACGATGTGCGGGTTCCCTTCTCGCCAGGACGCATGGACGCGTCGCAGGAGCAGACCGATGCCGCCTCGTTCGCCGCCCTGGAGCCCACCGCAGACGGGTTCCGCAACTACGTCCGCCAGGGACACGAAGGATCGGCGGCCGAGCTGCTGGTGGATCGCGCCAACCTGTTGACGCTGACCGCACCGGAAATGACGGTGCTGGTCGCTGGCCTGCGCGCCCTGGGTGCCAACTTCGGGCAGTCCGGACACGGTGTTTTCACCCGGCGAACCGAAACCCTGAGCAACGACTTCTTCGTCAATCTCCTCGACATGAACACGCAGTGGCAGAAGTCCGCCACCTCTGCAGGCGTGCTCGAGGGGCGCGATCGGGCGACGGGTGAACTCAGATGGACGGGCACCGTCGTTGATCTCGTCTTCGGTTCGAACTCCCAGCTCAGGGCCCTCGCGGAAGTCTACGCGTGCAGCGACGCGCAGCAGGCTTTCGTGCGCGACTTTGTCGCGGCCTGGCACAAGGTGATGAACCTCGATCGCTTCGACCTTGCGTGATCGCTGGCGGTCGGCCGCATCCGGCGCAGCCGCGACCTGGCATAGCAGCGTTTGGGGCACGTCCGCCAGGAGCTGTTGGTGGCCGCGCCAGGCGGGGCTCGCTCAAAGGCGCCGGCGGTGCCAGCCCGGCCGTCCTCAACGTGAGATCGGAGCGCAGCCGCTTGCCGTCGGCCAGGCGCACGCCCTTTGGCGATACGCTGGCAATCGTCCTGCCGGTGCGCAACCGCACCGCATACGGCACGGCGGCGCGGATCGGCATCCAGTACCACCGCCAGACCGAGTCCCGTACAAGATTTGTCGAACTCGTACGCAGCCGGCGGCCAAGGCTTCGCTTCGCCCTCACCCGGCGTGGCGCCCTGCAATGCCCAGAGCGGCCGCACACGGGCTCTCACCAGGAGTGGGCAGGGACAGCGCGATCGGGCCGCGCGGCGGCAGGCGTGCGCTGCCAGGGTGCCGCTCAGGTGACGGCGGCGCGCTGCACGCACTCGAGATAGGCGTTCGCATCCATCGCCCGGCCGTAGCGCTCGGCACGCCAGATCGTCTCGCCGAGGCATTCGAGCAGCGCGCCACGCGGGCAACGCCGGTCACCGCCGCCTCCGCCTGCGAGCTGAAGTCGGCCGAGGGAAACAACAGGACGCCGCGAGCCTGACCGCTGGGGATCTTGTCGAGCGCCATGCCGGCTGCTGTTGCCACTGATGATGGGCGATCTCGCGCTCGACTGGCGCCGGCCACGCAGCCGGATACCGGCGTGCCAATCGGCCTTTCCATTCAATGCCTCGCGATGTAGCGGAAATCGGCCATGCCCTCGAAATTCGCATCCTGCCTCCAAAGCGTCGCTTGCCGCTGGCGCGCACGGGCCAGAATGACGCTGTCTGCCATGGCCAGCTTCGCATCGGCGGACATTGGTGCCGCGCTCAGGGCCAGGTGAGCGTCCAGGTCGACCAGGTGTCCCTGACGCATGATGCGTCGCATTCACTGGCATGAGACGGTCGGTGAACTCGGTGCCCTGCTGCTGGAATCGCGATTGGTCAAGGAATGCCAACCGATTCACAATCGTCGCTTGCGCCGCTCTTCGGAGCTGTGCACCTGGCAGTTGGTGCAAGTGCTCCCAGGCGAATGCCGGCTCACACTGGTCAGCGGCCAGGCCACCGATTTCGTGCGTTCGGAAGATCTTTTTGGCATCTTTGCCAACCGTCGGGAAGCCACCGAAACCCTGCGCAAGATGGCTGCAGCGCATCAACTGTGTCCGATTGCGGGAAGTGGAGGAAGTCCACGTCGTGAACGGCTCGCGGCATCTGGGCAGCGCGCGCAGCGAGACCGGGATCCAAAAAATCCTGCTGGGTCAGTCGGGTCAGGGGCGGTTCGACCGGGATACCTACAGACTGCTCGCCGCGCACCTGGAAAAGGGACGAGTACGGGTGCGCTTGTTGTCCGAGCGGTAAGGCCTCGCCAACGGTGCGAGATTCCTGTCTTCTGAGATGAACTCTACTCCACCACTTCAGATTTCCTGATCTCGCAGGAAACCCGGATGGCACGCTAGACGAGAGCAAAGATCATTTTTGCTCCGGTTTCCGGATGCGGGAATTCCTGCTGGGTGAGTTCGTCCAGGAGAGCGGCGATGGCACGATCATGGACGG
>JAEUOM010000135.1 GCA_016788495.1 Accumulibacter sp. | reverse complement strand
TCCCCTTGCGCCGGGCGAGCAGCGTGTACACGGTCGGCACGACGAAGAGGGTGAAGAAGGTGCCGAGCAAAAGGCCGCCGACGATCACCCAGCCGATCTGCTGCCGGCTCTCGGCGCCGGCACCGCGCGCCAGTGCCAGCGGGATCGTCCCGAGGACCATCGCGCCGGTGGTCATCAGGATCGGCCGCAGGCGCAGTTCGGATGCCTCGATCACCGCCTGCCGGATCTCCTGCCCGCGCTCCTGCAGCTGGTTGGCGAATTCGACGATCAGGATGCCGTGCTTGGTGATCAGCCCGACCAGCGTCACCAGCCCGATCTGGCTGTAGACGTTGAGCGTACCGCCGCTGAGCAGCAACGCGAGCAGCGCGCCGGTCATCGACAGCGGCACCGTCAGCATGATGATCAGCGGATCGCGGAAACTCTCGAACTGCGCCGCCAGAACGAGGTAGATGAAGGCCAGCGCGAGGACGAAGGTCAGCGCCAGCGACGACGACGAGAGCTTGAACTCGCGCGACTGGCCGGCATAGTCCACCGCGTAGCCCGCCGGCAGCACGCGCGCCGCGGCCTCTTCCAGGAACTTCAGGCCCTCACCCATGGTGTAGCCGGGATTCAGGTTGGCGGTGATGGTCACCGCGCGCCGCTGGCCAAAGTGGTTCAGTTCGCGCGGACTGACGGTCTCGTCGACGGTCAGCAGGTTGGCGAGCGGGATCATGCTGCCGTCGCGCGCGCGGACGAAGATGTCGCGAATGTCCGAGGGCGTCGTGCGCTCGGCGCTGGCGACCTGCACGATGACGTCGTACTGTTCGCCCTCGCGCTTGAAGCGCGTCACCTGGCGGCCGCCGAGCATGGTTTCGAGCGTGCGACCGACGGTCTCGATCTGCACTCCGGTATCCATCGCCTTGTCGCGATTGACGATCACCGACAGTTCGGGCTTGTTCAGCTTGAGATCGGTATCGACGTTGGTGAAGCCCGGATTCTTCGCCACCTCGTCGAGGATCTTCGCGGTCATCTGCTCGAGCTCGGCGTAGGAAGCCGAGGTGACGATGACGAAGTTGATCGGCCGCTCGCGCGGACTCTGCCCGAGCGATGGCGGCAGGACGGGGAAGGCCATGACGCCGGGAATGCCCATGAACTGCGGAAACAGCTCCTTGACGACCGCCGCGGAATTGCGCCGACGCTCCGCCCAGTCGACCAGACCGACGAAGGAGATTCCCTGACCGACCGTCGGATTGCCGGCAACGACGAAATAGCGCTCGATGTCAGCGGTGCGGGCGTAGATGTCCTCGAGCTGCCGTGCGTAGCGGTCGGTGTAGTCGAGGGTGGCGCCCTCGGGACCGAGGAAGACGCCGATGATGACGCCGCGGTCCTCGATCGGCGCCAGTTCCGACTTCAGCGCGCCGAGGAGGACGACGTTCGAGCCGGCAACCAGGGCAAACACGAGCATCACCAGCCAGCGCTGCCGCAGTGCAGCCGTCAGGGCCCGGCGATAGGCGGCGGTCAGCGCCGCCAACAGCCTCTCGACCAACAGGTAGGCGCGGCCGTGCGCCGTCTCGTGCCGCAGCAGCAGCGAACACATCATCGGCGACAGGGTCAGCGCGACGAAGCCCGATACCAGCACCGCACCGGCGAGGGTCAGCGCGAACTCGACGAAGAGCTTGCCGGTGCGGCCGGTCATGAAGGCCACTGGTGCATACACCGCCGCCAGCGTGATGGTCATCGCGACGACCGCGAAGCCGATCTCCTGGGCCCCCTGGAACGCCGCCTGACGGCGCGGCATCCCGGCCTCGATGTGCCGGTAGATGTTCTCGAGGACGACGATCGCATCGTCGACGACGAGGCCGATCGCCAGCACCAGCGCCAGCAGGGTCAACGTGTTGATGCTGAAACCGAGCACCAGCATCAGGGCGAAGGCGCCGATCAGCGACACCGGGATGGTCACCAGCGGAATCAGCGTCGCCCGCAGGTTGCGCAGGAAGAAGAAGATGATCAGCAGAACGAGCAACATTGCCTCGCCGATCGTCTTGAAGACGGCGTCGATCGAGCGGTCGATGAACACCGACGAGTCGTAGGCAACGTTTGCCGTCATCCCCGGCGGCAGATCGGCGACGATCTTCGGCACCTCCGCGCGCAAGGCGCGCGACAGCTCGAGCGGGTTGGCGGTGGCCTGCTTGATGACCCCGAGGGCGACCGCCGGCCGCCCCTTGAAGCGCACGCTGCTGCGCTCGGAGGCGGCACCGATCTCGACGCGGCCGAGATCGGCGATGCGCACCGGATAACTGCCGCGAGCGTCGGCAGCCTGCTTGACGATGATCTCGGCGAACTGCTCCGGCTGCGACAGGTCGGTGCGCGCGACCACCGAGAACTCGCGGCTTTCGCTCTCGATTCGCCCCGCCGGCACCTCGACGTTCTGCCGGCGCAGCGCATCCTCGACATCCTGCGGCGTCAGGTTGTACGCCGCCAGGCGGTCGCGATCAAGCCAGATGCGCATGGCGAACTTGCGTTCGCCGAACACACGGACGTCGGCGGCGCCCGGCAGCGTCTGCAGGCGCGGCTTGACGACGCGGTTGGCGACGTCGGTGACCTCGAGCGCCGAGTGCTTGTCGGACGAAAAAGCCAGCCAGATGATCGGGTTGGCATCGGCCTCGACCTTGGCGATCACCGGCTCGTCGATCGCCGTCGGCAGCTTGTTGCGCACGCGTGACACGCGGTCGCGCACGTCCGCCGCCGCCGAGTCGGGGTTGCGCTCGAGCTTGAAGCGCACCGAGATCTGGCTGTTCTCCTGCCGCGAGATCGAGGTGATGACGTCGACCCCCTCGATGCCGGCGAGCGAATCCTCGAGTGGCTTGCTGACCTGCGACTCC
>JAEUOM010000101.1 GCA_016788495.1 Accumulibacter sp. | reverse complement strand
CCACCAACATCCGGTCAAAGGGATCCTTGTGGATTGGCGGCAGTGCGTCAACCGCCATGGCATGCCTGCCATCGACCGGCAACTCGCTGTAGTCATTGTCGAGCAGTCCCTGGCGCAAGGCCCGTACGTCCACCTGGAAGTCGCTGCGGCCCAATCCGCACTTGATGGCAATTTCCCACAAACTGGCCGCGCTGTAGCAAAGCGTGTTCCCCGCGTCCTCGATCAGGGCGCGTGCCCGCACCGGCAGCCGGTCCGGCATGCCGGCGGACCACAGCAGCAAATGGGTATCCAGCAACAGCTTCATGGCGCGCTGGCAAAGAGCCGTTCGATTTCCGCCTCGCCCATCCGGTCGAAATCCTCGGGCACCTCGATCCGGCCCGCCATGAAACCCAGCCGCCTGACCTGCCCGGCAGCGGGCGCGTCCAGCGCCGTGACCTTGACCATGGGCTTGCCGGCCTTGGCGATCACGAACGACTCGCCTCGCGCCGCCTGCTCGACGAGGCGCGACAAATGCGTCTTGGCTTCATGGATGTTGACGGTCAACATGGCCCCTCCTGTTGGGATTGCGACTAAGTCTTGTTAGTCTAGTCTGATCCGGAGGGGGATGGCAACCCCGCGGGCGCAGCGATGTGGCGGTGCTTGCGCAACATCTCGATCCAGCGCGGGGCATGTCGTGCGCCAGACTGTGCCGACTGTTGCGACACCGCTGAATCACTGCAGTAACCGCCGCCGATTCGGCGGCACGGTCCAGCGGCGCCGTCAAGCGCGGCGGCAGCCGTGCGCTGCCCGGATGCCGCTCAGGTGGCGGCGGCGCGCTGCACGCACTCGAGATAGGCGTTCGCGTCCATCGCCCGGCCATGGCGCTCGGCACGCCAGATCGTCTCGCCAAGGCATTCGAGGATCGCGTGCGCAGCCTCGTGATCGCCGACCCGCGAGCGCAGCGTCTGGTAGGCCGAACGAATCCCCAGCGGCTGGTCGATGCTCACCTGCTCGGCAACGGCCAGGTGCAGCGAGAGATGCAGGAAAGGGTTCATCTGCCCACTCTCGGGACCGAAATCCTGCTCGATCGCCGTTGCCGGGTCCTCGAGCAGCGCATGGTACTCGGGGTGCTGCAGGATCAGGTCGGCCGCCGTCACCTCGGCGCCTTCGAGGATCGAGCGCTGGCGATGCTTCTGCCATGCCTGGCAGAAGAACTGCCGCACCTGCTCACGCGTCGGGTTGAACATCGGGTCTCCTTCCTGGTTGACTGATCAGGGCGCTGACGACGGCGTTTTGCAGCAGCCGGTTGCCGCCGCGTGCAACGGGCGCCATCTGCCCGGTACCGTAGGCGCCGATCAGCGGCAGATGCGGGAAGACCTGCCGCAGGCAGGCGAGATCCCGGTCGTCGCCGCCATAATGATACGGGCCGCGGCCGATGCACGAGAAGACGATGGCCGCCTGCGGTCGGCGAACGAGCGGGACGATTGCCGACAGGCTGCGGCGCATGTCGGCGGCACTCGCCTGCGGCAGGCGTATCGCCCACAGCATGCGACTTCCCGGACGCAGGTGCTGCGCCAGCGTCAGCGAGCCGTCGGCGTTGGCGGCAACGATCGGTACCGGCTGCAGCCGGCCGTCGGAGAGTGCCCGCTGCCCCGCGCCGGCGCTGTCGCTGCCGGGATCGTCGAGCAGTACCGCGCACAGCGATGCCAGCGGCAGCCGTTCGGCGGACTGCTGTTGCGGCGGCAGGTTGCGCCGCAGATGGTCGAGCGCCCGCTCGCCGTCCAGCGCCAGCAGATCGAGAGCCCGGCTGCCGGTCACCGCCGCCGGGCAGCCAAACGATTGCCACCCCCGGGAAACGGCGAGATCGACGCGCGCGCCGCGCAGTTCGACCTCGCACTGCCGCGCCAGGCGGCCGTGCTGCCAGACCGTCGCCTCGGAACGCCCCGGGCGGCCGGCAAAGCAGCCACCGAAGCGCTGCGGACCGCGACCGGTCCAGGCGTACGGCAAGCTGCTGCCAGCATAACCGAGGATCGGCCCGGCACTCACACCGGCATCCGGCCGGCGCCCCGACAGTGCCAGATCACCGGCAAACACCATCACCGCCACCGCCGGACGGTCGAGGACCCAGCCCTCGTCGGTGAAGACCCCGGCAGCGATGCCGCCAGCGACCTCGGTGCAGCGCGCCGCACGGGCCACGGCGATCACCGCGGCTTGCGCCTGCGCGCTGAACTCGGCCGAGAGAAACAACAGGACGCCACGCGCCTGGCAGCTGCCGATCTTCTCGAGTGCCATGCCGGCTGCCGTTGCCGCCAGTGACGGCACGGCGTCGTTGCCCGCCAGCAGCACGCTGCCGATACTCATCGGCGGGCGCTGCCGGCCGCTGCGCCGGCCTTTTCGGAATAGACGCAGAGGTCTTCGATGGCGCAGTGCCAGCACTCCGGCTGCCGGGCCTTGCAGACGTAGCGCCCGTGCAGCAGCAGCCAGTGGTGGGCGAACTGCCTGAACTCCGGCGGCACGACCCGCAGCAGTTCCTGCTCGACTGCCAGCGGCGTCTTCCCCGGCGCCAGGCCGGTGCGGTTGGCGACGCGGAAGATGTGCGTGTCGACGGCAATCGTCGGCTCGCCGAAAGCGGTATTGAGAACGACGTTGGCGGTCTTGCGGCCGACACCGGGCAGTGCCTCGAGTTCCGCGCGCTGCCGCGGCAGTTCCCCGGCATGTCTTTCGAGCAGCTGGCGGCAGGTGGCGATGACGTTTCGCGCCTTGCCCTGCCACAGGCCGATGCGGTTGATATAGGCCGCCAGGCCGCTTTCGCCGAGCGCCAGCATCGCCTGCGCTGTCGGCGCGTCGGCAAACAGCTTGCGGGTGGCCAGATTGACGCTGCGGTCGGTCGCCTGCGCCGAGAGGATGACGGCGATCAGCAACTGAAACGGCGTGGCGTACTCGAGCTCGGTCGTCGGCTCCGGATTGCCGGCGCGCAAGCGGGTGAAGATCGCCTCGCCGTGCAGGCCACGCAGCCCCTTCTCGTTCACCGGCACCTCAAAGGTTGTGAATGAATCCAATGCGCGACGGCGCGCGATTGCCTCACCGCGGTTCAGGCGTTGTCGGTCACTGCCGTCGGCGGCGCCGGCAGCGGGCGATGACCCGAATGGCGCGCGGCGGCGCGGGCTTCGACCCAGTTCTTCCAGGCGATCAGGCAGCCGAGCAGGATGAAGGCGCCCGGCGGCAGCATGGCGAGCAGCAGCCCGGGATAGTCGGGTGGCAGCAACTGCAGCGGCCGCAATTCCGGAAAGACCATGTCGATTCCCGCGAAGAGCGTGCCGCCGCCGATCAGTTCGCGCAACCCGCCGAGCAGCGCGAGCGTCCACAGCATGCCGACGCCCATGAAGACGCCGTCAAAGGCGGCTTGCAGCGGCGGGTTCTTGTTGGCGAAGGCCTCGACCCGCGCGAGAACGATGCAGTTGGTGACGATCAGGGGAATGAAGATGCCGAGCACCAGGTAGAGCTCGTGCAACTGGGCGTTGAACAGCAGGTCGACGACCGTCACCAGCGCGGCGACGATCAGGATGAAGACGGGTATGCGGATCTCGTGCGGAATCAGGTTGCGCAGCGAGGCGACAGCGACGTTGGCGACGGCCATGACGATGATCGTCGCCAGCGACAGCATCACTCCGTTGACGACGTTGGTGGTCACCGCCAGCAGCGGGCACAGGCCGAGAATCTGCACCAGGCTCGAATTCTGCTTCCAGAGACCGTTGTCCCTGATCTGGGTGAGTTCGTCGCGACCGATCATTTCGCTGCTCCATCTACCGTGAACAACTGCTGCCGGTTTTCGGCCACGTAGTGCAGCGCCCGGTGCACGGCCTTGACGACGGCGCGCGGCGTCACCGTTGCTCCGGCCACCGCATCGAAGCGACCGCCATCCTTGCGCACGCGCCACTCGCGGTCGCCGACCGCCGCCAGCGAGAGCCCGTCAAACTGCCTGATCCATGGCCGCTCCTTGTTGCGGTCCTTGCGCGGCTCGATGTAATCGCCGAGGCCTGGCGTCTCCTTGTGCTGCGTCACCCGCACCCCGAGCAGGGTGCCGTCGACGGCAACGGCGAGCAGCAGCCGGATGCGCCCTGCATAGCCGTCGGCGGCGACGGCTTCGAAAACCAGCGCGCTCGCCCTGCCGCCCTTGCGCGCGAGGTAGGCGGTCGATTCCTCCTCCAGTCCGAGTCCGACAGCCGGCGCCAGTCGCCGGCTGTCGGCGAGCAGCTCATTGTCGTACAGATCGGGCGGCAGCACCTCGCCGATCAGCTTCATCTTCTCGGCCGCAGCCGCCTCCTCGATCGCTGGTCGCGTCCACAGATGGGCAGCCGCCAGCAGGCTGGTGAACGCAACGACGAAAATCAGCAGGATGAGCGCCGTTCGCAGGGCCATCGCCGGCGCCGTCGGCGTCCTGAGCGGCGGTGTCATTCCGGCTTCTTCATGCCGAAGATCGGCGGCTGCGTGTACATGTCGATCAATGGCACACAAAGGTTCATCAGCAGAACGGCGAAGGCGACGCCGTCGGGGTAGCCGCCGAAGACGCGGATGACGTAGGCGATCGCTCCGGCGAGGAACCCGAAGATCAGCTTGCCGCGGAAGGTCGTGGACCCGGAGACGGGATCAGTGACGATGAAGAAGGCGCCGAGCAGCGAACCGCCCGAGAAGAGATGGAACAGCGGATTGGCGAACTGCTGCGGGTTCCAGGCCCAGAGGATGCCGGCAAGCAGCGTGAGTCCGCCGATGAAGGCGACCGGCGCCTGCCAGGTGATGATCTTCCGCTGCCACAACCAGAGGCCGCCGAGCAGATAGCCGACGCTGACCCACTCCCAACCGCGACCGGCGAAATTGCCGAAGACCTCCTGCGTCGCCAGCAGCGTCGGCACGTCGACCGCCCCATCGCCGAGCTTCAGCGCCGTCTTCAGCGCATCGAGCGGCGTCGCGCCGCTCATCGCGTCGATGCGCGGCGCGAGCCCGGCAATGATCTCGAACTGCTCGGCGAGACTCAGCTTGAGGCCCAGCGCTGGCCATTGCGACATCAGCGCCGGGAACGAGACGATGCACGCGGCGAAGGCGATCATCGCCGGATTGAAGGGGTTCTGGCCCAGCCCCCCGTAGAGATGCTTGGCGATGACGATGGCGAAGAGGACGCCGACGACGGTCAGCCACCACGGCGAGAGTGGCGGAAAAGCGAGGGCGACCAGCCAGGCACTGACGATCGCGCTGCCGTCGGTGAGAAACAGCAGCAACGGCCGGCGGCGCAGCCGCAGCATCAGCGCTTCGCCGAGCAGCGCCGCCAGCGTCGCGATCGCCAGCTGCACGAGGATGCTCGGACCGATCAGCCAGACATAGGCGGCGATCCCCGGCAGCAGCGCGACCAGAACCTGCAGCATGACGC
Organism: Accumulibacter sp.; assembly: GCA_016788495.1. Taxonomy (GTDB): domain Bacteria; phylum Pseudomonadota; class Gammaproteobacteria; order Burkholderiales; family Rhodocyclaceae; genus Accumulibacter. Next base: position 12,272 of record JAEUOM010000101.1, on the reverse strand, counting down.
GGCGCACGCTGACGTCGGACAGCAGGTACGGCGGCGTTGACCAGGCCATCACTCGCCCCGCTGCAACCCGGTCGGCGGGCCGGTCCCGGCGGCTCGTCCGGCGGGCTCCGCTGTCGCCGGCAGCACCGCACGGCGCGCCTCGACAGCGGCGATCTCGCGCTCCTGTTCGGCGCTCAACCGGTCGGTGTTCTTCGGCTGCGCCAGCTCGCGCTGCGCCCGCGCGCGCTCCATGGCCGCTGCGATGGCGGCCTTCCTGATCGTTTCGGCGTCGCTCGCCGCCGCTGCCGCCGGCTCACCGGCTGCGACCGCAGGCGGGCTGTCAACCGCCTTCGCCGCCTCTGGCGATGCCTTCTTCTCGGTGCTCCTGGCGCTGGCAGCGCGCGCCAGCCGCTCGGCCTTCTCAGCCTGCTCGCGCTCGGCGCGCGCGTTGCGCAGCTCGAAGCGCTCCTTGGCGGCGTCGGCCGCCTGCTTCTCGCGCTCGCGCGCCCAGATCTCGCTCTTGGCGAAACGGAAGTACTGCACCAGCGGAATGTGTGACGGGCAGACGTAACTGCAGCAGCCGCACTCGATGCAGTCGAAGATGTAATACTCCTGCGTCTTGCCAAAGTTCCGCGCGCGCGAGAACCAGTACAGCTCGAACGGTTGCAGCTCGTGCGGGCAGACTTCGGCGCAGGCACCGCAGCGGATGCACGGCATTTCCGGCGGCGGCGGCGGAAAGAGCCCGGGCGAACCGGCGATGATGCAATTGGTCGCCTTGACCACGGGCGCGTCGAGGTCGGGAATCTCGAAGCCCATCATCGGGCCGCCCATGAGGAAGCTGCTGCTGTCGGCCCGTGGTCGGGCGAGGGCCACCACCTCGCGCATCGGTGTTCCCAGCCAGACCTCCCAGTTGCGCGGCCGTTCGACGTTGCCGGTCAGCGTGACGATGCGCGAGAGTACCGGTTCGCCGCAGGCGAGCGCCCGGTAGGCGGTGTAGACGGTGGCGACGTTGAAGCATTGCACGCCGAGTTCGGTCGACCGCCGGCTGGCCGGGACCTCCTTGCCGGTGAGCACGCGAATCAACTGCTTCGCGCCGCCGGCCGGATAGCGCGTCGGCACGGCAACGACGCGATAATCCGGCGCCAGGCGCAGGACCGCCTCCTGCATGGCGGCGATCGCTTCCTGCTTGTTGTCCTCGATGCCGATCAGCACTTCGCGCGCCGCCAGCAGCTCACGGAAGATGGCGATGCCGCGCACGATCTCGTCGGCGCGCTCGCGCATCAGCAGGTCGTCGCAAGTCATGAACGGTTCGCACTCGGCGCCGTTGATGACCAGTTGCTCCATCGTCACGGCGTGCGCCGGCGTCAGCTTGGCGTGACTCGGAAACGCGGCACCGCCGAGACCGACGACACCGGCATCGCGCAGCAGTTCGCGCACGCGCTCGGGAGGCAGACTGTGATGATCGACCGGCCGCCGGTCGATCCACTCGTCGCGCCCATCGGGTTCGATGACCACGCAGAGCGTCGGCAGACCCGACGGATGCGCGGCGACATGCTCTTCGACGGCCAGCACGCGGCCGGAGGTCGGTGCATGCACCGCGGCCGACACCCAGGCATCGGCACCGCCGATCAGTTGCCCCTTGAGCACCGTGTCGCCGGCCTGCACCAGCGGATTCGGCGCTCCGCCGATGCTCTGGTGCAGCGGTACGAACAGGCGAGCGGGCAGCGGTGCCTGGCCGATCGGCTCCTGCACCGAAATCGTCTTGTTCGTTGGTGGTTTGACTCCGCCCTTGAAACGGAACAGTTGCGCCAGCACCGTCATTGCCTCAAGCGGCACGCTTGATCTCGAAAACCGGGTACTTCCACTTCCAGTTGTCGATGTTCTCGGCGATCGGCTGCATGCTGATGCACTCGACCGGGCAGGGCTTGACGCACAGTTCGCAGCCGGTGCACAACGGCTCGATGATGGTGTGCATCTGCTTCGCGGCGCCAACGATCGCATCGACCGGACAGGCCTGGATGCACAATGTGCAGCCGATGCAGGTCTGTTCGTCGATGATCGCGATCTGCTTCGGCTTTTCCTCGGCTTCCAGCGGCTTGACCTCACGACCCAGCAGGTCGGCAAGCTTGCGCACACCGTCCATTCCCCCAGGCGGACACAGATTGATGTCCGCCTCGCCGGCCGAAATCGCCGCCGCATAGGGCCTGCAGCCGGGATAGCCGCACTGTCCGCATTGCGTCTGCGGCAGGATCGCCTCGATCTTCTCGACCAGCGGGTCGCCCTCGACCTTGAAGCGGATCGACGCATAGCCGAGTGCGGCGCCGAGGACGATGGCGCCCAGTGCCATGATCGCCAGGGCGGTGATCACTGGTACCGGTCCAATCCGGCGAAGCCCATGAAAGCCAGGCTCATCAGACCGGCGGTCACCATCGCGATCGCCGCGCCACGAAAGTGCAGCGGCACGTCTGCGCCCTCGACGCGCTCGCGGATGCCGGCGAAGAGCACCAGCACGAACGTGAAGCCGATGGCACTGCCGGCGCCGAAGAGCAGCGACTCGATGAAGTCATGCCGATTGGCGATGTTCAGCAGCGGCACCCCGAGGACGGCGCAGTTGGTGGTGATCAACGGCAGGTAGATGCCGAGGACCTGGTGCAGCAACGGACTGGTCTTCTGGATCACCATCTCGGTCAACTGGACGATGGCGGCGATGGTGACGATGAACGAGAGCGTGCGCAGGTACTCGAGACCGAAGGGCAACAGCAGGTAGCGGTCGATGATGTAGCTGGCGCCGGTGGCGACGGTGAGCACGAAGGTCGTCGCCGCGCCCATCCCGAAAGCCGTCTCCAGCTTCCTGGAGACGCCCATGAAGGGGCACAGCCCGAGGATCTTGACGAGGACGACGTTATTGACGAGGACGGCGCCGACGAGCAGGAAGAGGTAGTGGGTCACGGTTGCGGCGAGTGGAAGGCTGCGCAATCGACAGCCGGATGATTATCCCCCGTCGGCCGAGCGCATTCAACCACATGCGCGACACCGTCATCTCTACTCATGCCTGCCGATGCCGGGCAACTGCCGCCGCCGCCTCGCCGACGAGAGCCGGCCCGCGGTAGATGAAACCGGTGTAGAACTGCACCAGAGAGGCGCCGGCGGCGATCCTGGCGGCCGCGTCGGCGCCGCTCATGATGCCGCCGACGCCGATGATCGGCAGCTCACCGGCGAGCGCCACCGCCAGTTGCCGGACGATGGCGGTCGATAACGCGAGCAGTGGCGCGCCCGACAGCCCGCCCGCCTCGTCGGCGTGCGGCATGCCCTCGACCCCGGATCGCGTCACCGTGGTGTTGGTGGCGATGACGGCATCGATGCGGTGCCGGCGAAGCAGGTCGGCAATCGCCCGCACTTGGCCCTCGTCGAGGTCGGGGGCGATCTTCAGCGCCAGCGGAACGTAGCGCCCATGCCGGTCGGCGAGGCTCGCCTGCGCCGCCTTGAGGCTGCCGAGCAGGGCATCGAGCGCCGCGTCCTGCTGCAGCTCGCGCAGGTTGCGGGTATTCGGGCTCGAGATGTTCACCGCGACGTAACTCGCGGCAGCATAGACGCGCTCGAGGCAGAACAGGTAGTCGTCGGCTGCGCGCTCGATCGGCGTATCGAAGTTCTTGCCGATGTTGATGCCGAGAACCCCCCCCTGGCGCGGGAAACGCGCCGCGGCGACATTGGCCAGCAATCTTTCGACGCCGTCGTTGTTGAAACCCATGCGATTGATGATCGCCTGCCGCTCGGGAATCCGGAACATCCGTGGCCGCGGATTTCCCGGCTGCGGCCGCGGAGTGACCGTACCGACTTCGATGAAGCCAAAGCCCAGCGCCGCCAGCGCATCGATGTGTTCGCCATTCTTGTCGAGCCCGGCGGCCAAGCCAACGGGATTGGGAAAGCTGAGTCCCATGACCGACACGGGATCAGGCGGCACCGGACTCGCCAACAGGCAGCTCGCGCCGGTTACCCGCAGCAGGTCGACGCCCGCCATGCCGATGCCGTGCGCGACTTCCGGATCAAGTGCGAAAAAGAAGTGGCGTAGGAGCGGATAGAGCATGGCCGCGATTCTACCGCATCGCAACATCGAGCGCTGCGCGGCGCGCGCCGGGTGGCGCCCTGATCGCTGCCGCCGCTGCCGCCGCAGCGCCAGGCCGGTCCGCCATGCCTATTGCGCTTTGGCCTCGACCTTCACTCCCTGCTGCAGTGGCGGCCCGATGTAGCTCGCCTCTTCGATTTCCTTCTGCCCTGTGGCGTCGTCTACGAGTTCGGGGTAGACCCGTCCGACAAAGAAGCCCAGGCCAACAACGGTCCGGACGTACCTCGTCTGACCTGGATCCAGCGTGAAGGACAGCTTCTTCTCGACCTCGGTCGACGTGCTGACCTCCTTGTTGCCGGCCGCCTGGTCGACGAAGAAGAATCCCCCCGGCTTCGATTCACCGACCACGACCCCGTTCAACAGGATCGATGGCTGGACCGCCGCGCCAAACGCACTGCCACTGCGATAGAAATAGACTCGACCTTGCTCCGCACCGAGGGTCGGAATCGAAGATTTCATCTCCGGGTACTTTGGTCCCGTGGCACAGGCGGCCAGTACGACCGGCAACAACCAACTGACACACAGGCGACTGACGTTCATTTGCGTAACTCCTTGATCTCAAGTGGCAGGGCGACCGGGGCGGAGAGCGGTGAAAACGCCTTCTCGACAGGAAGATAGAATCCCACGAGACGGCCCGTGTGCACCACGAGCCAAGCCTCGTGCATGTGCGCACCCTCGACGGTGAAACTGGCGTTCGTCGGTTTCAGTATGTCGCCTTGCGCAACTCCGCCGGCGTCTACAAACTCGGTACCCGCTCTGATGCTCCGGTCGTATCCGGAATCAAGGCGCACCGGGACCGTTTGCGAAGCGACGAACACCCGGTCAGGTGGCTGCCTTGGTCTCGACAGATCAACCGGCTGACGAGTCACCTCGCTCGCACATCCGAAAACACCCAGCACCATTGGCAACAAGACACACACGGCTTTCATCTCATCTCCCCGTCACCCGTTCGCGGCAACTTGCGGCAGCAGTGGCCCCGCCTGATTCCACTCCGGCCGACGGCCTGGCGACACCTCGATTGCCTCTCACCGACGGACCGTGAGTCCCGGACCCTGCATGCGCCAGAGCGCCGCATGAGCCGGACGACCCGTTCTTGACCAGCCACGATCACTTGACCTGCAGACGATTCAGGTAATCGACCAGAGCCAGCAGCCGGGCCCAGACGAAGAGCTTGGCGTTGTAGCCGTAATCATCGAACTGCGGCTGCGCCTGGGCATCATAGATGTCGCCCCAGATCGGCATCTCGCGCGTCCCGTGACCTTTCACCAGCGTGCGACCGTCGATCGACTCGAGCACCCGATTCACCGGAAACAGCCCACCGTTGTTCCTGGTCAATACGGTCAGGTCTGTCGGCTTGACCGACAGGAACTCGACGAACGGGCCATCACCCTTGCCCTTGGCGCCATGACAGACGACACAGTTGGCCTCGTACTCGCGCTTGCCGATATCCAGACGCTCTGCCGCCATGGCGCTGCCGGCGAGCGCGCCGACAGCAGCTGCCGCGGCGCAGATGTGAAACCACTTCCCGTTCATCGTTGCTCTCCTTGATCAGGTCCGGGCTACAGGAAAACCCCTGTCCCGAATTCAGTTTAGACCCTGATGCCGGCTGCGCAAGGGCTTTCTGCGACCGCTGTCGCGGCTGCGCGGGACGAAAGAAAGGGCGGCCTCACCGGACTGCGCAACGGCGACAGCCACCGCTGGCGGCTCGTCGCCGCGACGCCTGGCGTGGCGCGGAGGCGTGCGCGGGCTTGGTCGCCGGCCACTTTGCCGCTAGACTGCCGGTCGCTCGGCCACCGCTTCGACTTGCCGAGGCCTTGGCTGAGGGTGACGCGAATGGATCGGACATCGTTGTGCATGCTGCGCCTGCTGCTGGTCGGCTGCCTGCTCGCCGGCAGCTGGCTGCCGGTTCTTGCGGCCGACGTGCTGCGGCTCGCGACGACCACCAGCACCGACAACTCCGGGCTGCTGCGCGCGATCCTGCCGCAATTCGAGCGCCAGCACGGCATGCGCGTCCACGTCATCGCGGTCGGCAGCGGCAAGGCGCTGAAGCTGGCGCAGAATGGCGACGTCGATGTCGTCCTCGTGCATGACCGGCGCGCCGAGGACGCCTTCGTTGCCGCCGGCCACGGCGTCGGGCGGCGCGACGTGATGTACAACGATTTCGTTCTCCTCGGGCCGCGCAGCGATCCAGCCGGCGTCCGTCAGAGCGGCGACGTGCTCGACGCCTTCCGGCGCATCGCCGACAGCCAGACGCGTTTCGTCTCACGCGGCGACGACTCGGGAACCGATCGCATGGAGAAGAGCTACTGGCAGCTTCTGGCGCTGCAGGTCAGCGGCACGCCGTGGTACCTGTCGGCTGGCCTCGGCATGGGCGAAGTGCTGATGATGGCGGGAGAGATGCAGGCCTACACGCTGTCGGATCGAGCGACCCATGCCACCTACAGCGCGCGCACCGGTCTCGAGATCCTCTTCCAGGGCGACCGCAGGATGTTCAATCCCTACGGCATCATCGCCGTCAACCCGCGCAACCATCCGCAGGTCAATCATGCCGGCGCACGGGCGCTCATCGACTGGCTGAGCGGCCCCGCCGGCCGTGCCGCGATCGGTGCCTTCCGGCCGCGCGGCGAGCAGTTGTTCTTCGTCGCGCCCGACGGCTGAGGAGTCGCCGCTTGACACTCTGGGACGCCACCCTGGCGGCCTTGCTGCTCCTCGTCTCGGGCGATCGCGAACTGTGGGGCATCGTCGGCGTGTCGCTGTCGGTGACTCTGCGGGCGATGCTGGTGGCGACGCCACTCGGCATCGCCGCCGGCTACCTGCTGGCGACCGTCGCCTTTCCCGGCCGGCGGCTGCTGATCGTCCTCACCCAGGGTCTGCTGGCGTCACCCACCGTCGTCGTCGGCTTGATCCTCTACCTGTTGCTGTCGCGTCAGGGGGTATTCGGCGAGCTGCAGTTGTTGTTCACCCAGACGGCGATGATCATCGGCCAGGTGCTGATCGCGCTGCCAGTCCTCATCGCCTTCTCGCTCTCGGCAATCCAGGGCGCCGATCCGCGCGCCCGCGAGACGGCGCAGGCGCTCGGCGCCTCGGCACCCCGAATCGCCTGGACGCTGCTGCTCGAGGTGCGTTTTGCGCTGATGGCGGCAGTCTGCAGCGCCTTCGGCCGCATCGTCTCGGAAATCGGCTGCGCGCTGATGGTCGGTGGCAACATTGCCGGCGTGACGCGCAACATGCCGACCGCCATCGCGCTCGAGACCAGCAAGGGCGACTTCGCGCAGGGCATCGCCCTCGGCATCGTCCTGCTGCTCGTCGCACTGGGAATCAATTCGGCATTCGCCTTCTTTCAGGGCGAAGCGCGACGATGAGCCTGCTCACCGTGCGCGCGCTCGTCAGATCGCTGGGCCAGCGGCGCTTGCTGGCGATCGACGAGCTCTGCCTCTCGGCCGGCGAGAGCTGTGTGCTGACGGGCGCAAACGGCAGCGGCAAGTCTACCCTGCTGCGCATTCTCGCCGGCATCGACGCCCCCGATGCCGGCACTGGCTGCTTCGACGGGCGTCCGTTTGGCTGGAGTCCGTACCCCGACTGGCTGCGAAAGCAGGTCACCTACGTGCATCAGCAACCCTACGTCTTCCACAGCAGCGTCATCGACAACGTCGCCTATGGACTGCGCGCACGCGGCGTTCCCCGCGCCGAGCGCGCGCGACGGGTCGAAGAGGCGCTGTCCTGGGCTCGCCTGCACCACCTGCTCGACAGCCCACCTGCCCGGCTTTCCGGCGGCGAGAAGCAGCGGCTGGCGTTGGCCCGCGCCTGGGTGCTGCGGCCGCGGCTGCTGCTGCTTGACGAACCGACCGCCAGCCTGGACGCCGACTCCCGGCGGCAGACCATCGAGCTGCTGCGCACTTTCGCCGATGCGGGGACGACAGCGATCATCGCCTGCCACGACCGCGACGTCATTGAGCTGCCCGCCATGCGGCGGCTCGACCTGGTCGACGGTCGGATCATCACCGACTGAACCGGCAAACGCGGGCAGGACGCCGCGTCGGCTGGCGCCCGGCAGTGCTGGCTACTGCTCCAACCCGCCAAGCACACGCCGCGGCTGCAGGCTGCCGTCGGCGTCGACCTCGCCGAGACCGAGCAGGCGGCTGCCGGCGTAGACCCGGCAGCGGCCGGCCGTCGCACCGACGTCGACGCGGTTGCCGTGCAGGAAACGCTCGCCACCGGCCTCGTCGAGCAGCACGCGGGGCAGGCTCTGCAGCAACGCATCGGGAGGCAGAAGCCAGCCCTGTCGATCCTCCTCTGTCAGCGTTGCCAGCACATCGAGGGAGACGGCATCGGCAATCTGCAGCGGGCCGACGGCGACGCGGCGCAGGGCGCCGAGATGCGCGCCGCAGCCGAGAGCGGAACCGAGGTCCATGGCCAGACTGCGCACATAGGTACCCTTGCTGCAGCGAACCAGCAGGCGACAGCGATCAACCGAGAAATCGCCCAGCCGCAGTTCGTGGATGCAGACCTCGCGCGGCTCGCGCTCGACCTCGATACCCTGTCGTGCCAGCTCGTGCAGCGGCCGCCCTGCCCGCTTCAACGCCGAGTACATCGGCGGCACCTGGCGAATCGGACCACGAAATCCCTGCAGGGCGAGCTCGAGTTCGGCGGCAGAAAAGCCCACCGGGGAACGCGTCAGGATGCGGCCATCGGCATCGCCGGTGTCGGTGCTGATGCCGAAAACGACTTCGCACTCGTAGCTCTTGTCGGCTGCCAACAGATCGGTCGAGAACTTCGTGGCCTCACCGAAGCACAACGGCAGCAGGCCGCTGGCGAGCGGATCGAGGGTTCCGGTATGTCCGGCCTTGGCAGCCGAATAGAAACGGCGGGCGGACTGCAACGCCGAATTCGACGTCATGCCGCTCGGCTTGTCGAGCAGCAGCACGCCGTCAACGCGGCGCCAGCTCTTGCACGCCGTCACTTCAGGAGCGCTCGGAACGTTCGGGGTGGTCTGATTGCTCGGGATGCTCGCCGTGGTCGGAGATCGCCGCCGCCTCACTGATCAGGCGCGAAAGCTGCGCGCCGCGTTCAAGCGACTGGTCGAAAACGAAATGCAGCTGCGGTGTCATGTGGAGGCTGATCCGCTTGCCCAGCTCGGTGCGCAGGAAGCCGGCCGAATGTTCCAGACCGGCCATCACCGAATCGAGATGCTCGCTGCCAGCCAGGCTGCTGAAAAACACCTTGGCGTGCGCGTAATCGGCGCTGACGGCCACTTCCGTCAGGCTGACCATGCCGACCCGCGGATCGCGCAGCTCGCTGTGGATCAGATCGGCGAGCTCGCGACGAATCTGCTCGGCAACCCGCTCGCGGCGGGAAAAACTCCTGCTGCCGGCCACTCAGAGCGTCCTCGCGACTTCCGTGACGTCGTAGACCTCGACCTGGTCGCCCTCGACATAGCCACTGAAGTTCTTCAGCGACAGACCGCACTCGAAACCGCCGCGCACCTCCTTGACGTCCTCCTTGAAGCGCTTCAGCGACTCGATCTCGCCGTCCCAGAGGACGATGTGGTTGCGCAGCAGGCGCGCACGCGAACTCCGCTTGACGACACCCTCGAGAACGTAGCAGCCGGCGATCGTGCCGATCCGGGTGGCCCGGAACACCTGCCTGATCTCGATCAGGCCGGTGATTTCCTCCCTCTTCTCCGGCGCCAGCATGCCCGACAGGGCGGCCTTCACCTCGTCCACCGCATCGTAGATGATGTTGTAGTAGCGAATGTCGACCCCGGCCGCTTCCGCCGCCTTGCGGGCGCCGGCGTCAGCGCGCGTGTTGAAGCCGATGATCACCGCCTTCGAGGCCTGTGCCAGGTGTACGTCGGACTCACTGATCGCGCCGACCGCGGCATGGATGACGTTGACCTTGACCTCACCGGTCGACAGTTTGTGCAGCGACTGGACCAACGCCTCCTGCGAACCCTGGACATCGGCCTTGATGATCAGCGCCAGTACCTTCGCCTCGGCCTCGGTCATCTGCTCGAGAATGCTCTCGAGGCTGGCCGCCTGCTTGGTCGCCAGCTTGACATCGCGGTACTTGCCCTGGCGGAACAGGGCGATCTCGCGCGCCTTGCGCTCATCCCCCAGAACGACCGCTTCCTGTCCGGCAGCCGGGACGTCGGAGAGACCGAGGATCTCGACCGGAATCGATGGGCCGGCCTCCTTGATCACCTTGCCATTCTCGTCGAGCATCGCCCGCACCCGCCCGAAGACCTGCCCGGCGAGCAGGACATCGCCCTGGTGCAGGGTTCCCGACAGCACCAGCATCGTCGCCACCGGACCACGGCCGCGATCCAGGCGGGCCTCGATGATCAGACCTTTGGCCGGCGCTTGGCGGGGCGCCTTGAGTTCGAGAACCTCCGCCTGCAGCAGCACGTTCTCGAGCAGTTCGTCGATGCCGGCACCGGTCTTCGCGGATACCGAGACGAACGGCGTCTCGCCGCCGTACTCCTCGGGCACCACCTGCTCGACCACGAGTTCCTGTTTCACCCGGTCCGGCTGCGCCCCAGGCTTGTCGATCTTGTTCACCGCGACGACCATCGGTACGCCGGCAGCCTTGGCGTGGTTGATCGCCTCGCGGGTCTGCGGCATCACCCCATCGTCGGCGGCCACCACCAGGATCACCAGATCGGTGGCCTTGGCGCCGCGCGCCCGCATGGCGGTGAAGGCCTCGTGACCGGGTGTATCGAGAAAGGTCACCATGCCACGCTCGGTCTCGACGTGGTAAGCGCCGATGTGCTGCGTGATGCCACCCGCCTCGCCGCTGGCGACGCGCGTGCGACGGATGTAGTCGAGCAGCGAAGTCTTGCCGTGGTCCACATGCCCCATGACCGTGACCACCGGCGCGCGCGGCTCGAGCGCAACGTCCTTCTGATCGACCGTGCTCTCGTCGAGGAACGCGTCCGGGTCGTCGAGCTTGGCGGCGAAAGCCTTGTGACCCATTTCCTCGACGATGATCATCGCCGTTTCCTGGTCGAGAACCTGGTTGATGGTCACCATCGAGCCCATCTTCATCAGCGCCTTGATCACCTCGGTCGCCTTGATCGCCATCTTGTGTGCCAGTTCGGCAACGGAAATGGTCTCGGGCACGGACACCTGATGGATCACCGGGTCAACCGGCAGCTGGAAGGAATGCTCCCCGTCGTCGTCGCCGCCACGGCCGGCGCGCTTGCCGTGCTTGGTGTCACGCCAGCCCGTACCACCGGTGGCGCCGCGGGTCTTCAGGCCGGGGCGCTTGTTTGCGCCTTCGTTCTTCCACGGTCCCTTCTTGTCGGCCGCCTTCTTCTCCGGTACCTTCTTGTCGGCCGCCTTCTTGTCGGTGGTCGCCGCCTTCGCGGCCGGCTTGTGCAGGGTCTTGTCCTCGGGCGGGCGATCGCTCGCTGTCTGCGCCGCAACCACCTTGGCGGCACCGGCCGCCTTCGCCGCCACCGCCTTGTCTTCGGCTTCCTGCTTCAGCCGCACCAGGTCGGCGCTGCGCTGCTGCTTGCTCTTGAACTCCGCTTCCTGGCGGGCCCGCAACTCGGCATGCCGGCGCTCCTCCTCGGCGCGCAGCCGCTGCTGCTCCTCGCCAATGATCGAGGCGCGCGTCACCACCTTCTTGGCACCCGGTCTGACCTCCGTCGCCAGGCTCTCCGCCTTCGGCTGCTCACCGACCGCCACTGCCGGCTGCGCAGGCAGCACCGGCTCCGGCTCGGCAACCTGCAGCGGCGGCGCCGGCTCGGTCGCCACCTCGACGACCGGCTCCGGCGGCAGTTCGACGACATGCTCGACCACCGGTTCGACGACCGGCACGGCGGTCTCGGCTACCGCCGGCGGCGCCTGCCTGGCGGTCGTGTCGGCGACATCGCGCTTGACCAGGACGCGCTTCTTGCGCACCTCGACCTGCACCGTGTGTGATTTGCCATGCGAGTCATGCTGCCGAATCTCGGAGGTTTCCTTGCGCGTCAGCGTGATCTTGGTCTTGGCCTCGACCGGTCCGTGCGAACGCCGCAGGTACTCGAGGAGTCGCGATTTGTCCTGCTCCGACAGCACGTCATCCAGATGCCTCTTGGCGACCCCCGCCTTCTGCAACTGCTCGAGCAGCGAACCAGCCGGCATTCGCAGCTGGCTGGCGAATTGGGAAACACTTGTCTGCGCCATTT
>JAEUOM010000091.1 GCA_016788495.1 Accumulibacter sp. | reverse complement strand
GCCAGCAGCAGGCAGAGCATGACGCCAACGAGCAGCGCGTAACCCCAGTAGGGGTAGGAATAGGTCGAGAACTGCGCCACCTTGCCTTCGCCGAAAACCGTCGGCATGAAGGGCTTGACGGTGAAGGCACCCCACGGATGCAGGTTGTGGCCGAAGAACCACAGCCAGCCGGCGTAGGTGATGACGAAGTAGACGGGCAGCAGCGCCGGCACCAGCGCCAGCAGCAACGAGAAGACGCGCAGCCGGGCGACGCCGAGAACGACGACGACCATCGCGGCGAGCGTGCCGGCGATGACCAGGTGCGTGATGCGCGTGACGTTGTCACCCCAGACCTGGATTTTCTCGGGCTCGTTGAAGAAGGTCGCCGTCTCGTTGACGTAGTTCGCGACGTGCGTCGACAGGGCTCCAAAAACGTACTGGTCGAGCACCATCCAGCCGGCGACGAGGCTGCAACCGGCCGCCAGCAGGAACACCCGTGGCTTGCGCCGCGGCACCATGAAGCCGAGCAGCATGACGGCGAAGAAAGCGAAGAAGAACTTCGCCAGCGGCTTCTCGACCGGCGCGCCAGTGGCGATCGGGAACATGCCGACATAGTGGTTGATGGTGTTCATCTCATGCACGCAGTCGAGCCCCTGCGCGCCCTTGTCGATGTCCTTGCCCTTGTCGGTGATCGGGTTGTAGCGCTCGTCCTCGTGCGAGAGATCCTTCTGGATGATCTCGTTCGCCATCCGAGTTCCCTTGCCGGCGGCCTTGCAGCCGTTGAAGACGCCGTTGAAATGGAAGTGGATGCGGATGCCGTCGGGAAAGGCGTCCGGCGGATAGTTCGGCGCCGTCAGTGAAACCCACCAGATTGGCGCGAAATAGGCGACGATCATCAACACCATCGCCAGCGCGGTCAGCGCCGCGACGATCACGTTCTGCCTGCTGCCTGGTCCTGCCGACATGCTGTCCATCCTCGTGCGGGGACTCGGCCCCGGCTGCTGCCGGCAAACATCGGCGTGCCGTGCAGCATGTTGTTGACTGCTGACCTGCCCCCGAAGCACGGCCCGCCGGTCGTGTTCCGGCGGGCCGCATGCGGGCTCGGCGCGCTGCGCCGCGTGACGCTACTTCTTCTTCGCCGGGGCAGCAGCCTTCGCCTTGCACATGTTGCCCGGCATCACCAGGCTTGCCTGGTACGCCGAGATGGCGACGAGCTGGTCGTTGTTGTATTTCTTGATGATCCGCACCATGTCGGGGTTGGCGTTGCGCCGGTGTCCGTCCCGAATTTCGGTCATCTGGCGCAACAGGTACTTGTAGTGCTGGCCGGCGATCACCGGATAGAACTTGTCCTTGACGCCCTCGCCATTGGCGCCGTGACACTCCTTGCACTCCTTCTCGTAGAGTTCCTTGCCGGTCGCCAGCTGCTTGTCGAGATCCTTGCCTTCGTACTTGCCGTGTTCGGGCGGGATGCACATCTTCTCGATATAGGCCGCGACGTCGGCCAGTTCCTGCGGATCGGTGAGCGTTGCGGCGAAGGGATACATCGTCGGGTTGTCGCGCAGGCCGGCGCGGATGTCGGCCATCTGCTTGATCAGCACGGTCGTGTGCTGGCCGGCGAGTTGCGGGAAGGTGCCGTCGGGACGGCCAGCGCCCGATGGCAGGTGGCAGGCGCCACAGACCTCATAGGCCTCCTCGCCGCGCTTGGCATCGCCCTTGAGCTTCAGCGCCTCGCTCTTTTCGCCTTCCTGGGCATTCCACTTGTAGTCCTTGCTCTCGATGCCCTGCGTCTTCGGCGCCGGTGGACCGGCATGCACGGCGGCCGTGGCGACCACCGCCAGCGACACGGCCAGGATCAGCTTCTTCATTGCGAACTCCCTGTTGGTTGCGAAATTATGCCGTCAATCTAGCAATCGGCCCGCGCTCTGGCGTTGATAATTGTCAAGTCGGGCGGGTGTCGCGGATCAGGGCTTGAGCTTCGAGATGTAGTCGGCCAGAGCCTTGATCTCCTCGTCGTTGACCAGGTGCATGACGCCCTTCATCGCCGCCGAGTTGCCGTTCGCGCGCGCACCGCTCTTGATGTCGAGCATCTGCCGCTCGGCGTACTTCGCGTTCTGCCCGGCAATCTTCGGGTAATCGGGCATCAGCGGCTTGTTGCCGGTAGGGCCGTGGCAGGCATTGCAGGTCTTCTCGGTGTACAGCTTGGCGCCATCGGCAGCCATTGCCGGCGCTGCCAGTGCCGCCAGCAGCAGGGCCATCGCATGTTTCATGGTTGTTCCTTCGTGATGTGAAAACGGGGAACAGGATAGGCCTGCTCCCCGTCGGGTTGCCTTGAGTCAGATCAACAACGTGGACTACTTGATCTTCTTGGCGCCGTTCTGCTCGAGGTAGGTCTTCGCCCGCAGCCCGAGATCGGCCGCCTTGACCTGGTACTGCCAGATCTGCTCGGTCCACAGCGCGGCGTTGTTCCAGTCCTTCTTCGCCGCCGCCTCGTCGGCCTTGGCTTTCGCGTCCTTGATCTTGCCGAGCTGGTCGACCGCGTCATCCATCATCGCGACGACATCCGGAAAGTCCTTGTAATTGACACTGGTGATGTAACCAACCACCGAGTCGATCACCGCCTGTGTATCGGCAACCTTCTTCAGCTGCGTCTTGTAGTCGGCCTCGGTGTAGTTGGCGCCGGCACCGGTCGAGGTCTTCGTCGCCTTCCAGCCCTTCGGCTTGACCAGCAGGTAACCCTGCATCTCGAGGTGCAGCGCCGAGCAGAACTCGGTGCAGTAGTACGGATAGACGCCTTCCTTGTCGGCCTTGAACTTCACCTGGACGGTCTTGCCCGGCTCGACCGAGGCATGCACGTTGTAGGTCGACACCGTGAAGCCGTGCGTCTCGTCCTGCGCCCGTTCGAGGTTGGTGAGGTTGATGATCACCTCGTCGCCGACGTCCACCTCGATCGTCTCCGGCGTGATGTGCGAGCGGATCAGGGTACCGAAGACTTCGACCTTGTTGCCCTTCTTGACGATCTTCTCTTCGCCGGCACGGACTGCGCCCGGGTGCGGCTTGTCGGTGCGGCTGTCGGTCCCCACCTTGTAGCGAACGCCGGGCTTCAGCTTGCTCGCTTCGATGGCGACGACGTAGTGCGGCTCGCCCAGCGGCAGCGGCATGTCGTAGAGAAGCTGCATCTTGTCATCGCTGATGTCGATCAGCTGATGGTTCTGCGGATGCAGCGGGCCGACCGGGACGAAGCGGTCGATCGCCAGCTTGTTCAGCGCCACAAGGTAGCGTCCCTTGGGATCGACCGAGTCACCCTCCATCGTCATCAGGTGTCCGATGTTGTAATGCACGCTGATCTTGTCGAGCACCTTGCCTTCGCAGAAATTCCACTTGACGACCTGCGAGTCGACATAGAGCGAGGTGTAGGCGATACACGGCTTGGCATCGTACTGGGTGTGCAGCGGCCCGAGGCCCAGTTGCACCTGCGTGTGCAGCGCATCCTTCATGCCGATCACCGGGATGCCGTAGGGATCCTTCGACTCGAACTTGCCGGCCTTGATCGCCGCCTGGATCTTCTCGAACGAGTAGACCGAGACGTGCGTGTCGAGCTTGCCGGAAACGGTGATGAACTTGCCGTCGGGAGTGACATCGACGCCGTGCGGCGACTTCGGTTCGGGCACCAGGAAGAGCACGCCCTCCTTGACCGCCGTGTCCATCAGCAGCACGTCGTGGCCGTTGATCTTCTTCGCCTTGCCGGCGGCAACCAGCTCGGCCGCCTTCTTCCAGTTGATCACGTGCAGGTAGTCGGTGTCCTTCGCCGAGCAGCCCGCCTCATAGGGCGGACGGCCCTTCTCGATGCCGCCGACGTAGCGCTCGCTGCAAAACGAGTTGGTGAATGACCAGCCGTCCGACGGTCCCTTGCCGGCATCGGAAAGATCCTGACTGTACGGCGGCAGTTCGACCGAGAACGACTGCTTCGGATCGATGCGGCCTTCCTTGCGGTCGAACTTCCAGTAGGTGACGCCACCGCGATACTTCTCGTTGAACTCCTCGAGCGGGTAGAACTTCTTGTTCTCCAGCGGCGTCGCGTATTGTGCCGCCTCGATGACGTATTCGGTGTTCGGCGTGACGAAGGCGCCGCCATGCTCGGATTTGTAGATCGGGTTGACGACGATCTGCTTGGTCTCGAAGTCGCGCAGGTCGATCACCGCCAGCCGCGGGTTGGCCTTGTCATTGATGAACAGGAACTGGCCGTCGTACTTGCCCTGCGTCTCGGAGATCGCCGGGTGGTGCGTGTCGCCCCAGGTGATGTCCTTGCCGTCGATCCGGCCCTGCGCCAGGATCGCCTTCGAGCTTTCGTCGAAGCCGTAGCCCTGCCACGGCTCGGGAGTGAACACACCGATGTACTTGAGAATGCGCATCGAGGGGATGCCGTAGACGATCACCTGGCCCGACTGGCCGCCGGACGAGAAGGCGACGAACTCGTCGCGCTTGCCGGTCGGTACGTAGGTCTTGGCCGCAGCCAGGATGTCCTGCTGCGAGAGGCTGCGACGCTTCATCACATCCTGCAGCGATTCGGCAGCCTGCAGGCTGCCAACCGCCGCACAGCCGAGCCCCGCTGCGAGCAGCATGGGCACGACTTGCCTGGAACGCTTTTTCATTCTCACTCTCCCTTTGATCAGATGGGTGCCACCGTTGCCCACATCGACCGTCGTGCGTCCGGCTGCCGCTGCGGCAATATGTCGCACATTGTGGCCACATGCGCAGCCCGATAATTTGAGCTGGATTAAATTTTGGCCATCCTGCTGCATGGCAGCATGGCGCAGCGATCGCGCATCGCGTACCCTGCCGCACGCCGTCGGGCGATAATGCAGGCCCTGCCCGCGATGCCGCCGCCAGCCCCACCCTGCCCGCCGCCGATGACCAAGAACCTGCTGCTCGACATCGCCATCCTGCTCGCCCTCGCCGTTCTCGGCGTCGTTGCCTACAAGCTGGCGCCGCTGCTGCAGCCGAAGACCGACATCGCACTGCCGCTGTCGAGCTGCAACCTCAACCAGCACCCCTGCGTCGCGACACTGCCGGACGGCGGCCAGATGGAGTTCTCGATCGAACCCCGCCCGATTCCGGCATTGCGACCGCTGCAATTGCAGGCGAGCTTCCACGGCAGCGCAGTACGCCGCGTCGAGGTCGACCTCGCCGGCACCGACATGAAGATGGGCTACAACCGGCCACTCCTCGAAGCGCATGGCGATGACGGCAGCCGCTTCAGCGGCCCGGCCAGCCTGCCGGTGTGCATCACCGGCAGCATGGAGTGGGAGGCGACCGTTCTCGTCGACAACGGCAAGGCGCTGATCGCCGTTCCTTTCCGCTTCGTCAGCGGCAACTGAAGAAGTCGCGGAAGACATGCGGACCAGAACGCTCCTGATCGCCCTCATCGCGCTGCTCGGCGCCGCGCTGCTCTACCTCGCCGCCTTCTGGGACCCGCTGCCGCACCGCACGATCGAGCGGGTCGTGCCGCATGGTCAACTGCCGCCGGGAACGGCGCCGCCCGGCGGCGATTTCGTCCTGCAGGGACCGCAGGGGCCGGTAGCCCTCGCCGACTACCGCGGCAAGGTGGTGCTGATCTACTTC
Organism: Accumulibacter sp.; assembly: GCA_016788495.1. Taxonomy (GTDB): domain Bacteria; phylum Pseudomonadota; class Gammaproteobacteria; order Burkholderiales; family Rhodocyclaceae; genus Accumulibacter. Next base: position 6,391 of record JAEUOM010000091.1, on the reverse strand, counting down.
GGCTATACCTGGTGCCCGGATGTCTGCCCGACCTCGCTGTCGCTGCTCGCGCAGGCGATCGCCGATCTCGATCCGGCCGAGCGCGAGCGCGTGCAGGCGTTCTTCATCTCGGTAGACCCCGAGCGCGACACCGCGGCCCGCCTCAGTGAGTACACGCCGTTCTTCCATCCGGCGCTGATCGGCCTCAGCGGCTCGCGCGAGCAGATCGCCAGCGTCGCCGACAGCTACGGATCGAGCTACCAGAAGCAGCCGGCGAACGCCGAGGGCAACTACGCCGTCGACCATTCGTCGGCGACCTACGTCGTCGACGCGCAGGGGCGGCTCGCCGGCAGCCTGCCACACGCCTCGTCGCCGGCGCAGATCGTCGCCTTCGTCCGCCAGCAACTGGCGGCAGGCAACGCCCGCTGAAGCCGCCGCGCTGCCGCCGGCAGCACCGCCCGCCCGATCGACAGGAGATACCGCAAATGCCTTCGCACCGTTCAGTCCTGGCCGTCGCCGCGTTGCTGCTGTTGCCCGTCGGCACCACCGCCGCCGACAGCGGCCTCGTCGTCAGCGACGCCTGCGTCCGGCTGATGCCGCCGGGTTCTCCCAACTCACTCGCCTTCATGCGCATCAGCAACCGCAGCGGCAGCGACCGCCGGCTGCTGCAGGCCGCAAGCCCGGTAGCGCGGACGGTCGAGCTGCACACCCACATCGACGACCACGGCGTCATGCGCATGCGGCAGGTCGCGGCGATCGACATCCCGGCCGGCGGCCGCGCCGAACTCCACTCCGGCGGCCAGCACGTCATGCTGATCGGCCTCAGGCAACCGCTGCGGGAGGGAGAACGCGTACCGCTGACGCTGCGCTTCGACGATGGCAGCACGCAGCAGCTCGAGGTTCCGGTCAGGAGACCGCAGCCGGCGCTCGAAACGGAGCCGCCGGCTGCGCACGGCAAGCATTGATCGCCGGAGTGCCGGCAGACGCGGCGAAGCGGCGGGAGCAGACGCGTGACTGCACCCGACGCAGGCGAATCCGGAGCGCCGACAGCCGCCGGCGGGCTATCGCTCGTTGCCGAAGAGCATCTGGCAGCTCGGGAGGGTTTCGCTGTTCATCCGCGATCGTCTTCATGCTCCGGCTGGCGAGCGACATCCGTCGCACGCTGTGGCTGGCGGTCGCAGCGCCTTGCGCACAGGAGCTTGCGATAGCATCCTGCCTGCACCACAGAGGCTCGCATGCGCGGAACTTGGAGTCCGGCCACCTCACCCATCCCGTTCTTCGAACGGTCACAACCGTCTCGACCTTGCACCGCGTATGCGTGTGCTGCCCCCCGCAGCGGCCAGGGCGGCCAGCACCAGTGCCAGCGACATCGGCTCGGGCACTGGCTGAGCACGCTCGCCCGTCAGCACGTAAGCCGGTTGCGACGGATCGTTCTCGCTGCCTTGCCAAAACCAACTGGCACTGAAATCCTCGTTCCCGACCGACAGGGTGTTGCTGCCGGCCAGAGCCAACTGTCCCGGCTCGAACACCAGGGAGTAGCGCAGCAGATCGACGGTAGCGGGGCCACCCGCCGGATCGCCGAGGTCGACATGGGCATCCCGCACGTGAATCGTGCCCAGCGGAATCGACTGGCTACCCACCGGCACGCCGTTGAGCAGGATCTCGAACTGATCGGTACCGATGCTGCCCGTCGTCGGGTCGGGCAGTTGATAGCCCCACCAGGCAAGTTCCTGCAGGATCTCGCCGCCGACGGCGTTGAAGCTCACTTCCAGCGGGCCCGTGCCGGTATCGGCCTGGGTGCCCAAGGCGAACTGCGTATCGGGCAATGCCGAGAACAGTTGTACTGAGGTGGCCTGCGCGACACCGGCCGCAGCCGTCCAGACGAGAGCTGCGGACAACACGACGAATTTCATGGGATTCTCCAAAAAACCCGCCACCGGGGTGGCGGACGTTCAATGCGGATCGGATCAGCACATCGCAACACCTGTGGATCGCAGAAGGTGAGCTGACGATCCCGGGTCATGGGAACAGCAAATCGGGCGGTAGCGGATTGGCTGCGCCGACCAGTCGCACCGGAAAGTCGAAATCCACCCAGTCGAGCATGAACTCGCTGCCATGCGGCTTGCCGCCCGACATCGCCGGGGCTACCGCTGAGCCGTCGGCCGCGGCATAGGCGCCGAACACGAAGTCGCCTCCGTCGTAGGCGCCCGCCCACAGCTCCACCGCCACGAAACCCTGGGCTGCGCTGGCCGTCACCAGTTGGCTGCCGCCACTGCTGCTGGCGGTGAATGCCTGCTCGGCCACCACCTGGCCCCCTGCATCGATCAGGCGCAGCAGGCCGGCCTCGGCATGCGGGCCGCCGTCGTCCAGGATCTGGAAGCGCGCCAGGTTCAGCGTCACCGACGTGGCCGCATCGGCCAGGTCGATGCGCAGCGCCTCGGTGCCGTCGAGTTCCTGCCGTATGGTACTGGTGGCCAGGGTCTGGCCGCTGACACCCAGGTCGCCCTGGAAGACGTCCAGCCCGCTCAGCAGGTTTGGCAAGGCACCATCGAAGCTCGACCCCGTCCAAGCCTCGGCGGCGTCGGCGGCATTGGCCTTGTGGCTGATCGACAGCACCGCAGGGTCGGTCCAGGCTTCTCGCCATTGGCCACCCAGCCCGGTCTGGCGCAGCGGCGCATCACCCAGCCGCACCGTCCAGAAGGTCGGCGGCGACACGTTGCTCACCGTCACCGCCTGGACGCGGGTGGTGCTGCCGCCGTCGCCGTCGTCGGCGGTGACGCTGATGGTCAGCGCTGCCGGGCCATCGGCAAAGACGTGGCTGACCTGGCCACCCAGCGCCAGCAGTTCCGCTGCCGTGATCACCTGCGGCAGGCCGCCGTCGCCCCAGTCGATGCTGTAGCTCAGCGGGTCGGCCGCTCCCGCGGCATCGCTGCCGGCAATCGCCAGCGCATAGGTCGCGCCTTCGTTGCTGGTGGCCGCACCGCCCAGGGTCAGCCCGGGCGCCAGATTGTTCACCGTAACTACCCTGCTGCCCAGCACGAAGCTGCCGTCCTCGTCGGAGGCATGCACCGTAATGCGGGCGGTGGCCCCACCGTCGGCATAGCCATGGTCGAAACTGCCGGCCGCCGCCGCCCATTGCGCCGCGGTGAAACTGCTGCTGCTGCCGTCGCCCCAGTCGATGCGGTAGGCGCTGCGGGTGTCGCCGCCCGGATCCTGTACCGGGCCGACGCTCAGCGTGTAGCTGCTGCCCTCATCCGCCGCCGCGGCGCCGCCGAGTGCGGCCGTGGGGGCGACGTTGTTGACCGTCACAATCTGCGTGCGGGTCGTGCTGCCGCCATCGCCGTCGCTGGCGGTCACGCTGATGGTGCGCTGCGTGGCGTCCACTGCGCCGTCGTCGTCATCGGCAAAGAAATGCGGCACCGTGCCGCCCAGCGCTGCGAGTGCATCCGAGGTCAGCAACTGCACCGCACTGCCGTCGCCCCAGTTCACCGCGATATCCAATTGAGCGTTGTCGGCATCGCCCACGACGACGGTGAGGGTGTACGGTGCGCCCTCATCGACCTGCGCATCGCCGGCCAGGACCAGGCTCGGCATGGCATTGAGCACGGTGACGCTGAGCGAGCCAGTGGCCGACTCCCTTCCATCGCTCACGATGTATTCGATGACTTCCGCACCGGTGAATCCTGGGTCGGGCGTGTAGCGCAGCGACCCGTCCGCGGCGATCACGAACCTGCCGTGGGCCGCTGCAGCGTGGCCGATCACGGCCAATGGATCACCGTCCACGTCCGCGTCGTTGGCGAGCAACCCTTGTCCGGCGGCCACCTCCAGCACCTTGCCAGGCCGCACGGTGAACGCGTCGTCCTTGGGCACGGGCGCATCGTTGACCGCTTCGACGACGACGTCCACGGTGCCAACCACCGCGTTGCCCGCGCCATCGGAAACCGTGTAGCGCAACTGCGTGCGGCCGTTGAAATCGGCTGCCGGAGTAAACACCAGTTGTCCGGTGACGATGCGGACCGTGCCGCCGTTGTCATCGGACGCCGCCACGATCTGCAGGGCGTCGCCTTCGGGGTCCGTGTCGTTGGCCAACGCGTCGACGGTGACCGTCTCGTCTTCGCGTGTGCTCGCCTGGTCGGACACCAGCCTGGGTGGCAACTGCAGCACCAGCGGGGTCGGCTGGGTGCCATCGGTCGGTGCATCAGCCACCCCGTCGGCGAAGCCAGGGTCGTTGGTCAGCGCGATGTCGAACACCACGCTGTCGAATTCCCAGGTGCCCGGCAGCAACCCGGCCGCAATGGCCACCTGCTCGGCGGCGGCACGCACGGCGGGGTTCAGGTCTTCCAGGCGGACCACCCCCGAGGGGAAGCTGCGGTCGGTATAGGTGGCGGTGGATTCACCCTGGCCGTAGATGAACAGCGTGGTGGCATCGGTGACCCGCCAGGCGTCGGCAAACTGGCCATACAGCGCCGTCACCGGCATCGGGTTGGGCAGCACCGTGCCATCGGCCAGCGCCAGGTCATTGCGCCAGTTGCCGTCGTGGTTGCCCAGCAGGCCGGCCACATCATCGGCGCGTTGGTTGTGGATGAAGGGCCGCAGATTGATGTGCGACGGGCTCACCTTGGCCCAGACGCCGTCGCCGTCCGGGTTGGTGACGATGTAGAGGGGACCGCTGCGGTAGATGGAGCCCCCGCCGACCGACAGCGTCTCGCCAGTCGCGATCGGCACCCATTCGCCATTGATGTTCAGCGGGCTGCCGGCGTGATCCTTGTACAGGCCCACGACGGCATCGCCGACGCGCAGGGCCACGGCGGTGTTGACCGACACGGAATTGCTGTTGTCCCTGGGTTCCTGACGGGTCTGGATTTCGAGGCCCGTGCCGCGCGCCAGTACGAATTCACCGGCCGCCTGGAAGTCGTAGCTCAGGCCGTCTAAGGTGCGGAGGTGGGGGTCGCCGTCGGAGGCGCCCGCCGAGGTGGCTTCACCATCGATCAGATCGCGGAGCAGATATCCCGCATCAGGCAAGAAGTCTACTAACTTCTTAAGCAGTGGCTTCAGCGGTCGGAAGGTGAGCGCCCCCGTTGTAGCGGCTAACTCATTCAGCCCACGGGCACCCAACTCGGCATCGAGGAAATAGTCAAGGTACTTGCCAACCTTGAACGTCACCATTTCAGTCAGCAAGTCAAGCGCTGCTTCCGATCCTCGTCCGTCGATCGCTTTGTTAATTGCCTCAACAACGGCTTGTGTCGTCAAGGCATAGCCCAAGGCAGTGGTGACGCCAGCCGTGAAGGTTGCAATCGCAGCCCAGCCACCTGCCGTTGCAACTGCGACGTCTAGTGCATACACAGCGCCGATCAGGAAAGGAACGAATTCTCCGGATGGATCGAGCAGATACGCGGGGCTGTTGAAACCAAACCGATACAGGCTACCAATGTCGCCACTCAGCCATCGCGGATCTTCTGTCGTGAACCGGCCCTGGTCCGCGTCATAGAACCGAGCTCGCATGAAACTCAATTCGCCGCCTGCCTCCTGAACACCGAACAGTCCGTTGAACTCCAACCGGTTGGCCACCGTCTCGGTTTCCAGCAACTGCCGCCCGAACGGATCGTACACATAGGCATTGGCCAGCGTACCACCCACCCCGGTCACCCCGGTCACCGAGCCGACCGCGTCCCCCTCGAAGTAATGGGTGCCCGCGCTGGTCTGCTGCGCAATGGCGTTCAGACCATAGAGGTACGAGGCCACCCGCTGGCCGCCGCTGTACTCGGCCACCGGCGAGCCCATGCCCAGCGCAAACGGGTCGACCAGGAACTCGGTACGCACGCCGCCTTCCACCATGGCCGAACGGTTGCCGAAGACGTCGTACTCGTACTGCGTGAGTTCGCCCTGCGGACCGTTGATCTGCACCAGGCGGTTGTCGGCGTTGTAGGCATAGGTCCAGGTCTCAGCGTTGTCGGTCTTGCTGGTCTGGTTACCGTCGGCGTCGTAGGTGTAGGTGGCGTTGCCCACCTGGGTGTACTGGTTGAGCGCGTTGCTGCTGTAGGCCGTCTGCACCCCGTCTTCGGTGACGCTGCTGCGGTTGCCTGCGGCGTCGTAGGCGTAGGCGAGGCGCTTGTCGTGCAGTCCCGCACTGGCACCGGTGGCGTTGACGGTGAACTGCGCGCTGGTCAGTTGGCCGCTGGCGTCATGGCCATAGGCCCAGGTGCCGTGCGGCGTCTGCATGCCCACGCGCTGGCCGGCAGCGTCGTAACTGTAGCGGTAGGCCGAGCTTTCGGTCCCGTCGACGGCCAGGTTGATGATGGCGCTGAGCTGGCCGCGCGCGTCGTAGCTGTAGGTGGTGGCGGTGCCGTTGCCGTTGGCCTCTTCGCTCAGGCGGCCGTCACCGTCGTAGCGGTAGGCCACCACCTGGCTGCCG
>JAEUOM010000057.1 GCA_016788495.1 Accumulibacter sp. | reverse complement strand
GTCTACCAGCTCAACGACGAGCAGGCGGTGATCGCCACGACCGATTTCTTCATGCCGATCGTCGACGACCCCTTCGACTTCGGCTGCATCGCGGCAACCAATGCGCTGTCCGACGTCTATGCCATGGGCGGCACCCCGCTGCTGGCACTGGCCGTCGTCGGCATGCCGGTCAACCGCTTGCCGCTGGAAACCATCCAGCGCATCCTCGAAGGCGGTGAAGCGGTCTGTGCGAAGGCCGGCATCCCGATTGCCGGGGGACACACGATCGACTCGGTGGAACCGATCTATGGCCTCGTCGCCATCGGGCTCGTCCATCCGCGACACGTCCAGCGGAACTCCGGCGGACGCCCCGGTGACAAGCTGATTCTCGGCAAGGGGCTGGGCGTCGGCTTCTTCAGTGCCGCGCTGAAGAAAGGTCTCCTGTCACCGGCCGGCTATGCGGTGATGATCGCTTCGACGACGCAGCTCAACACGCCCGGCCGCACGCTCGCCTGCCTCGCTGGCGTGCATGCGATGACCGATGTCACCGGCTTCGGCCTGCTCGGGCACCTGGTCGAGATTTGCAAGGCATCCGGGGTTTCTGCCGTCGTCGACTACACGGCGGTGCCGATCCTGCCGAACGCCGTCGACTATGCCGCCAGGGGCTGCATCACAGGCGCGTCCGGCCGCAACTGGGCAAGCTACGGCGAGCACGTCGAGCTTGACAGGAAGCTCGGTGATCTCGAACGCGACCTGTTGACCGACCCGCAGACCAGCGGCGGCCTGCTTGTTGCCTGCGCGCCGGAGGTCGTCACCGAGGTCCTTGCAGTCTTCCTGCAGGAGGGCTTCGACCAAGCAACGGTGATCGGTGAGCTGGGCGAAGGCAAGCCACGGGTCGCGGTCGTCAGGAGTCGCTGAGAGCATCCCGGGCCCGCGGATCGCGCGCACGATGTTCCATAAGCAACAAATCCTTGCGATCTTGTTTCTTGAGAGGCCGCCGCGCGCTGCTGCGCAGCATCATGCGCGCCGCCCGCCCCGCGCCCACCGACTGGACCACGCGTGTCGTTCGCTCACTGGCCCCCAGGCATCAGGGCTTGCTCGCCGCACTCCCGCGCCGGCTGTCAGTCGAGCATCAGTGATACCAGCCCGTCGGCCAGCTTTGGTTCGAACCAGGTCGACTTGGGCGGCATCACCTGTCCCATGTCGGCAACCGCCATCAGCTCTGCCATCTGCGTCGGATACATGGCGAACGCGACCGCCATCTCGCCCCTGTCGACCCGCCGCTCCAGCTCACCCAGGCCGCGCATGCCGCCGACGAAATCGATGCGCCTGTCGCGACGCAGGTCGCTGATCCCGAGCACCGGTTCGAGGATCTGCTCGGCCAGGACCGAGACGTCGAGCCGGCGCACCGCATCGGCGAGCGGCACCAGTTCCGGTCGTACCTGCAGCCGGTACCAGCGGCCGGCCAGATACATCCCGCAAACCCCACTGCACTCAGGGCGCAGCGGACCGTCCGCCAGGCTGACGCGGTAGCGCTCGCCGACCGCCCGCAGGAAATCCTCGACGTCCAGGCCGTTCAGATCGCTGACCACGCGGTTGTAGTCCAGGATGCGCATCTGCCGCGCCGGGAAGATCACCGCCAGGAACGAGTCGGCACCACCCTTGCCCCCCTGGCGCCGCGCAGCCGCAACGCGCGAGGCCGCTGCCGAACGGTGATGACCATCAGCGATGTAGAGCGCCGGCATCGCACCGAAGACGGTGCTGATGCGCGCCATGTCGGCATCGTCATCGATCAGCCACAGCGTGTGCCGGATTCCGTCGACCGCCGTCAGGTCGGCCAGCGGCGACTGCCCGGTCGCCATGGCGAGCAGGCGTTCGGCCTGCGGATCGTCGGGATGGGCCAGCAGCACCGGCCCGGTCTGGGCATTCAGCGCCTCGATCTGGCGGACCCGGTCATCCTCCTTGTCGGGGCGGGTGAACTCGTGCCTGCGGATGCGGTTGCTGTCGTAGGCGGCGATCGAGGCGGCCGCCACCAGCCCCGTCTGCACGTGCTCACCCATCACCAGACGGTAGGCGTAATAGTACGGCCGCGGGTCGCGGCACAGGACACCGTCGTCAATCAGGCGGCGGAAGTTCATCGTCGACCGGGCATACACCTCGGGTGCGTAGTGATCGACCTCCGGTGGCAGGTCGATCTCGGCTTTCGACACGTGCAGGAACGAGAGCGGCTTGCCGGCAGCAGCCTGCCGCGCCTCGTCACTCGAGAGTACGTCGTAGGGTGGTGCAGCGACTGCTGCGGCATCGGCGCTGCGCGGCCGCAGACCGGCAAATGGCCGGATCAGGCAAGAATCGAATGTCAAATGCTTCTCCCGCTCGAGCGAGGTTCTGGAAATGGTGCCGCAGCGCGGCGGCTGCCGGCGGTGTCGCGTGCTGCGCAGCCGCCAGCGGCGGCCAGCACAGGCGGTCGCCGGCGGCGAACGGCCATCCGGTCGGAGGTCGCTGCAGTGGCCGGGACGGGGCACCTCAAATGCTTCGGTAGAGCGCCTCATAGCGCAAGGCGGAGTCGGCCCACGAGAAGTCCTGCACCATCCCGCGCTTCTGCAGATGCTGCCACGCTGCCGCATTTCGCATCAGCGCCAGCGCGTCGCCGATCCGCCGGGAAAGGACGCGGCTGCTCGCGTCGTCAAAGACGAAGCCGTTCGCCGTCCCGGCTCGGAGATGGTCGGGCGTGGCATCGATCACCGTGTCGGCCAGACCACCAACCCGTCGCACCAGCGGAATCGTACCGTAACGTAGGGCATAGAGCTGTGTCAGACCACAAGGTTCAAAGCGCGAGGGGACGAGCAGAATGTCGGCGCCGGCCATTATGCGGTGCGACAGCGCATCGTCAAAACCGAGGTACACCGAGACGGATCCCGGGTGCGCCCTCGCCGCAGCCCGGAAGCCGCTTTCGATCTCGGATTCACCACTGCCAATGACCACCAGTTGGCCGCCCGCCGCCAACAGATCCGGCAGGGCGCCGAGAACGAGATCCATCCCCTTCTGCGAGGTCAGGCGGCTGACCACCGCGAGCAGGGGTGCCTTGCTCCGCAGCGCAAAACCGAGCTCCGCCTGCAGCTTGAGCTTGCAGATCCGCTTCCCGCGCAGCTTCTCGGCCGTGTAGTTGTGCGCCAGCGCGCGGTCACTGCCCGGATCCCATACCGAATAGTCGACGCCGTTGAGGATTCCCGACAGATTGCCACCACGGTCGCGCAGCAGTCCGTCGAGACCCCAGCCGAACTCCGGCGTACAGATCTCGCGCGCATAGGTCGGACTGACGGCATTGATACGCGCGGCATGAAAGAGAGCCGCCTTCATGAACGACAGATGGCCATGGAACTCGAGCGCGCTCTGATCCGCACCGGAGATCATCAACCCCAGATCATTGTGATGATCGAGCGGAAACAGACCGCGGAAGGCAAGGTTGTGGATGGTGAACACGGTGGCCGTATTCAGCGCTGGATTCTGCGCGATGTAGGCCGGCGCCAGACCGGCATGCCAGTCATGCGCATGCACGACATCCGGCCGCCAGTTGCGGTCCAGTTCGCCGCCGGCCAAATGGGCAGCAATCCAGCCGAGCAGGGCGTAGCGCCGATGATTGTCCCGCCAGTCGCGGCCATCGGGACCGAGATACGGATTGCCGTCCCGCCGGTAGAGGAAGGGCGCATCGATGACGTAAACCAGCAGCCCGCTGTCCGGCAGGCGGGCAAGGCGCAGCGTCACCACCGCTGCACCGAAAACCGGGCCCAGGCGGATGATCCGCCTGGCTTCGACCACTCCGCTGAGGATTGCCGGCATCCCCGGCAGCAGGACGCGGACATCGAGCCCGCGGGCGGCGAGCGCCGCCGGCAGAGCCGCCACGACATCCGCCAAGCCGCCGGTCTTGACCAGCGGATAGATCTCCGCGGCAACGTGCAGGACGCGCAAGCTCTCCCTCCCCCCGGCCGGCGTCAGCCCAGCCGCTCGAGCATCTTGCGCGTCACCAGGCTGACACCCCCCTCGGTGCGACGGAAGCGACGGGCATCCTCCTCCGGATCCTCACCGATCACCATTCCCGCCGGGATGTTGCAGCCGGCGTCGACGACGCAATGACTCAGCCGCGCCCGGTTGCCGACGGTCGTGTCCGGCAGCAGCACCGACAGGTTGACGCGGGCGTAGGAATGGACGCGGCAGCCCGAAAAGAGCAGCGAACGATTGACTTCCCCGGAGACGATCGAGCCGCTGGAAACGGTCGACTCGACCGCCGTGCCACGACGGTCCATATGGTTATGGACGAACTTCGCCGGCGGCAACTGCTGCTGGTAGGTCCATACCGGCCAGTTGCGGTCGTAGAGGTTGAGCGCCGGCACCGTGGCCGTCAGGTCGATGTTGGCGTCCCAGTAGGCATCGATGGTACCGACATCGCGCCAGTAGTGCTCGCGTCGCACATCGTCTGGAGCAATGACACAACTGCGCGAGAACGGGTGCGCGGCGGCCACGCGGTTGGCAACGGCGCGCGGAATGATATCCTTGCCGAAGTCATGGTTGGAACCGGGATCGGCGATGTCACGCTCGAGTTCGTCATAGAGGTACTTGGCGTTGAAGACATAGACGCCCATGCTGCACAAGGACATGTCGGGATTGCCCGCCATCGCCGGCGGATCGGCCGGCTTCTCGATGAAGTCGGTGATCATCCCCCTATCGTCGACGTCCATGACGCCGAAGCCGCTGGCATCGCGCCGCGGCACCTCGATGCAGGCAATCGTGCACTCGGCACCGCTCTCGACGTGGTCCACGAGCATCATCGCATAGTTCATCTTGTACACATGGTCGCCGGCGAGGATCACCACATATTCGGGTGACGGCCGGTAGGTCTCGAGGATGTCGATGTTCTGGTAAACGGCATCGGCTGTCCCGCGGTACCACGACTCCTCGTCCACGCGCTGCTGCGCGGGCAGCAGGTCGACGAACTCGTTGACCTCGCCATGCAGGAAGTTCCAGCCCCGCTGCAGATGGCGCAGCAGGCTGTGTGACTTGTACTGCGTCACCACCCCGATGCGCCGGAACTGCGCATTGACGCAGTTCGACAGAGCGAAATCGATGATCCGGAACTTGCCGCCGAAATGGACCGCCGGCTTCGCCCGGCGATCGGTCAGTTCATGCAGCCGGCTGCCGCGTCCGCCGGCCAGTACCAGGGCGATCGCCCTGCGCGGCAACTGGAATGTCTTCCTGTCAACCATCTTCGTATCCCCAATTTGACTCGATTCATCGCATCCGGCGAAAGCGCCGGATGCCACCTTGCCCTAACTGATCACGTCCGCTTTCTCTCGGCCGGTAATGGCGTTGATCCGTGCCACCGCATCGGCAAGCCGGATCAGCGGCGCCAGCGCCTCCTGCGTCGGCACCTCGTGCTGGCCCGGGTCGGCGACGAAACGCTCGAGATAGACGCGCAGCGTCGCGCCCTCGGTGCCGGTGCCGGACAAGCGGAAGACGACCCGCGAACCGTCATCGAGCAGAACCCGCACGCCCTGGCGCTCGGAACGTGAACCATCGACCGGATCGGTATAGGAAAAATCATCGGCGGCAGCGATCCGCAGGCCGCCGGACTCGGAGCCCGCGAGTTGCGGCAGGCGCGCGCGCAGTTCGTCCATCAGACGATCGGCACGATCGGTCTCGATCGCCTCGTAGTCATGCCGCGAATAGACGTTGCGCCCGAAACGCCGCCAGTGTTCGCGCACGATCACGTCGGCCGAAGTCGCGCGCACCGCCAGAATGTTGAGCCAGTAGAGAACCGCCCACAGGCCATCCTTCTCGCGCACGTGGTTGGAGCCGGTACCGGCGCTCTCCTCGCCGCAGAGCGTCGCCTTGCCGGCATCGAGCAGGGAGCCGAAATACTTCCAGCCGGTCGGCGTCTCGTAGCAGGGGATGCCAAGCGCCTGGGCGACGCGGTCGACCGCGCAACTCGTCGGCATCGACCGCGCGACGCCTGCCAGACCGCCGGCGTAGGCCGGCACCAGGGCGTGGTTGGCGGCGAGCACGGCGAGGCTGTCGCTCGGACTGACGACGAAGTTCGGACCGACGATCATGTTGCGGTCGCCATCGCCATCCGATGCGGCACCGAAGGACAGGCCGGAAGTCGGGTCGGCGAGTGCCGCAACGAGGTCGGCAGCCCACACCGGGTTCGGATCGGGGTGGCCACCGGCGAAGTCCGGCAATGGGATGCCGTTGACGACGGTACCCGCCGGAGCACCCAGCCGCTCCTCGAGAATCGCCCGCGCGTACGGACCGGTGACCGCATGCATGGCGTCGAAACGCATGCGGAAATCGGGACGGGCGAGCAGCGCCGCAATGCGATCGAAATCGAACAGCGACTCGAGGAGTTCGGCATAGTCGGCCACCGGATCGATGATGCTGACCCGCATCTCACCGATCCGCGACTCGCCGATCCGGCTCAGATCGACGGCCGGCGACTCGACCGTGCGATAGGCAGCGATCTCCTGCGTCCGCCGATATACGGCATCGGTGAATGCTTCGTTCGCCGGTCCGCCATTGCCGAGGTTGTACTTGATGCCGAAATCGCCCTCGGGGCCACCCTCGTTGTGGCTGGCCGAGAGGATGATGCCGCCGAAGGCCTGCCACTTGCGGATCACGGCGCTGGCCGCCGGCGTGGACAGGATTCCGTCACGACCCACCAGCACGCGGCCGAAACCCGCCGCAGCGGCCATGCGCAGGATCGTCTGGATCGCCACGTCATTGTAGTAGCGGCCGTCGCCACCGAGCACCAGGGTCTGTCCCTGCTGGCCCGACAGGGTGTCGAAGATGGCCTGGACGAAGTTCTCCAGATAGCGCGCCTGACTGAAGACCTTCACCTTCTTCCGCAGCCCCGACGTCCCCGGCTTCTGGCCGGCAAACGGCGTGCTCGGAACACTGATCACCTGCATAGTCATTTCATGCCTCGTCGCAAATTGAACGTCTGAATGATTACCGGGAATGCCGTGGGCGTCACCCGCTCAGCCGATGTGCTGCCGGGTGAACGCCAGCAATGCCTGTGTCGAGGCGTCGAGCGGGGCTGCCAGTTCGGCGTTGCCGATCGCCGGCAGGATGCTGTTCGCCACCGCCTTGCCGAGCTCGACACCCCACTGATCGAACGAGTTGAGCCCCCAGATGACACCCTGAACAAAGACCTTGTGTTCGTACAGGGCGATCAGCGAGCCCAGCGTCTGCGGCTCGAGGCGCGTCAGCAGCAGCGTCGACGAAGGCTGGTTGCCCGGAAACACCTTGTGCGGCAGCAGCGCCTCGAGCGCTGCCGGGGACATCGTTCCCGCCAGTTCGCTGCGCGCCTCGGCAGCCGTCTTGCCGAAGGCCAGTGCTGCGCTCTGCGCGAAGCAGTTGGCGAGCAGCGCTTCCTGGTGTCCCGGAAGCGGATAGTCGGCGCGTACGGCAGCAATGAAATCGCAGGGGACGAGCCGTCCGCCCTGGTGCAGCAACTGGAAGAAGGCGTGCTGGCCATTGTTGCCCAGCTCGCCCCAGACGATCGGATTAGACGCACAGGCCAGCGGCTGCCCATCGCTGCCGACCGCCTTGCCGTTGCTCTCCATTTCGAGCTGCTGCAGGAACGACGGGAAATACTTCAGTGATTCGTTGTAGGGCAGCACGGCATTGCTGGTCGCACCGAGGAAGTTGGTGTCCCAGATGCCGATCAGCGCCATCACCACCGGCAGATTGCGCTCGTACGGCGTGCTGCGGAAATGCTCGTCCATCCGCTCGGCACCGGCCAGCAGTTCGGCAAAGGCCTGCGGTCCAATGGCGATCATCAGTGCCAGGCCGACCGCCGACCACAGTGAAAAACGCCCGCCGACCCAATCCCAGAGCGGGAACACGGCGTCCTCCCTGATGCCGAACTGGACCGCCCGCTCCGGCTTGGCGGTCAGGGCAGCG
>JAEUOM010000056.1 GCA_016788495.1 Accumulibacter sp. | reverse complement strand
CAGTTCTTGCGCGACTTCGTCGAGGCTGCGTCCGCACGTCCGGCGAGTGATTTGCCGGATGCGCTGCTTGAAGGTGTCGATGGCCTTGGCTGCCACTGACCGCTTGACCTCACCCCCTGCGGCACGCCACAGAGCATATCCAAGGAACTTGCGGCCCGTCGCGCGAGCAACGGCAGTCTTGGCTTCATTCACCTTCAGGTGAACAACTTACGGGAGGACTTCCACCTCCAAGATCGCGCCCATGCTGGGAGCACAACGACAAAGCGGCGCCTGCTGGCGCCGCTTGCGTGTGGTTGGGTCGCGCCGACTCAGGCGGCGGCAAGACCCTTGATCTGCGCCGAAAGGCGGCTCTTGTGGCGCGCCGCCTTGTTCTTGTGGATGATCTTCTTGTCCGCGATGCGGTCGATGACCGACACCGAGTCCTGATAGATGCTCTGCGCGGCCGCTTTGTCGCCAGCAAGAATCGCCTTCTGGACACGTTTCACCGCCGTGCGCAGCGACGAGCGCAGGCTGGTATTGTGGGCGCGCTGCTTGACGGCTTGGCGGGCACGCTTGCGGGCTTGTGCGCTGTTGGCCATGAGTTGGATCCTTGTAGAGGCTGCAGATCAGTCGAGAGGCGCGGAGTATACCGACTGCCGCCAGCCGATGCAAGATTCAATTGCGCTTGTCCCGCGTTGCCGGCAGGCTATTGCATTCGCCCGTATTCTCCCCCATCCTGCCGGCGTCTGCCGATGCCGCCTCGCGTTGCTGGCGCTGCGGACGCTACCGGGCAGCACGCGGCGGGACGGCGCCGCCGCGTGCACGGCTGGCAGCGGGGCAGCAGGTCGGCCACGGCACATGACATGATGACCACGGGAGATGCGGCTTTGCGACTCGGTATAGACCTGGGTGGCAGCAAGATCGAGCTGGTCGCGCTCGACGAGTGCGGAAAGGTGCTTCTGCGCCGGCGGCGACCGACACCGCGCGGCAGCTACCGCGAGACGGTTGCCGCCGTTGGCAAACTGGTGGCAGCAGCCGAGCGGGAACTCGGCCAGCGTGGCAGCGTCGGTGTCGGCATTCCAGGCGCCGAGTCCGCGGTCGATGGCACAGTCAAGAACGCCAACTCGACCTGGCTCATCGCCCACGCCCTGCGTGACGACTTGCAGACCCTGCTGCAGCGCGAAGTCCGTCTCGCTAACGACGCAAACTGTTTTGCCCTGTCCGAGGCCACCGATGGCGCCGCAGAGGGCGCCGAAACGGTCTTTGGCGTGATCCTGGGTACTGGCGTTGGCGGCGGCATCGTCGTGCGGCAGCGAGTGCTGGAGGGAGCCAACCGGATAGCCGGGGAGTGGGGACACAATCCGCTGCCGCTGCCGGACGAGGAGATCCTGCCGCCCCCACCATGCTACTGTGGCCGCTGCGGCTGCATCGAGACTTGGCTCTCGGGTCCGGCGCTGGCGGCCGATCACCTGCGGCACGGCGGAGAAGCGCTGATTGCGCCGCAGATAGCGAGCCGCGCGAGCCATGGCGACACCGCGTGCGAGGCGACTCTGCAGCGCTACGAGCGGCGCCTGGCGAAGGCGCTGGCCATGGTGGTGAACATCCTCGATCCGGATGCAATCGTCCTCGGCGGCGGGCTCTCGAACATCGATCGGCTGTACCGGTCGGTGCCGCAACTTTGGCGTCGGTACATCTTCTCCGATGTCGTTCAGACGCGGCTTCTGCGCAACAGCCATGGCGACTCGTCGGGCGTCCGCGGCGCCGCCTGGCTGTGGAATGCGGCCTGAGTTCGTGCCGCGATCGTCGCCAGCTGGGCGCGACGGTGGGCGAGGGCGATCGACGCGGCACATCGCCCGCGCGATGGCGTGCGTCACAGGCGGCGAAATGGCGGGAGATTCATAGAAGATGCTGTGGTTCCGACTGTTCCTGCCCTTTGCCGGGGCCTACTTCCTCTCCTACCTGTACCGCACGGCGAACGCGGTCATCGGACCGGTCCTGAGCGACGAGCTGAAACTCGGGGCAGGCGATCTGGGCCTGCTGACCAGTGCCTACTTCCTGACCTTTGCTGCCGCGCAACTGCCGCTGGGCATGCTGCTCGACCGCTTCGGGGCGCGCCGCGTCGAATCGGCGCTGCTCTTGGTCGCCGCCGCCGGCGCCACCACCTTCGCACTGGGACAGAGCATCGGTGAGCTGGCTGTCGGGCGTGGCCTCATCGGTGTCGGCGTATCCGCGTGCCTGATGGCAGCGTTCAAGGCCTTTTCGCTCAGCTTTCCGGTCGATCGCCAGGCTTCGCTGACTGGCTGGATCATGACCTCGGGGGGACTCGGAGCGCTGGCTGCAACGGCTCCACTGGAAGCCGCGTTGCAGCTCACGGGATGGCGCGACATCTTCTTCGTCCTCGCCGCGCTGACTCTGATCGTCGCCAGCTGGCTGTTCGCCAGTGTCCCAGAGGAGAAGGGCACAAGCCCGCCCGAAGCACTCACGACGCAATGGCAGGGAGTGAAAGCGGTTTTCGGCAGCGCCCACTTCTGGCGTTTCGCACCACTCGGCCTGTGCCTGACCGGCGGCTTCATGGCGGTCCAGAGCCTTTGGTCGATCTCCTGGCTGATGCAGGTGAACGGCCACACGCGTGCGCTGGCCGCCGACCACATGGCCGGAATGAGCGCAGCGATGCTGCTCGCCTACGTGCTGATCGGCCTCCTTGCGACCGCTCTCGCAAGACGCGGGATCAAGCCGGTCCAGTTGCTCGGTGCCGGTCTCGGCCTTTCGCTGGTCACGCTGGCGCTGATCGTCAGCGGGGTGGGTACGCAGAGTTACCTGCTCTGGCTCGCCTACGGAAGCTTCTCCAGCTTTGGCACGCTGGCGTACTCGCAGGCAGCGGCCGGGTTTCCGCTTGCCCTCTCGGGTCGCGCGAACACCGCTTTCAACCTGATGGTCTTCACTGGTGCCTTCGGCGTCCAGTGGGGGCTCGGCCTGCTGATCGACCTGCTGCAAGGATGCGGGCAGAGCGTGGCAACAGCGCACCGCAGCGCCTTTCTCTTCCTTTTCGCAGCGCAGTCGGCGTCGCTGATGTGGTTCTGGATTGGCGGGCGCCGGCGACGCTGAGCCTCGCCGACAGCCGCGACCGACGACCGCAGCCGCTCAGCGGTAGAGCGACATTGCGCTGAGGCGACGCTCGATTTCGGCCGTCATCTGACGGTAACTCGCGCTCTCCGGTGCGACGAAGCGACGTTCGAATTCGGCTGCCGACAACCCTTCGGGCAGCCCGGCGAGCGATGGCGCCAGGTCGCCGTCGCTCAACGGCCGCTGCAGTGCAGCCTGCAGGCGCGGTGAGCGGGCCACAACCAGCTCGCCGAAGCGGATTCCGGCCCGGTCGGCTGCCAGGTCGGCGAACGAGAAGCCACTGCCGCTGCGCGCGTCGCGCATTTCCTTGTCGAGGCCGACCGCGTCCGCTGCCGGCTCACCCGCCCAGGCAGCGAACGCGGCCGAGACGACGAAGTGCTGAGCGCTGTCGTGGCGCCCGTGCAGGCTCAATTTCACGCGTCGCGGGCGCGGCCAGGAACGTGCCTCCGGCAACAGCTGCGAGAGCGAGTTGCCGGAGACGTGGGCCGCCAGAACGAGCAGGGCTGCGCGGCCGCAGCGCGGGGATCGTTCACTGCAGCAGCGCAGGAGCGGCGTCAGCACCTGCGCCAGCGGTACCGGTACCGCCCCCGCTCGATGGTCGAGGAGGCCGGCCAGGGCTGTCTGGGCAGAGCGCAGATTAACGGCGTCTTCGGGCGTGATGGCGAGCGATCGCACCTGCTCCAGCAGTTCCGGCTGCCAGACGTAGTCGACGACGACGTGACCAGCACCGGCATCGAAGTCCACACGTCGAATCGACCGTTCCGCAACTCGCCACTGCTCGGCCAGGCCGGCGGCGCGGATCATCGCGGCGACGGCGGCTTCGGCCAGCCACCCGGGCAACGGCAGATCGGCCAGCGAAGCGGCGGCGATCCGCGGGTACCCGTCAGCCCCGGCAATGACGGCAGACAGGTTGAGGTAGCGCGTATCGGGCAGGGAATGCAGCGGAATGCTCAGACGCAGCTCGCCGCTGCGCCCGACGATGACGAAGGCGCCGCGCCCTCCGAGACTGCGACTCGCGAAATGGTTGATGGCCGTGTCGACCAGTGCGGCCGGAATGAGCGCCGTCCGCGCATCACCGCGCTGCTGGCGACTGGGATGGTTGCTGGCCAGCAGGCGCCGGGCATCGGCAATCGAGCTTGCAGCGATGCCTTCACTGCGACTGACGAGAGGCTGCCGCTCGGCAATCACCAGCCACGAAGATACCCCCGCCAGTGGCAACAGCAGGAGCAGCAGCCATCCCCGGAGGCGCCGCCGGCTCAACCGGAGGAGGACGGCACCTGCCCGCTTGGCGCTTTCGCATCGCCGATGCGCAACGCGAAGCCGGCCCTGGCCAGCATCGCCGATTCGATCTGCAGATCGGCACGAGTCAGCGGATGCGCGGCCAGCCAGCCGCCAGGGAAGAGCAGCTGCAGGCGCTGTCGATCGACCCGCAGGGTGAGCGGCGGCAGCGGCTCGCTGCTGCGGCCGCGATGCAGCACCACCGCCAGGCGCAGCAGCGTGCAGAGGCGCCCGGCGGAGCGTGCCCAAGCCTTTGGCAGGGCAGCGAACGCGTCGGCGGGAAAGGACCGCCGGTGGCGCCTGACGAGGACGGCCAGCAGTAACTGGTCGTCACGCGAATAGCCCGGCAGATCGGCGTGCTCCAGGACATAGGCACCGTGCTTGTGATACTGGTCATGCGACAGCAGGAGGCCGATCTCGTGCAGACGGGCGGCACGTTCGAGGACATGTCTTGCCTCCTTGCCGGCCAGGCCCCATCTGGCGCGCACCTGGCGCAGCAGATCAAGCGCCGTCACGCTGACCCGCTCCGCCTGCGCCTGATCGAGGGCGAATCGGCGGATGACGTCGGCAATGGTGCGGTCGCGCACGTCCTCGTGCCGGATACGACCGAGCAGATCGTAGATCAGTCCCTCGCGCAGGGCACCCTCGGAGACTTCCAGCCGCTCGATGCCGAGTGTTTCGCAGAGTCCGTGCAGGACCACGAAGCCTCCGGCGAAGACACGCGCACGCGGCGGCTCGAGTTGCCAGCGACTGGCGAGCCCCGCGGTGTCGGATGTTTCGAGCAATGCGCCGCGCAGTCGGCGCAGCGCATCCAGAGTGATCCCCTCGCGACTCCAGCCTTCGCGAACGATGACCTCCTGGATCGCCTTGATCGAGCCGGACGCGCCGGTCGCCATCGCCCAGCCACGCGCGAGGTACTCTTCGCGGACGGGCTCAAGGTGCAGTTGCACCAGCAGTTCGGCCTGGCGCAGGCGCCCTGCCGTGACGCGACCGTCGGCAAAGCAGGCGCGGCTGAGGCTGACGCAGCCCATGCGCAGGCTGGCCAAATGCAGCGGGTCGAAGGCCTCTCCGATGATCAGCTCGGTGCTGCCGCCGCCGATGTCGATCACCAGCCGCTGCCCGGCAACGTGGCCGACACTCTGAGCCACGCCGAGGTAGATCAGTCGTGCCTCCTCGTGACCACTGACGACCTCGACCCGATGACCCAGAGTCTGCTCGGCGCGAGCGACGAACTCCGCGCTGTTGCGCGCCTGACGCAGGGTGTTGGTGCCGACGATGCGCAGGCGAGCCGGCGGGATATGGCGCAGGCGCTGCGAGAAACGCGCCAGACAATCGAGCGCCCGCTGCTGCGCTTGCGCCGACAGGCGGTTGTGGTCGTCGAGACCAGCGGCGAGTTGAACCATCTCGCGCAGCCGGTCGAGAATCTGGACATGACCGTCGGTGATGCGCGCGACGACCATGTGAAAGCTGTTCGACCCGAGGTCGATGGCAGCGACGAAATCGGAAGACATTGAAACACTCCTCAGGCTCACGGATGGCACGGGCCGCCGCCGGCAAACGGCGCTGCCGCGGCGGGCGTCATTCGCCTCGAGTATCTCCGTCTTGATATCCGACCGTCAAGCTGCGGTCACGACCACAGTGGCCGTCTTGCGCCTGCTGACGAGTTGTGGCAGAGGGAAACGCAGAGACCGTTCACTGGCCGCGCATGGCCGCGCACCGCCGCTTCTCGAAGGCGAGCCACTGGCGCACGGTCAGAGGTCGAGCGGATCCACCTCGAGGTGCCAGCGCAGCCTCGACGGCACACGCAGCGCCGCGATCTGCGTCACCCAGTCGGCGAGAAAAGCCTGCAGGGCGCGACGCGACGCCGACTCAACGAGAAGCTGGCCCCGCTCCATGTTTGCGCGCCGCGACAGGCGCATCGGTACCGGATCGTAGAAGGTCAGCTCTGCAGCGGCCGCGACGGCCGCGCAGTCCCGGGCTGCGACCAGGAAGGCGATAGCGTCGGCCATGCGTGGCGCCTCCGCCCGCAACATGGCCTGATAGGCATAGGGTGGAAACCCGGCCTGCCGGCGTTCGTCGAGCTGAGCGGCGGCAAATCCCGGGTAGTCGTGGCGCCGCAGCGCCTGATAGAGCGGATGCTCGGGGAACTGCGTCTGCAGCAGCACCTCGCCGGGGCGCTCGGCCCGACCGGCGCGCCCGGCAACCTGCATCAGCTGGGCAAAGAGTCGTTCGGGTGCTCGCCAGTCGGCAGCGAAGAGCGCCGCGTCGGGGGCGATCGCACCCACCAGCGTCAACTTCGGAAAATCATGCCCCTTCGCAAGCATCTGCGTGCCGACCAGGATGTCCGCCTCGCCGTCGTGAATTCTTCGCAGCAATTCCGTCCATTGCCTGCGGCTGCTGGCCGAGTCCCTGTCCACGCGCAGCAGGCGGGCTTGCGGAAAGCGCTCGGCAAGTACCATCTCGAGACGTTGCGTACCCCTTCCCAAGGGGCGCAGGTCCTGATTGCCACAGGTCGGACACTGCCTCGGCAGCCGGGTCTGGAAACCGCAGTGATGACAGCGCAGGCAGCGGTCGACCAGATGCAACACCAAGTTTGCCGCGCAGCGCTCGCAACCGGAGATCCAACCGCAGGCCGGGCAGCTCATCACTGGCGCATAACCGCGGCGGTTGAGAAAGATCAGGCTCTGCTCACCGCGGCAGAGGCACTGCTCGATCGCCAGCAGCAGGGTGCCCGACAACCCATCCTGCGGCTTTTCGAGCCGCGTATCGATGATTCGCACCAGCGGCAGACGGGATCCCTCGACGGCCCGCTGGCGCAGCGAGAGCAGTCGATAACGTCCGCGCCCGCCATCGCCGGTGGCGTTGGCCCAGCTCTCGAGCGACGGTGTCGCCGAACCGAGAATGACCGGAATGCCGCTGTCGCGGGCACGGAACACGGCCAGGTCCCGCGCTGAGTAGCGGACCCCATCCTGCTGCTTGAACGAACTGTCGTGCTCTTCGTCCACGATGATCAGGCCGAGTTCAGGCAGCGGCGCAAACACTGCCAGCCGCGTACCGAGAACGATGCGCGCCTCGCCACTGCATCCCGCCAGCCAATTTCGGCTGCGCGCAGCCTCGGCAAGATCACTGTGCAGGCTGACCAGCCGGGCAGTGGGAAACCGCTCGGCAACCCGTGCTTCGAGTTGTGGTGTGAGATTGATTTCCGGCACCAGAACCAGCGCCTGCCGGCCAGCTGCCAGTGCCCGCTCGATCAGGCGCAGGTACACCTCGGTCTTGCCGCTGCCGGTCACGCCATGCAGCAGGTAGGCATGAAACCCCATTCCATCGGCCAGAATGGAACCCAGCACCATCTGCTGTTCGGCAGTCAGCTGCGGTGGCGGCGCGGCGGGTCGGCGTTGGACGGGTTTTCGCCCCGCCAGCGTCCTTGCCGGCGCCAGCGCGCGCAGTCTGGCCGGAAGCGTGGCGAGCATGACCTGTCCGAGCGGCGCATGGTAATAGGAGGCACAAAAACTGGTCAGGCGCAACCATGCACCCGGCAGCGGGTACTGGTCACGGAGGACTTCAAGAACCGGTTTCAACTCACCTCGAGCCACTTCGCTGGCCACGTCGACGGCGACGATGATGCCGATTGTCTGGCGCTGGCCGATGGGAACGCGCACCCGGCAGCCGACATCAGCGACCGACACCTGTTGATCGTCCGGAAAGCGGTAATCAAACAGGCGGTGCAGTGGCAGATCGAGCGCGACGCGCACCACGCACGGCTCGGACGGCCGTAGCGGCATCGCTCAGGTCCGCAACCGGAATGGACTACTTAGCACCGCAAGCTCGTGTTGAATCTGGCAAAGAAGGGTAAGGCGCTCACTTAGCACAAGTTTTCTCTGTTCCCCCAGGACCTGTGGACAACTCTGTGGATCGAACGCCCCAAAAGCGCCCCAAAGGCGCTTGCAGCAAGGGCTGCAGCGCCCTTGCCCAAAATTTCAGCAATATAAAAACACCAATAAATCATCGTGTTGTAAAAAAAGGCCGGCGGCGACTGCGCGCCCGGAAGCTCCGTCACACAATGAGGAGCTTGTTGTGAATAAGTCAACTCCCCTGAGTCAATTTATTGCCCGACCGGCGCAGATCGCGGCTGTGCTGGTGCACCGCGTCGATCAGTGCCTTGACGTTTTCCGGCGGCGTGAACTGCGAAATCCCGTGTCCCAGATTGAAGACATGGCCGCAACCGTCGGCGCCATAGCTAGCGAGGACCTTGCCGGCTTCGGCGCCGATCTGCTCGGGCGAAGCGAAGAGGACGGCCGGATCGAGGTTCCCTTGCAGCGCAACACGCCGACCGACACGACGACGGGCTTCGCCGATGTCGATCGTCCAGTCCACACCGATCGCGTCGCAGCCGCTGTCGGCGATCGATTCCAGCCACAGGCCGCCGCCCTTGGTGAACACGATGGACGGCACCGGCTCACCGCCGCGCTCGCGGATCAGGCCGTCGATGATTCGCCGCAGGTAGCCCAGCGAGAATTCCTGATAGGCTGCAGCTGAGAGCGAACCACCCCAAGAGTCGAAGATCATCACCGCCTGGGCGCCGGATTCGATCTGGGCATTGAGATAGGCAATGACGGCATCGGCGGTCACCGAGAGGATTCGATGCAGGAGGTCCGGCCGCCCGTAGAGCATGCCCTTGATGTGACGGTAGTCGCTGCTCGCACCACCCTCGACCATGTAGCAGGCGAGGGTGTAGGGGCTACCCGAGAAGCCGATCAGCGGCACCGAGTTGTGCAACGCCCGCCGGATCTCGGCCACGGCATCGGTGACGTAACGCAGGTGGTCCCCGGGATCCGGTGCCGTCAGATCGCGGATCACCCATTCCTCGCGCAACGGACGCTCGAAGCGCGGGCCTTCGCCATCGGTGAAGTAGAGGCCCAGCCCCATGGCATCCGGTAGCGTCAGGATGTCCGAGAACAGGATCGCGGCATCGAGATCGTAGCGCGCGAGCGGCTGCAGCGTCACCTCGCAGGCCAGCGCCGGAGTCTTGCACAACTGCAGAAAGCTCCCGGCGCGGCGCCGGGTCTCGCAGTATTCGGGCAGATAGCGGCCCGCCTGGCGCATCAGCCAGACCGGCGTCTGCTCGGTTGCCTGCCGGCGCAGGGCGCGGAGGAAGGTGTCGTTGCTGGGTCGGGTCACTGTCGGCTCCACCGCTTGGGAATTGGGTTGCACACCGGCGATTGTCCGCCGTCCTGCAGCTACTTGCGCCAGAACGCTGGTGTCAGGACCACCAGCAGGGTGAAGATCTCGAGGCGGCCGAGAAGCATCGCAATGGTACACACCCAGGTTTGAACATCGGTTAGCCCGGCAAAATTGTTCGCCGGGCCGACTTCACCGAGTCCCGGACCGGTGTTGTTGATGCTGGCGATGACCGCGGACAGCGCGGTGATGATCTCGAGGCCGGTGAACGAGAGCAGCAGGGTCATCGAGACGATGCACACCATGTAGATGAAGCCGAAGGCGAGCACGGCGAAGAGGATGTTCGACGGCACCACGCTGCTGCCGATCTTGATCGGGTGCACGGCGTTCGGATGCATGGCGCGCGCCAGTTCGCGATACACCTGCTTGTAGAGGACGATGGCCCGGATCATCTTGATGCCACCGCCGGTGGAACCGGCGCTGGTTGCGAAACTGCACAGGAACAGCATCCACAGCGGCGCGAAGAACGGCCAGAGCGCGTAGTCGGTATTGGCAAAACCGGTGGTGGTGGCGATCGATACGACATTGAACGCCGAATAACGCAGGGCTTCGACGAAGTCGGGATAGACCTCATGCGCGTCAAGGAAGACAGCGATGCCGACGACGCTGCCCATGGTCACCAGCAGGAACCAGCCAGCCTCGGGGTCAGCGGCGTAGGGGCGGAACGAGCGTTGAGAGACGACGAGGAAGTGGGTGGCGAAGTTGCAGCCGGCGACCAGCATGAAAAAGATGCTGACCGCCTCGATCGCCGGCGAGTCGAAGAAGCCGAAGCTCGCGTCGTGGCTCGAGAAACCACCAAGCCCCATGGTCGCAAACATGTGCATGATGGCGTCGAGCCAAGTCATTCCCGCCCAGTGGTAGCCAAGCGTGCAGGCGATCGAGATCAGCACGTAAACGAACCAAAGCCCCTTGGCCGTCTCGGCCATGCGCGGGGTCATCTTCGAGTCCTTCATTGGCCCGGGCGTCTCGGCCTTGAACATCTGCCGGCCACCGATGCCGAGCAAGGGCAGGATGGCCACGGCGAGGACGATCAACCCCATGCCACCCAGCCAGACGAGCTGGGTACGCCAGAAGTTGATCGACACCGGCAGATCGTCCAGGCCGACGACAACCGTCGCGCCGGTGGTCGTCAGCCCCGAAACCGCCTCGAAATAGGCGTCGCTGAAACTGAGGTTGAGCTGCAGGATCAGCGGCAGCGCTGCATAGACGGGCAGGACGGTCCACACCAGGGCGACCATCAGGAAACCGTCGCGAATCGTCAGGTCGCGCGTTTCGCTGCGCGTCACCCACCACAGGCCGAGGCCGGTGGCGACGGTCAACACGAAAGCCTCGTCGAAGGCGCTCTCGGCGCCATCGTGCATGAACCAGGAGAGAAGCAGGGGTACCAGCATCGTCATGCCGAACATGAAGATGATCAGGGAGAGCACCCGCACTACCGGGTAATAGCGTTGCATGGCGTCCTGCCTCAGAAAAAGTGGAAGCCGACGGAGAAAAGCTTCTCGACCTGCTTGACCACCCTCTTGTCCAGGCAGAAGACGATGACGTGGTCATCAGTCTCGACGACCACGTCCTTGTGCGCGATCAGTACGCGGCCTTTCTGCTTCTTCTTCGCCAGTCCGACGTAGCCGACGTCGCGGTTGCGTTCGAGATCACGGACGATGGCGGCGATGAAGGCGCCCGGAATCTGCGGCAAGTCGTCGATCCGCCGCCCGACGACCTTCGACGTCTTGCGATCGCCGTGCGCAACGATCTCGAGCGCTTCGGCAGCGCCACGTCGCAGGCTGTGCACCTGCGCCACATCGCCGTGCCGGACATAGGTCAGCAACGAACCGATCGACACCTGTGCCGGAGAGATGGCGATGTCGATCGGCCCCCCCTGTACCAGGTCGGCATAGGCACGGCGGTTGATCAGCGCCAGCACGCGGGCGCAGCCCATCCGCTTCGCCAGCGAAGCGCCCATGATGTTGTCCTCGTCGTCGTTGGTCAGCGCGAGGAACAGATCCATCGCGCCGATGGCTTCCTGCTGCAGCAATTCCTCGTCGGTGGCATCGCCGCTGAGAACCAGCGCCGACTTCAGCACGCCGGCTATGTGTTCGGCGCGACGCCGGTTAACCTCGATCACCTTCACCTGGCAACGCGCCTGCAGCGCTTCCGCCACACGCAGCCCGATGTTGCCGCCGCCGGCGATCATCACCCGCTTCACCGGCTCGACCGAACGGCGCAACTCGCGCATCACCGCCCGGATGTGCTCCTCTGCGGCGAGCAGGAAGACCTCGTCGCCGTCCTCGACGACCGTTTCACCGGTCGGCGTGATGGCTCCATCGCGGCGGAAGATGGCAGCGATTCGACCATCGATCTCCGCTGGCAGATGGCCACGCATCTCCTTGATGGGACTGCCGACGAGCAGGCCTCCAGCATAGGCGCGCACGCCCACCAGGACCACCGACCCACCAGCAAAACTGAGTACCTGCAGCGCTTCCGGGAAGTCGACCAGGCGCGCGATGTACTCGGTGATGACCTTTTCCGGCACCAGGGCATAATCGACGGCGAAATTCTCGGGCGCCAACAGCTTTTCGCTGTCGACGAAGTCGCTCGCACGCAAGCGGGCGATTCGCGAGGGAACGTGGAAGACACTGTGCGCCACCTTGCACGCGACAAGATTCGTCTGATCGCTCTGGGTGACGGCGATCAGCAGATCGGCGTCATCGACGCCGGCACTCGCCAGGACCGAAGGATGCGCCGCGTTGCCGTGCACCGTCTGGATGTCGAGGCGATCCTGCAGATAGGCAAGACGGTCCTGGTCGTTGTCGACCATGGTGATGTCGTTGTTCTCGGAAGCGAGACTCTCGGCGACACTGGCCCCGACCTGGCCAGCACCCAGGATCACGATACGCATGGTCTTTCATCTCCCTGACACGCCCGACGCCGCCGGCCCCACCTCAGAGGCTGTGAACAAATCTACTGCGCGACCGATCTGCGGCGTTACTCAGTCGCTCACTTCTCGCCTCTCCATCTGACATGCCTCGTCGTTCGCTCCATCGCGCCTTGCATCTCGGCCTGCTCGCGACGATTTTTCCACAATCTCTCAGTCGCGTTCGTCGCCACGCCGGCCGATGTTGAGGCCAAGCTGCTTCAGCTTGCGATAGAGGTGCGTGCGTTCGAGACCGGTCTTCTCCGCCAAACGCGTCATGCTACCGCGTTCGCCGGTCAGATGGTACTCGAAATACATCCTCTCGAAGGCCTCGCGCGCCTCGCGCAACGGCTGGTCGAAGAAGGTTGCCGGCAAGGCCTGGGTCACCCCGTTCTCTGCCACCTCGGTCTGCAGGATGCGGGTCACGTCGTCGGTACTGATCTCCTCATCAAGCGCTGACAGGGCAAGGTTGCGCACCGTGCCGAGCAGCTCGGCCCATTCCCCGTGCCAGCGGTGCAGGCGCAGCGCATTCTGCGCACCGCTGGAGAAATGACGCAGCGGCACTTCGCCACGCTCGGCCAGATGCGCGAGCAGCAGCGAAGCGATCTCCGGAACGTCATCGGCGTGCCCCGAGATCTGCGGCAGCGCCACCCACACTTCGCCCAACCGACTCACCAGCCCCGCATCCCAGCCCGACTCGACGAGTGCCGCCAGTGGCCGGCTGGAAGCAGCCACCAGTTGCAGGTTGAGTCGCTCCAGCCGCTCGAGGGCAAACGCCAGGCTCATCTGTTGGAGCTTTCCGAGG
Organism: Accumulibacter sp.; assembly: GCA_016788495.1. GTDB lineage: Bacteria > Pseudomonadota > Gammaproteobacteria > Burkholderiales > Rhodocyclaceae > Accumulibacter. The sequence continues at coordinate 7,617 of JAEUOM010000056.1, read as the reverse complement.
TGCGCCAGATCGGCGATGAAGAGGATGCCGCCACTGGCTTTCTGCAGCATTTCCTGCGTCAGCGCCGAACTCGCCGTCGACAGATCGAGCCAGGGGGTCAGCGGCGTCTGCAGAGTGCGGGCGCAGATCTCGGCAATCGCCCCCGAGGCACTCTTCAGCAGCAGCACCGACGTCTTCGCGGCGGCCTGCTCGAGGCGGCGCTTGAGGTCCTTGAGCAACGGCGAGTGGGCAAAGGCATCAAGGGTGAGCGGCTTCTTGACCAGCAGGGTCTCGTGTTTGAGCGCCTTCTTGACGGTGAGCAGCAGCTTCTGCAGCGCGATCGGCTTCTCGAGGAAATCGGTGGCGCCGATCCGCGTCGCCTCCACCGCCGAGTCGATCGTGCCGTGACCCGACATCATCACCACCGGCATCGTCAGCAGGCCACCGGCCGACCACTCCTTGAGCAGCGAGATACCGTCCGTGTCCGGCATCCAGATGTCGAGGAGAACGAGATCTGGACGCCTTTCGGCACGCAGCCTGCGCGCTGCCGCGGCATTCTCGGCCAGCCATACCGAGTGGCCTTCGTCGGCCAGGATCTCGGACAGGAGTTCTCGAATACCCATTTCGTCGTCGACGATCAGCACTTGCGCCATGGTCAGGTCCCGGAGAGAGTCTTTTTGGAGCCGCTGTCGGAGTTCGGCTGCGGAGCAAGCGGCAGACGGATGCTCACTTCCGCACCGACCGGGTGACGGTTGTTGATGGTGATGCGCCCGTGATGCTCATCGACGATCTTCTTGACGATCGCCAGGCCGAGTCCAGTGCCGCGGGCCTTGGTGGTGACGTAGGGCTCGAAGACGCGCGCGACGATCTCGGGCGGAAATCCGGGGCCATGGTCCTTCACCACAAGCTCAGCCTGGTTCTCTGCGCAGCGGGTGACAATGACGATGCATGGAGCCACAGCCCCTTCCTGCGCGTCTTCGGCATTGCGCAGAAGATTGTGGATGATTTGGCGCAACTGGGTTGCGTCACCGAGAACCAACGGCAACCTGGCGGCGAGCTTGCGCTTGATCTGCACGCGCGACGTCTCGTAAAGGCCCAGCACCTCGGCGATCAGTGCGTTCAGGTCGACCGCTGCCAGATCGGGCGCCGGCATCCGCGCATAGTCGCTGAAATCGTTGACCATGCGCTTCATCGCCTGCACCTGGGTGATGATCGTTCGCGTCGCACGGTCCAGCATCTCGGCGTCGGCAGCACTCAGGCGATCGGCAAGCTTCATCTGCAGCCGCTCAGCGGAGAGCTGGATCGGCGTCAGGGGGTTCTTGATCTCGTGCGCCAGACGACGTGCCACCTCGCCCCAAGCCGCGCTGCGCTGCGCTGCAATCAGCCGCGTGACGTCGTCGAAGACGACGACGTACCCGCCATGCGATTCAGCGGGCAGCTCGGTTCCACGCAGGAGAAGAATCTGCGGCAGCCCACCCGCGTGATCGAGTTCGATCTCCTCCTGCCATTCGCGGCGCTCGTGGTGGACAAACGCACTGTTGATCGCTCTGCCGAGCTCCTGCTGCCGCGCCCAGAGATCGGTCGGCTGGCCGAGCAAACCATTGAAATCATCAGCCAGGATGCTCAGCGCGCCCTGATTCACGGTTCGCAGCACCAGGCACCGGTCGAAGACGAGGACGCCGGCAGAAAGGTTGGCGAGAATCGATTCGAGGTAGGCGCGCGCAGCTTCCAGTTCGCTCCGATGGCGTTCGTTGTCGCGGCGCACCTCGTCGAGCTGGCTGGTCATCTGCTTGAACGAGCGGGTCAGGATACCGAGTTCGTCGCGGCTGTAGACGGCCTGACGCGGCGTGTAGTCGCCAGCAGCTACGGCCTGGGTACCCTCGGCAAGGATCGACAGCGGCGCCGACAGGCGGCGGGCAAGAACGAAGGCCAGGGCGATGGCCGTGAAAAGTGCCAGCAGCACGGTCAGCGTCAGGGTCATGGCATAGATGCGGGTCAGGCCCTCGCGACCGAGCGACAGCTCCTGATAATCCGCGTACACCGTCTGCACCCGGTCGGCGTTGACCGCCAAGGCGCCCGGCACCGGGTCGATCAGCTGCAGAAGGCGGGTCTCGACGCCGAGGCCGGCCGGCATGACGGCAATCAGGACGCGCAGCTTGAGATCCTTCTCGCCACTGCCCTCGATGACCGCATAGCGCCGCTCCTTGCGCGCCAGGAGCACTTGCTCGTCGCTTGGCTGCGACGGCAACAGCGTCGCCAGATCGCCCGTCGCCGTCGCCAGCAGTTCCCCACTGATCGAGAAAAGGGCCGCCGACTGCACCCCGTGCTGCTCACGCAACCGGTTCAGGTCGAGTCGTCGTTGCGCTTCCGAACGCTCGGCGAGTTCGAGCGCCATGATCTGCCCCTTCACCGTCAGGTCTTCGAGCAACGAATCAAGTGCGCTGCGCCCGAGGTTGAGACCTGCCTCGAGCGCCTTTTCGACGCGCACGTCGAACCAGGTCTCGATACTCTTGGTGACGAACTGGACCGAAACGGCATAGATCAGCACCCCGGGCAGCACCGCCATCAGGCCGAACATGAGCATCAGGCGCAGCTTCAGACGTGAGCCAAAGACCTGCGCCCTGTGCTCCCGCCAGAGGACGTGCAATTGCCAGGCGATCAGCGCCAGAAGCGAAAGAGCGACGATCGCGTTCAGTCCGAGCAACCACGGATAGTGGCTGGCGAAGAGCGCCGTATTGGCACTCGCCGAGGCAAGAAGAAAGAGAAGGATGCCGCCAAAGGAGGCAGCGGCGACAATCAGGCTCTTCATCTGTTGTCGGCGACGGCTGCGGGTACCGGTACTGCGGCTGGCGCCGCCGGTACGACGAACTCGGCCGGGGTGAAGATCCAGCGCGCCCAGTCGGATGACAGGTTCCAGTCGCGGTTGGCGAGGGCGTTGACCTGGAAAGTCTTCGGCATCTGGCTCAGGTCGAGGCGCATGCGAACGGCGGCTTGGTAGCTCTCCCCCGGCCTCACTGCACCTCGCTCGAGGACGAGCCAATTGCGCAGACGCGACAGTATCCGCTGGGCGTCATCGAGCGAAGCAAAGCTCTGGTGCAGGGCGCCGCTCGACAGGCGGTACTGGCGGGTCAGCGCGTGGTACGAGAGTTGGAACGTCTGGTTGCGGCTGATGACCTGCTCGTCGAGCCAGTACCAGCGCGCCCGGGTCAGTTCGAAGTCGACGACGAAGTAAAGGGTCACGCCGCGTGCTATGGCGTCGTCGAGGCGGGCATTGAGGTTGATGTTGAAGTCCGCTGACAACACATAGCCCTCTTCGCCCGGCGACAGGGTCGGATTCCGGACACTGATGTCGACAGCCAGGCTGCTGGCCGGTCCTGACACAAGCAGCAGGCCAAGAAGGCAGCAACTAAGCAGCTTTCTCCAGTAGCGCATAATAAAATCCGTCATGTTCTTCTTCAGGCAGCAGTCGTTCTTCGATCAGGCGCCTGGCTGCCGGCAGGCGACAGAGAAAGGCATCGATCTGCGCTGCATTCTCTTCCGCAAACAGCGAGCAGGTCGCATAGAGCATTCTTCCGCCCGCCTTCAGCAATGGCCACAGGGCGTCGAGGATCTCCCGCTGCAGATGAACGAATCGCCTGATGTCGCTCTCGCGGCGCAGGTACTTGATGTCCGGGTGCCGGCGCACGACACCCGAAGACGAACAGGGCACGTCGGCAAGAATGGCATCGAAGGGTCGCCCGTCCCACCAGTCCACTGTCCTTCGACAGTCGGCCAGCGCCACCGTCGCCGAGAGACGCAGGCGATGCAGGTTGTCTTGGATCTTTCGCACCCGGCTCTCCTCGACGTCCAGTGCCAGCAGTTCGATCTCGGCCAACTCCAGCAGATGACAAGTCTTGCCTCCCGGCGCCGCACAGGCATCAAGCACACGTTGGCCCGCGCGCGGAGCCAAAAGTTCGGCGGCACGCTGCGCACCCGCGTCCTGGATCGACACCAGGCCCTCGGCGAAACCCGGGAGTCCGTCCACCGCTACGGCGCGAGCAAGCAGCAGCGAAGCGGCGCCGACCGGCCGCGCTACCAGGCCTGCCGCGTGCAGTCGCGCAGCGTACTCCGCGACGCAGATGCGCCGCTGATTGACGCGCAGGATCATCGGCGGCGGCTGGTTGCCGAATGTGACGATCTGTTGCCAGGAATCCGGATATCCACGGCGAAGTCGCTTCAACCACCACGCCGGGTGCTGATGCCTCGCTTCGTCGTCATCGAGCATCGCACTCTCGAGCGCTTCGCGCTGCCGCAGATAGTTGCGCAAGACCCCGTTGACCAGTCCCTTGAAAGCACCCCCCGCCATTTCGGCGGCCGCAGCCACCGCCTGGTCGACGACCACGTAGGCGGTTTCCGGTCGAGACTCGAGGCGATACAACGCGGCCAAGAGAAGCGCTTCGACTTCAGCATGTGGCAAAGACCTGGCGAGCAGGCGCCGCAGGAAGAACTCGCCGCGGCCGTAGCGCCGCAGCGTCGCGTAGGCGGCATCCTGCGCCGCGGCACGCGCCGGCGCCGCCTCGCCTGCAAGTGGCGCCAGGGCTTGCGCCAGGCTCTGTCCCGCGCGCACGGCAGCAAGGACGCGTGCGGCCAGCAGCAGGCTGAAGGCCAACGAATCGGGTGGAAGCCTGACGGGTGGGCTGGCCGATGTCCCGCTGCGCACTCGCTGGGCGCGCGACGACGGGGCAGATGGTGGTGATGGCAAGCGCTGGTTTCCCATCGACGATCGAAAGTGCGGCGAGTGTAGCACGATGGGGGAAGCTGGCGAGACGGGCGCGGAGAGTCGATAATGCATGCATGCTCCGAAGATCAGCCAAAGCCTTCCTGCTGCTCCTGCTGCTCGGCTTCGTCCCGACAGCGGCGGCCTGGAACGCCGCCGGCCATCGCATCAGTGCGATGATTGCCTGGGAGAACCTCGACGGCGCCAGCCGGCTGGCGGTGACGATGATCCTGCGCGCGCATCCCGATTTCGACCGCTGGCTGGCGCGCAGCAAGGGCGGCGATCCGGGTCAAAGCGCGTTCGTCGAGGCCTCGACCTGGCCCGACGACATTCGCCGCGACCGGCGTTTTTATACCGCCGGCAGCGAGGAACCGACGCCGACGCTAGACGGCTTCCCGGACATGGAACGACGGCTGGACTGGCACTATGTTGACCGGCCCCTCGATCCTGCCGCGAACATCGGCGCGCCTGCTGGTGAAATCGAGCGGCAGATCCATCGACTCGCTGGGGTAGTCGGCAACCCGAGGACCAGTCCCGCGGAGCGCGCCTATGCCTTGCCGTGGCTCGTTCACCTCGTCGGGGACGCGCACCAACCGCTGCACGCGGCCAGCCGCTACTCGGCTGATGGAAGGAGCGACCAGGGCGGCAACGCCGTCGTCATCGTCAATCCGTTCAACACGCGCTACCCGGTGACGACCCTCCACCGTTACTGGGACGATCTGCCAGGCCCACCGTGGCTGCGCGACAGCCGCCTGGCGGCAGCTGTCGGTGGCCTCACCGCCCGCTACCCGGCGCCGAGGAACGGGACAGCAGCGACGCTGTGGCTGAACGAAAGCTGGCGCTTGGCCGGCGATCACGCTTACCCGCCAAGCGGCGATGAAGTACCGACAATCAGTCCGGGTTTTCATCAGCAGGCACTGGAGATTGCGAATCGGCGCGTCACGGAAGCCGGCTACCGCTTGGCCGCGCTGTTGCGGACCGTGCTGGCGAGCAGCGTGGCGCCAGGCGCCGATGCACCCGGCCAACCAGCGGCACGTGCTGTTTCACGTGAAACACGCAGCAGCGGCCACTGAAGACCGGAGCAGCCTGCCCGTCCCGGCAACGGAAGCCAGCCGCCGTCAGGCAGTCGCCAGCGCACAACGGGAACCCGCAGGCACCGCTGTACCGTTGAGGAATTCCGCCACCGACAACCGCCGGCCACCCGCCTGTTGCACCTCCTCCACGCACAGCGCCCCTTCACCACAGGCGATCAGCAGACCATCGCGGGCGGCCCCAAGGATCAGGCCGGGAGAACCCCGGCCGGCAACCGGACGCGCCGCCCAGACCTTCAGCACCCTGCCGTTCAACGCGCAAGTTGCACCCGGGTGCGGATTGAACGCCCTCACCTGCCGCGCAAGCTGGCCGGCAGCCAAGCACCAATCGAGCATCGCCTCGGCCTTGCCAATCTTGGCAGCGTGCGTGATCCCGCTCTCCGGCTGCGGCCAGCCAGCCAACGGCAATCGATCGAGCACCTCGATGATCAGCTCGGCTCCCTGCTCCGCCAGCCTGTCGTGCAGCGAGGCGGAGGTGTCATCGTCACGAATGGGTTGCCCTGCCGAGAGCAGCACCGGCCCGCTGTCCAGCCCGGCGTCCATCTGCATGATGCTGATGCCGGTTTCCCGATCACCGGCGAGTATTGCCCGCTGGATCGGCGCCGCACCACGCCAGCGTGGCAGCAGCGAAGCATGGATGTTGATGCAGCCCAAGCGCGGCAGATCAAGGACGGCCTGCGGCAGGATCAGGCCGTAGGCGGCGACGATCAGGGCGTCCAGCCGGCTGGCGCGAATCTCTTCCTGGACGACTGCGTCGCGCAGGGTCGTTGGCTGCAGCAGCCTCAGTCCGGCCGCTTGGGCCAATTGCTTCACTGAAGAAGGGCGGACCGCCAAGCCACGCCCCGCCGCGCGATCCGGCCGCGTCAGGACCACTTCGACCTGGTGACCCGCCGCCAACACGGCACGCAGAGCAACCGCCGCAAACTCCGGTGTCCCGGCGAAACCCAGCCTCATGCCGTGATCCGTGCCTGTTTGGCCAGCTTGTTGCGGATGCGCAACTGCTTCAGCTGTGACAAGTGCTCGACGAACACGCGACCCTGCAGGTGGTCTATTTCATGTTGGAGGCAGACGGCCAGCAGACCGCTGGCCGCCACCGCCTGCTCCCGGCCATCCAGATCCAGGTAGCGGACCACCACGTGCTCGGCCCGCTCAACCCTGTCGTATATGCCGGGTACCGACAGGCAACCCTCCTCGCACTTCTGCGAGCCCTCCTGCGTTTCGATCTCCGGGTTGATGAGGACGAGCAACTGGTCCCGGGTTTCGGACGCATCCACGACGATCAGTCGCAGGTGCACATCCACCTGCGTGGCCGCCAGACCGATCCCTGGTGCTTCGTACATCGTCTCGGCCATATCGCGCGCCAGCCGGCGAATGCCATCATCGATCCGCGCCACCGGAGCGGCGACCTTTTTCAGACGAGGGTCAGGAAAACGAAGTATCGGCAGCAAAGACATAAAAAGCTTGATCGAATAAGTAACTACGTGCAGAATTTAAGGCACTGTCTCGACAATGCCGGCATCCGTGAATCGCACGCACCGGAGGCTTGGCAGCAGGGCTGCCGAATCGATCAGCTCCGACAGGAGCCTCGACCCTGAGTTCCCCCGAGAGTGCGGCTGCACGTATGAGGATAACACGATGATCCGCTTTCTGTTCGCCTTCATCCTGGCCACGCTCGGCGGGATCTCCGGCGCTGCCGCTCAGGACCTGGAGCTCGCCGGCGGGGCTCCCGAGAGACACATCGTCGTCCCGGGAGATACACTCTGGGGAATTTCTGGCAAGTTCCTCAAGAAC
>JAEUOM010000051.1 GCA_016788495.1 Accumulibacter sp. | reverse complement strand
CGTTGCTCACCGATTCCGGCCTGGAGATCCTGCGTCAGGCGAGCAAGGGGCTGCCCCGGAATGCGGCGCGCATTCTGCGTACCGCCATGCGTCTGGCGGTGCCGCGCGGGCTCAATCATCTGCCCGACGACCTGTTGCAATTGGCCATCGAGGAACTGCGATGAGCCGCCGCCGTAACAGCCTGTTCCCCGACGGCCTCTCAGACGAAACCGCCGTGGCGCTCTGCGATTTCCTCTTCCAGCTCGCCACCGCCTGCGAGCGCCACTACCTCGTACAACTGCGCCGTCATCACGATCGCCAAAGGAACCTCTACGATCCCGAGGAACCCTGGCGCTTCCCGCCCATCGATCCCCGATCCCGATAGACCTCTTGTCCCACGCTGATGCCGGGCCCAATCCGCCCGACTACAGCGTGGGACTTTCCTCCTGTCTCACCCCGGAATAGCTCGCGACGAAGAGTCTCGTATAGGGCGGGACGTAACAACTGTCTCAACACCTTCGCACTCCTTGGCAACGTACGCTGCCCGACCACGCCCAGAGCAACCTCTCGGCAAGGGAAATAAAGTGCTACCGCGAATTCCTGACTTCTACCTCCATACCCGGCCGAGATCCGGAAGTCTGCATTTAGGTTGATGGCCGTGATCACCCGCACCACCGGCCGCGCGAGCCTGCTCACCGGCGTCTTGCACCTGATCCTGCTCGCGGTCTGGCGCTTTCTGGTCATGCGCCCTGCGCACGCGGCCGCGGACGGGTTCCGCACGGTGCAGGCTCCATCGAAGCGCCGCGCCCGCTTGCCGCGCCGGACGCGGACGGGTTCCGGACTGGTGCCTGCGGCGCAGCGGGGTGATAGTCTTCCGGCTTTTCGGATTGCGAGGCCGGCAATGAATGGATACCGAGTCCCGATGTGCAGCCTGTCGACGGCGCCGTCGCTCGTCCCTTGTCCCCGATCCACCGCCGTGTGCGGCGCGCATCCGGCTCATCCGCAGGATCCGCCCGCATGAGGCCGCTGCTCAACGCCAGTCGTTTCCTGGTGCTTGCCGCGGTCCTTGGTGCGCTCCTGTCGGCGATGGCGCTGTACGTCTATGGCCTCGTCGATACCATCGCGGTCATCACACGGACGGTCACCTCCGGCGATATCTCGAGCAGGGGCGCGAAGGCCCTGATGCTCTATTTCATCGAGATCTTCGATCTGTTCCTGCTCGGCACCGTCATGCTGATCCTTGCACTCGGCCTCTATGAGTTGTTCATCGACGCGGACTTCAAAGTGGCGTCCCGTCTGCAGATCAGCAGTTTCGAGGATCTCAAGACCAGTCTGGTGACGGTGGTGATCGCGGTGATGGCGGTGACTTTCCTCGGCCAGATCATGTCCTGGAATGGCGAGACCTCGCTGTTCGACGTCGGCGTGCCGGTGGCGCTGGTGATCGCGGCGCTGAACATCTACCTGTGGGTCGCCAAGGCCGTCGGGAAGTAGCGGTTCGCACGCAGCTGCAGTGCCGTCCGCGCCATCGCCGCGACGGCCCCCGCTGTGCGCGTTTCGGCTGGCCAGCCCTGGTCGGCAGGACGATGCCGACTTGCCGGCGCTGGCCTGCGAGCCGTGGCCAGGATCACGACCGGGGCTGAACGGTGGCCGGGTCCGCTGCGACTCGCTTGCCCGCACCCATGATCGGAGCTGACGTTGACCGGTGGCGCGGCGATCACGGATAATCCCCCACAACCCGCGAAAAGCCATCGCTGTCGCCTGCATGTGCCGATGACCTTGCCGCGAACCGTCATTCCAGCAACCGGCGGCTCGCCTGCCAGGAGTTCGCGTCGGCACGGCGGGCGGCGGGCAGTTCTCCGAACGGATTGGATCAACCTGCGACAGGATGCTTATGCTCAGTCCTCTGAAATTGGTGCTCGCACTGGTCATCGCCGGTGCGTCGTGCATGGCCGCTGCGGCCGAACAGACTGCGACCACGACCACCTCGGTCAATGTCCGCGCCGGTCCCGAGAAGAACTTCCCGACCGTCACTTGGCTCTTGAGTGGGACCAGGGTGACCGTCCACGGCTGCGTGGCCAACTGGCGGTGGTGCGATGTCACTGCCGGTCGCGATCGCGGCTGGGTGTACGCCCGCTTCCTGTCCATCCCGTTCAATGGCCGTGTAGTGACCATTCTCAATGGTGGCCCCGACCTCGGCCTGCCGCAAGCCGATTTTTCTCTCGGGGAATACTGGGACGCCCACTACCAGCGCCAGCACTGGTTCGGGCGCAAGGCCTATTGGCAGAAGCGCTGGGACCGCCGCCCGCCACCGCGCGAATGGCGTGAGCCCGTGTCGGCCGCCAGGCAATGATCGACGGTCCCATGGCAACGCGGGTCGCCACTTCGGCAAGCCTGTTTCGCGCTGCTCGCTAGGCTGTCGAAGAGCCTGGCGGCCGCCGCGATGCCAGTCGCAGCGCGAGCCAGTGATTGAATCGGCAGCGCCAGAGGACGCCGGGACGGCCAGGGAAGCGGGCGGGTTCAGACATGGATAGACTTCAACGGTTCGTGCATGGCACCGCCCTGATGCTGCTCGCTGGTTGGCTGCTGTACATCGGGAAGGACATCTTCGTTCCGGTGTTCTTCGGCCTTTTCGTCGTCTACGTGATCGTCGGCTTGGCGCAGGCCATGCATGGACTACCGTTGCTCGGCCGCGTTCTGCCGCTGCAAGCCCGATACGCGCTCTCGGTGCTCGTCATCACGCTGTCACTCCTCGTCGTCGTGTACCTGTTCCTGATCAACAAGGACAGGTTTCTGGCGATTGCCCCGCAATATCAGCAATCGCTTCTCGCCGCCATCCAGAGACTCGCCGTCCTGCTGCGCATCGAGGCTGAACCCACATGGACCACGCTGCGGCAGGAACTTCTCGCCCAGATCAACATCCAGCGCTTGCTCGGCTCGATGCTGGCCTCGGTGTCGTCGATGATCTTCAGCATCATCGTCGTCTGCATGTATGCCACCTTCCTGTTGGCCGAGCGGCGATTCTTCTCCCGGAAGATCGAAAACATGTCGAGCGATGCGGGCCGCGTGGCGCGGATTCGGGCCATCACCACCGACATCAACAAGCGGATCGGATCCTATCTGGCACTGAAGACGCTCATCAACCTGTTCCTGGGAGCAATCAGCTGGGGAATCATGGTCTTTGCTGGACTTGAATTCGCTGCGTTCTGGGCGGTGCTGATCGCCCTTCTGAACTATGTTCCCTACATCGGCTCCTTTCTCGGCGTGTTCTTCCCGGGCATCATGGCGATCATGCAGTTCCCGGATGCGAACGTGGTGTTCTGGGTGCTGCTCGGACTGGTGCTCGCGCAGTTCCTGATTGGCAACTTTCTCGACCCCTACCTCATGGGCAATTCGCTCAACCTGAGTCCATTCGCCATCCTGGTCAGCCTGGCGATCTGGTCCGAATTGTGGGGGATCGCCGGCGCATTTCTGGCGGTGCCGATTACCGCCGTCATGGTCATCATTTTTTCCGGGTTCCCGAGTACGCGCCCGATCGCGGTCCTCCTCTCGCGGAACGGCAGTCTGTGAAGGCAGTGCCGCAGCGCTTCGGCGAGGCGGGGCGTCCGCCGCGACCGTTTCCGACCGGCGTCAAATGCTGGTCGCTGCACGGCACGCCAACGCGCGCGAGAATTCTCGCCGACCGGCAGGACATCGGGCCATGAAGTTCCGGGACGTCCTCGGCCTCTTCAAGGCGGCTGCCGTGAACTGGGTCGACGACTACGCCCAAAGCATGGGAGCGGCTCTGGCCTTCTACACGATGTTTTCGATTGCTCCCCTGTTGCTGATCGTGATTTCGATCGCCGGGTTCTTTTTCGGCGAGCAGGCTGCTCGCGGTGAAATCCTTGCGCAACTGCAGGGATTGCTGGGGACACCTGGAGCGCTGGCCGTCCAGGCTCTGCTGGAAAGCGCGGGCAGGCCCGCTGAAAGCGCCATGGCAGCAATTTTCGGATTGATCTTTCTCTTCATTGGCGCGACATCGGTCTTCGCCGAGTTGCAGGACGCGCTCGATCGCATCTGGCGCGCGCCGCAAAGGGCAAGAACGTCCGGCATCTGGAGGCTGCTACGCGCCCGTCTGCTGTCTTTCGGCATGATTCTCGGAATCGGCTTCCTGCTCACCGTTTCGCTGGCTTTCAGTGCGGGCCTGGCCGCCTTGAGCAAATGGCTTGATCCGGATACCACAGGTTGGGCGACGATCGAGAACACGAGCGAGGTCTCACTCGGCCTCATGCTGGCGACGGCGGTTTTTGCGATGATCTACAAGACCATGCCGCGCGTCCGGATCCACTGGAGCGATGTCTGGGTCGGCGCCATCGTCACATCACTCCTGTTCATCGCCGGCAAGGCGCTGATCGGTGCCTACATCGGGAGAAGCGGCGTTTCATCCCATTTCGGCGTTTCGGCCTCGCTGATCGTCGTGCTGCTCTGGGTGTACTATTCTGCTCAGATCTTCCTGTTCGGCGCCGAATTCACCTGGGTCTACTCGCACCGGTTCGGCTCACGCAAGGGGCAGGCGTTGTCCAGCCACGCCGAAGCACTCCGGGAAAACGATGGCGGAGCTGCCACCGGCCGCTGATCGGATTTCACGACGTCTCTGCTGGCGCATTGCCGACCACTCCGGCACTCGAGCCGGCCAACGTCCCCGGTCGCCACGAAGTTCTGTATGATTGCCGACCCAGGGCTGGCGCAAACAGACATGGACCGATCGGTGGGCAAGGATCGACCCGTCGCTGCGGGGCGGCGCAAGCATGAGGCCTGAAGATCCGGGAGCGCACGACCCGCCAGGGCGTCCGCACACCTGGAGGTGACGGGAAAGCCGTTGTGCACAGGACGGCGGCCATCAGGGAACTGCCTGGCGTCCTGCAGGAAGGAGGCATCACATGATCTACTTTGCGGCTCTGGTCGTACTCGCGACCCTCATCGCCATGGCCTCGGGGCGGGTTCCTGCCGTCCTTGCCCTGGCCGCGGCGATCTGCGTCGCGGGCGTCACCGGTTTGGCCCCGGTGCCGAACCTCCTCGCCGGATTGAGCAACGGCGGCATCATCACGGTGGCCGCAATGCTCGTCATCGCCAAGGGCATCGTCCATACCGGAGCGGTGTCGCGCGTCACCTGGGCACTTCTGTCGACCGTCAGCAGCGCGCAGCACGCCGTGCGTCGGCTCGCACTGCCGATCAGTGTCGGATCCGGCCTGATGAACACCACCCCGATCGTTGCCATGCTCGTTCCGGCGGCCAAGGAACTCGAGCAGAACCGTGGCATCAATGCCCGCGAGGTGCTGCTGCCCGTCGCGCACATCACGACCCTGGCCGGCTCGGTGACGCTGATCGGCACCAGTTCGAACCTGCTCATCGCCGGCATCGCTGCGCCAGCAGGAGTCGACATGACGATGCTGTCGTTCGCCCCGGTGGCCTTGCCGGTCGCCATCGTCGGCGCGGTGATCGTCTATCTGACCGCACCACTGTTTCTGCGCGGTCAGGGGGAAACGGTCGTCGCCGCCCGCGATTGGCGAGTCGAAATCCCGGTCTCCGGCAAGGCGCTGGCGATTGGTCGCGTGGCCGCGGATTTCGGGATCGACCAGACGCAGCAATATGCCCTCGATGCAATCCGGCGTTGGGACACTGACCTCGATCCGTCGGCGCCGATCGAGGCTGGCGACACCCTGGTCTTCTCGGCGACCGAGGGCGGCGTCACCGCCCTGTGGGGCAGCCCGCTGTTCGGCCTGGCCGAACAGCGTCTCTACCGGGTTTCGGTAGGCTCGGGTGCCAACGGAACGGTGCGCGACTTCGAGACCGACGGCGGTATCCGGGTCATCGCTGCGCGGACCAGCATCCCGTTGCGCGACACGGAGGTGCGCCCCGGCGCGACCGCCTTCGTCACCACCCCGCGCAAGTCCCTGCTGGTCGACCAGCCGGATGTGGCGATCTTCGAGAAGGCCGCCGGCCTGAGCCCGCAACCGGCGAAGACCGCGTTCGCTCTGGCCATCCTCGTCGCGGTCATCGTTTCGGCGTCCTTCGGACTGGTTGCGGTCGAGCTCGCTTCACTGACCGGGGCCGTCCTCATGGTGGTCACCGGCATCCTGACGCCGAAGTCCGCCGTGCGCGCGCTCGACTGGAACGTGTTGTTCATTCTCGTCGGTTCGGTGGCGCTCGGCGCCATCGTCGTCGAGAGCGGACTCGCCGCCGTCCTCGCCGACGCCATCGGACGCCTCGCGGGAGGCAGCATGCTGCTGGTCGTCATCGTCTTCGCGCTGACGACGGCGATCGTCACCAACCTCGTCACCAATGCAGCGGCTGCGTCGATCCTGACGCCGGTGGCGATCGGCATCGCCAGCGAACTCGGCATCAACCCGGTGGCACTGCTGGCGCTGATCGGGACCTGCATCTCGTTCACCTTCATCAACCCGTTCAGCCATCAATCGAACCTGATGGTGATGCAGCCCGGCGGCTACAGCTCGGCCTTGTTCGCCAGGTTCGGCATCCCGCTGGTCGCCGGATCGCTGGTGACGGTCGTCGCCGTCACCTACCTGCTGCTCCACCTGCAAATGCGGTTCTAGCTGCGGCTCGCCGGCGGATCTGGGCGCGCGCGCCGACAGCCGCCGGACTCAGGCGGGCTCCGGGTAACGGGCATCATCCGGATACGCGGCAAACTCGTTGCCGCGTGCGCGCCAGTCCGCCAGCCACTGTTCGGCAACCGCCTGCCCTTCCTCGCGCAGCCTGGCGAAATGGCCAGCGCTGCGGTCGAACTTCGACGTGTGCTGGAGACCCCAGGCGGTATCGCGCCTCATCTTGATGGTCCGCACCTCGACGATCTTCCTGCCCTGCAGCGGTGGATGGCGATCGCCATGTCGCGCGATCCAGCGATTGATCGTCAGGATGTGGTCGAGTTCCTGATTCAGTGAGAGATTGCCGGCGAGGTCGTTCTCCCGATCCTTGATATCCTCGAGGCTGACCTTTTGCGATTGCGGCGAAATCTCCTGCGGGTTGATGCGCACGACCCAGATTTCGTCAGGCTTGGCTGCCTTTGTCCCGGCGTCCAGGAGGTCACGAACGGGCGGATTCTGCGAATACAGGCCGTCCCAGTAGTACGCGTTTCGCGTCACGACCTTGTTCGGTTCGCAAGTGGGGAACATCGTGTTGCCGATGACTTGCGCCGGCAGGATCTCGGGCAGCGTCCCCGACGCAGCCACACCCTCGAGCGAGAACGCCCGGCGCATGCGCCAGCGCGTGATGTCGTATTGATCGAACTTCGGTGGGTGGGCCAGCAGACCGAGTTCCTCGAGCGTCTTGTTGGAATCGAAGATCTCGAAGTTGCCGCTGAGCACCTCGATCGCGCCGACCAGGACGCGCCGCTCGGCCTTCGCCACTGCCGCCCAGTCGATCTTCGCGAAATCCGGACAGAGCGCGGCGAGCAGTTCCGGAAAACCGAGGTAGTCGCTGCGCGCACCCATCATCGCCAGCGCTGACAGGCCGATATCGCCGTTCCCGGAGTAGGGATTGGATCCCGGGAACGGCATGCCCTGCGCCTTCCACTGCAGCAGGGTGCCGACCATCTGATTGTGGGCGATTTCCACCGGCGTCGTTGCAGCAAAGTTGTTCCAGAGGAAATTCAGGCGCTCGATCGCCTTGTCGAGCGTGCCGCAGTCGGCGTCGGCAGCGTTCGGGACAAGTCCGTACCAGGTGGCCAGGGCGCAAAGCGCTCCGGCAGAGGTGCCGCTGATGGCCACGATGTCGAACTTTCCGTGCTCTCCCGCCTCGGCGTCCCACGCCTTCTTGGTTGCCAGGATCTGCGTCAGGACGCCCCAGGTGAATGCTGCGTGCGTACCACCACCTTGACAGGCGATGGCGACTTTTTTCGTGTTCATGTCGGGTCTTTCACGTTCATCAAGAAAATGGAAGACGCAGCGGCGTCCTCCCGGGTAAGCGAGCCACCCATCGGGGGCCATCCGTCTGGCTGCCCGGCGCGCGAGCAACCCGCTCGCCGGGCGGCCAATACCGGTGTCAGGCTGGCCACGGCTAGAACGAACCGACTGTCGAGCCCACGGCAATGACCGCAGCGAGCGCCAGCAAGGCGCCGACAATGGCGACCATGACGATGTCGAGATAGCTTTGCCGGTGCGTGGCGCCGCAGACGGCGAGCAAGGTCACGACGGCGCCGTTGTGCGGCAGGCTGTCGAGCGTGGCGGCGCCGATCACCGCCACGCGGTGCATCAGTGCCGGGTCGATGCCATGCGTCGCAGCGAGTTGCATGTAGGTTTCGCCGAGTGCGCCGAGGGCAATCGTCAGGCCGCCCGAGGCCGAACCGGTGAGTGCCGAGAGCACGTTGGTGGCCAGCGCCAGACCGACCAGCGGGCCGCCCTCGATGCCCAGTACCCAGTCGCGCACGGCCGCGAAGGCGGGCAGCGATGCGACCACCGCGCCGAAGCCGACCAGGCTGGCAACGCTCAGCACGGGCAGAGCCGAAGCATTCAGGCCGGCGTCCACGGTCTCGCGCAGCGCCAGCAGACGACCGCGGTTGCACAGGTACAGCACGACGATTGCCGCAGCCAGCGCGACGATCACCGACCAGACGCCGCCGACGCTGGCCAGCGAGGTTTCGCCCCAGCGCAGTTCCGCCAGGTAACTCGTGTCGAGGCGCGGCAGCACCAGCAGCGACATCGTCAGGTTGACCGTGATGACGACGACGAGCGGCAACAGGGCAACGCCGAAGCCCGGCAATTGCGCACTGCGCGCCCCGTGCTCGACCTCCGCGGGATCGAATTCGTGCGACGCCGTGGCGCGCTCGCGCACCACCGGATCATGCGCGGCCCGCGAGGCCGAGCCGATTGCCGTGGCGAAGCCTTCGCCGGCGCGGCGCGCGGCGGACTCGGCACGCGTCAGCCACCAGAGGCCGAAGCCCAGCATGATGGCGGCCGCCATGAAGCCGAGGCCGGGCGCCGCGAACGGCGTGGTGCCGAAGAACGGCATCGGGATCGCATTCTGGATCGCCGGCGTGCCCGGCAGGGCCGACATCGTGAAGGTGGCGGTGCCCAGCATCACGGCCGCCGGCAGCAACCGGTTCGGCACGTCGGCGGCGCGGAACAGGGCCTGGCCCATGGGCGCCAGGACGAACATCGCGACGAACACGCTGACGCCGCCGTAGGTGACCAATGCGCCGGCCAGGACGACGGCGAGGATGGCACGGTGTGGCCCGAGCCGCTCGGTCATGAAATGCGCAATGGCGGTGACCGAGACGCTGTCGTCCATCAGCTTGCCGAACAATGCGCCGAGCAGGAACAGCGGAAAGAACTGCGCGATGAAACCCGCGGCCGCCCCCATGAAGGTCTGGGTCCAGTTGGCGAGCAGCGGATCGCCGGCGAAGGCCGCCGCGACCAGCGCGGCGATGGGCGCCAGACCGAGCACGCTCCAGCCGCGAAAAGCCAGCCAGACGAGCAGTCCGAGGCCGAGCAGGATGCCGAGCAGACCCATGGTCAGAGTGTCTTCATTACCGTGAAAGTCGCGCGAGCGACTGACGAATCTCCCCTCGCCCGCTCGCGGGAGAGGGGTCGGGGGTGCGGCGAACGGTCATGGCTTTCATCATCCGGCGTGCCTGACAAGGCCATGACCGTTGTGAGGTTGAGGTCGAGCATCCGGTTGGGGCAGGCGCATGCGGCTTGCGCGTCGCGCGACCAACCAGCCGGACGGATCTCGTCGTCACGTCACAGGGCGTCATTGTATGGCAAGCACGAGGCCATCGTCCATCGCCCGTTCGCGTCGCGCCGGATGTCTGCCCTCTGCCGCCGCTACCGATCGGCCGCGGCTGGCGGGACGAGTGCTCCGGGCGCGCTCCGCAGGTGCAGTTCGCGTTGCGGCAGCGGCACCTCGACGCCGGCCTCCGCCAGACCGTCGCGAATCGCCACGGACAGCTCGCTATGCACCATCACCCAGTCGGAACCCGGTTTGGTCCACGCGCGCACGCTGAACTCAAGCGCACCCGGCGTCAGGCCGGTCAGGACGGCGATCGGCGCCGGCGACGAGGCAATCCCCTGGACCGCCCGCGCGATGCGCAGCAGCAGGTCGATGGTCTGTGCGGGGCGCACGCCGTAGCCCGTGCTGACACCGACGTGGATGCGCCGGTTGCTGCCACTGAGCGTCCAGTTCACCAGCTTGTCGGCCAGCAGCATGCCGTTCGGCACCACCACCTCGGCGCCATCGAAGGTGGTGATGGTCGTCGCGCGCATGCCGATGTCGCGCACCTTGCCGCTCATCCCGGCGACATCGACCACGTCGCCCAGCCGGATCGGTCGCTCGAACATCAGGATCAGCCCGGCGACGAAGTTCTTCACCACGTCCTGCAGGCCGAAACCGATACCGACGCCGAGGGCGCCGAAGACGAGGGCGAGTTGCCCCACCTGGAAACCGGCCATGGCCAGAGCCAGCAACAGGCCGATGAACAGGATCCCGTAGTAGCTCAGCGTCGAGATACTGTCACCCACCCCGCGCGGCAAGGCCAGAGCCGGCAGCAGGTCTTCGGCGAGCAGCAGGCGGATCGTCCTGGCCAGCCAGAAGGCGGCCCAGATCGCCAGCGAAAATGCCGCGACGTTGCCCAGGCTGATCGACAGCAGGCCCAGCTGGAATTCGTGCGTGAGCACTGTCAGCAGCGCGCTGGACAGCGGGCGGTAGAGGCGAAACGACTGCAACGCGTAGATCAGCCAGGCCAGCACCATCAGCGTGCGACCGAGCCGGGCCGCCAGCGGGATGAGCGAGGCGGAATGGCGCCCGGCGACGCGCGCCAGCGTCGATTGGGGAATCAGTACCTGGAACAGGGCCACCAGGACCGTGCTGCCGGCGTACAACGCCAGCGCGGCATAGCTGCTGTCGAGCAGCGCTCCGGTGAGCATCGTCGCCAGTGAGATGTTGCCGAGGACGTTCGACGCCGCCGATACGAGCAGCACGCCGCCGGCGACGCAGCCAAGCAGAGTCAGCGCCCAGACGGGCAGCGGCCCAGCCTCGTCGGCAGCACGGCGGCGCGCGCGCAGCATGCGCCAGGACAGGGTCAGCAACATCAGCAGATTCAGGGCGAGGAGGACGCTGCGGTAAAGCAGCTGATCGCCGAGCATCATCGAGGCCATGGTGTTGAGACAATAGAACAGCGCGCTGGAATAGGCCCACGGGCCGACGCTGGCCAGGACGCGGCGCTGGACGAGCGCCAGCACCGGAATCCAGGCGAGCAGCATCACCGCCTGCTGGCGGAAGATCGGCCCCTGGATGTCATAGACGACTGCGCCGATCAGGACGAGCAGCAACCATGCCGCCCACGGTCGCGAGAGCGCGCGCATCGATGGCTCGGTGGCCTGCCCGTTCGCCACCAGCGAGCGGGCGCGATGCCGCAGCCAGACCATCGCCGGCAGGAGCAGCACGGCGCCGGCCGCGAGGGCCGGCAGCCAGCGCAGGTTGGCAGCGTCGTAACTGCTGGCGAACGCGCGCTCGATATCGAGGCTACGGGTCAGACCAGAGGTCACCGGCTCGCGCGACCCGGCGTCGCGCAGCGCCAGCCACAGCGGCGGCGTATCCATGCTCACCAGCCGCCGGTCCTGGTCCTCGACCATTCCCGACAGCGCGACGACGCCCTGTTGCACCTGGGTGGCCAGCGCGCCACCGGTTCGTCCGAGAGCGAGCAGGGTGGCGAGTGGCACCGAAACGAGCTTTTCCGTGTCGTCGATCTGGGCAACCATCTCCTCGACGCGTTCGCGCAGAGCGGGCGCCAGACCCGCGCTCTGCTCGGTGGCCTGCCAGACCGCCCGGCGGCTCGACAGCTCGGACACGTCCTCGGAGCGGTCGTTGATCGTGCGCGCCAGATCCGCACGCGTCTGGGCGACGGATCGCTCGTAGAGCAGCCAGTGGCGCTGCAGGCTCTCCAGCCGGCGCACCGACAACACCGCCAGGTCGCTCCTGCCGGAGCGTTCCTCGAGTTGCCGGATGGCTGCGGAGTGGCGCGCCAGAGCTTCTTCGTAGCGCCGGGCGGCATCCGGCACCTGCGCACGGCGCACGATCGACTGGATCTCCTGCTCGTCGGCGTCGGCGCGAGCAGGGATGTCGGCCGACCGGAGGGCCGGCGCCTGCAGCAGGACATCGGCCGGCGCCGCAGGGCTGTCGGCGCCGGCGGTGACCGCCTGCGCGCGAGCGGCTGCCACCGCGACCATGAGCCACAGCAGCGGCGTGCCGAGGGCAAGCCAGGCATGGCGCAGCGGCCGGCGAAACGTCCGGCGGCAGCCTGTCGACCAGCGGCAGAGTGCGAACGGAAGGAATGGAAATCGCATGCGTCTCGTGCTCCCTGATCGGCACGTTGGTGGGCAACGCCAGCGGTTCTGCAGCCGGGTGCTGCTGGCCAACCCGCGGCGAGGCATGGTCGTTTCCGGCGCATCGACGTTTCACCCGCGACGCTGCAACCGATTCGCCATCGCAGAGTGTCGCATTCCTGCGGCAACGAAATCAATCCGCCGCCGCCCGTCCGCTGCACCGTGCCGGTTGACAACCCCCTGCCCCGGATGCATCCTTCGCCAGATTTGAAACGATGCCGTACGCCGGATGCCTCATCCGCCGCTGGCCAGCGAGGCCACCGGGTCATCCTGTTCATTGCAACCCTTCTGGCGGTACGCCGGACGCGCTTCGAGGACTGCCTCCATGACGGGGACCGAAACCAGCACGACTTCGTCCGCAACGGCGCCGGAGCACGACATCCGGGAAACCGTCGATGAGCGACAGGCGGCCGGCAAGGCGGCACGCAAGCGGGCGCCGCGGAGCGCTCTGGCGCGCTGGGACGAGGCCGCACGCGGGCACGACGCCCTCGACACGATCGTCGCCCAGAACGCGATCCGGGTTCCCGAGTTGCTCCCCGTCCGGCATGGCCGCATGGTCGCCTCGCCGTGGAACTACTACCGCGGAGCCGCTGCGGTGATGGCTGCCGATCTCGCCTCCCGACCCCACAGCGGGCTGCTGGTGCAGCTCTGCGGCGACGCTCACGTGCTCAACTTCGGCCTCTGGGCAACCCCTGAAAGGAACCTCCTGTTCGACCTTCGCGACTTCGACGAGACCTTGCCCGGGCCTTTCGAGTGGGACGTGCAGCGACTCGCCGCGAGCCTGGTGGTGGCGGCTCGCGAGGACGGGATCAAGGCGGCGACGGCGGATGAAGCGGTGGTCACGGCAGTCGAGGCGTATCGGGAGCGCATGGCGCGCTGCGCCAAGATGGGCGAACTCAGCCTCTGGTACGATGGAACGCATGTCGACAGCCTGATCAGCTACTTCACGGCGGACGACCGCGGGCCGATCGAGGTGCACATCAAGAAGGAGTCCAGGAGCCGTACGCACCTCGGCGCTTTCGCCAAGCTCACCTCGATGGTCAACGGCCGGCCGCGGATCGATGAGGATCCACCATTCCGCGTCGCCATCGATGACGACGAGCAGGACGCGCTGACCGACCAGCTCCTCGCCGGGTACCGGATGACGCTGCAGGAGGATCGGCGCGTCCTGTTCGACCGCTTCACCCTCGTTGACGTGGTCCGGCAGGTGGTGGGGGTGGGCAGCGTCGGCATGCGCGTCTATCTGGCCCTCTTCGAGGGCCGTAGCGGCAGCGACCCGCTGTTCCTGCAGATCAAGCAGGCGGGTCCGTCGGTGTATGAGCCCCGCCTCGGCCGCAGCCGGCACGACCATCACGGGGCCCGGGTGATCGCCGGCAAGCGCGCTCTGCAGACGGCAACCGGCATCTTCGTCGGTTGGGGCTCTTTCCAGGGCAGGGACTACTATGTGCGGCAGTTCCGCGACATGAAGATCATCCTCGACATCAAGTTGCTCGCTCCCTGCCTGGTCGAGTTTGCCGCCGCCTGCGGCGAGACGCTGGCGCGGGCGCACGCCCGCTCGGGGGACGCCGTGGCGATCAGCGCGTACCTGGGCAAGGGCGCCCAGTTTGCCACCGCCCTGCGCGACTTCTCCCGTCTATACGCCGACCAGAACGAGCGCGACCACGCGCAGCTCGAGCGCGCCATCGCCGCGGGCACGCTCGCGAGCGCGCCCGGCTGGTAGGAACGAATTTGCCATCTCGCATGACGGGCTTGCCCGCCAAGCCCGCAGGACTTTGACAAGGAGCCGCTCCGTGTTCGTGAACCCCGCCATCCGAAGAACTCCTCCGCTGTCCGCAATGAACGTCTTGCTGCCGCTCGCCGCACTGGCGCTGCTGGCGGGCTGTCAGCGGGCCGATGAAGCGTTGCAGCCGGAGATTCGCCCAGTGCGGGCGATCACCGTCGAGAGCCGTACCGCCGGTGGTCTCGTTTCGCTGACCGGCTCGGTGCAGGCGCAGACCGAGATCAACGAGTCGTTCCGCATCGACGGCCGACTGATCGAGCGGACGGTTGACGTCGGCGACAGCGTCAAGCCCGGCCAGCTCATCGCGCGACTCGATCCGCAGAACGAGGAAAGCAGCCTGCAGGCGGCGCGTGCGCAGTTGGCGGCAGCAAGGGCACAGTTGGTCGAGGCGCGCAGCAATCATGCGCGCATGCGCGAGCTGGTCGCCGAGGACGCCGTCTCGCGCGCCTCGTTCGACCAGGCCGTGGCCGTGCTGAAGACCACCGAGTCGCAGGTCGAGGCGGTCCAGTCGCAGGTCAGCCTGGCGGAGAACCGTCTGAGCTACACGCGCCTCGTCGCGAACGTGGCGGGGGTCGTCACCGCGCGCGGACCGGAGCCTGGCGAAGTCGTTTCGGCCGGACGGATGATCGTTCAGGTGGCGCGCGAGGGGGCGCGCGACGCGGTGTTCGACGTGCCGGGCCGGATCAAGGACATCGCGCCGAAGAGTCCGGAGATCACCGTGGCGCTGAGCGACGACCCGCGGGTGACCGCTGCCGGCCGGGTACGGGAAGTCGCGCCGCGCGCGGATCCGGTGACCGGCACCTTCGCCGTGCGCGTACGCCTGATCGACCCACCGCCGGCCATGCGCCTCGGCAGCACCGTCACCGGCAAGATGCAACTGCCCGAGGCGCTGGCCATCGAGGTGCCGGCGTCGGCGCTGGTCCGCGCCGACGGCAAGGTCGCGGTCTGGGTGGTCGACCAGGCGTCGAGCATCGTATCGTTGCGCAACGTCCAGCTCGGCGGGGGCGACGCCAACACCGTGCAGGTGGCGGCGGGGCTGAACCCGGGCGACGTCGTCGTCGTCGCCGGCGTGCAGGCGCTGCGCCCGGGCCAGAAGGTGCGCGTGCCGGAGGCCCGCTCGTGATCGGACCCAACCTGTCGGAATGGGCGCTGAACAAGCGCTCGCTGGTCGTCTTCCTGATGATCCTGGCGGTGGTGGCCGGCGTCATGTCCTTCTTCAAGCTCGGGCGCGGCGAGGACCCGGCGTTCACCACGCGCACGATGGTCGTCGCTGCCGGCTGGCCTGGTGCGACGGTGGCCGAGACGATGAAGCAGGTGACCGAGCGGCTCGAGCGCACCCTGCAGGAGACCGACTCCCTCGACCGCTTGCGCAGTTACACCATCGCCGGGCAGACGACGATCTTCGTCGACCTGAAGACATCGACTCCGGCGAAGAATGTGCCCGACATCTGGTACCAGGTGCGCAAGAACGTCGGCGACATGCGCCACACGCTGCCGCAGGGCGTGCTCGGGCCGTTCCTCAACGACGACTTCGGCGACACCTTCGGCATCATCTACGCGTTCACCGCCGACGGCTTCAGCTTCCGCGAACTGCGCGACCATGTCGAGGCGGCGCGCTCGCAGCTGCTGCAGGTACCCGACGTGTCGAAGATCGAGGTCCTCGGCGCGCAGGACGAGCAGATCTACATCGAGTTCTCCACCGAGCGACTGGCCGGCCTGCGCCTGAACCTGAGCCAGATCATCGCCACGCTGCAGGCGCAGAACCTGGTGCGTCCGGCCGGCACGATGCAGGGCGAGCAGGAGCGGGTGTTCCTGCGCGTTTCCGGCGCCTTCGACTCCGAGCGCGACATCGAGGCGGTGAACATCGTCGCCGGCGAGCGCATCTTCCGCCTCGGCGACATCGCCAAGGTGCGGCGCGGCTTCACCGATCCGCCGCAGCCGATGTTCCGCGTCAATGGCAAGCCGGCGATCGGCCTGGCGATCGCCATGCGCGACGCCGGCGACATCCTCGCGCTCGGCGAGAACGTGCGCAAGCTGATGGCCGAGGTCGTCGCCAACCTGCCGGTCGGCATCGAGACGACGCTGGTCGCCGACCAGGCCGTCACCGTCGACCACGCGATCAACGACTTCATGAGCTCGCTGTGGCAGGCGATCGTCATCATCCTGGCGTGCAGCTTCGTCAGCTTGGGCATGCGCCCGGGCACGGTGGTGGCGCTGGCCATTCCGCTGACGATGGCGATCGTCTTCGCGGTGATGAACGTCGCCCACATCGACCTGCACCGCATCTCGCTGGGCGCGCTGATCATCGCGCTCGGGATGCTGGTCGACGACGCGATGACCACCGTCGATGCGATGCTGCGCCGATTGGGCGCCGGCGACAGCCCGGACCAGGCAGCGACCTTTGCCTATCGCACGCTCGCTGCCCCGATGCTGATCGGCACGCTGGTCACGATCGCGAGTTTCGTGCCGATCGGCTTCGCCAGGAGCTCGGCCGGCGAGTACACCTTCTCGATCTTCTCGGTGGTCGCCATCTCGCTGATCGTCAGCTGGCTGGTCGCGGTGATCTTCGCGCCGCTGATCGGCAAGGCGCTGCTCAAGCCGCCGAAGCAGCAGGAGACAGAGCCCAAGCCGGGCAAGCTGCTGCAGGTGTACAGCGGCTTCGTGCAGGGCGCGATCCGCATGAAATGGCTGACCATCGGTGTCACGCTCGCCGCCTTCGTCGCCGCGCTGGTCCTGTCGAGCCACGTGTCGCGGCAGTTCTTCCCCTCCAGCGACCGGCCCGATCTGACGGTGGACGTGACGCTGCGCCAGAACGCGTCGATCTTCGCGACGGAGCAGGAGGTCAAGCGGCTGGAAGAAATCCTGAAGACCGACCCCGACGTCGACCACTTCAGCAGCTACGTCGGCCGCGGCGCGATCCGCTTCATCCTGACGCTCAACGTGCAGCTGGCCAACCCCTTCTTCGGCCAGTTCGTCATCGTGGCCAAGGACCTCGAGGCGCGCGAGCGATTGCAGGTCAGGCTCGAGAAGGTGCTGGCCGAGCAGTTCCCCGGCGTCGTCTCGCGCGTCTCGCCGCTCGAGCTGGGTCCGCCGGTCGGCTGGCCGCTGCAGTACCGCGTCTCCGGACCGGACAAGGACGAGGTGCAGCGTCTGGCGCTGGCGGTGGCCAACGTGGTCGGCAGCGACCCACGCACACGGCACGTGCACTTCGACTGGATGGAGCCAGCCCGCCAGCTGCGCGTCAAGATCAACCAGGACCAGGCGCGGCAGCTCGGCGTCAGTTCGGCGGCGATCGCCGGCGTGCTCAACGCCGCCATCTCAGGCACGCCGGTGACGCAGGTACGCGACGACATCTATCTGGTCAACGCCGTGGTGCGCGCCGGCGAAGGCGAGCGCGCGTCGTTCCAGACGCTCGCCTCGCTGCAGGTGCCCACCCCGAGCGGACGCATGGTGCCGCTCAAGCAGTTCGCGACTTTCGTCGAGGAGCAGGAGTTTCCGCTGGTCTGGCGCCGCGACCGGGTGCCGACGCTGACGGTGCGCGCCGACGTCAAGCCGGGCGTTCTGCCCGACGACGTGGTGAGCGCGCTGGCGCCAAAGATCGCCGAGTTCGCCGGCAAGCTGCCCAAGCCCTACCAGCTCGAAACCGGCGGCCTGTTCGAGGAAAGCCAGGTTTCGCAGGCCTCGGTGTTTGCGGTCGTGCCGCTGATGATCGTCCTGATGCTGCTGGCGATGATGGTCATGCTGGTCAGTTTCCGCCGTCTGGCGATGGTGGTGGCGATCCTGCCACTGGGACTGATCGGTGTGGTGCTTACGCTGCTGGTGTTCAACCGGCCACTGGGCTTCGTGGCGATTCTCGGCATCCTGGCGCTGATCGGCATGATCGCCAAGAACGCGGTGATCCTGATCGTCAGCATCGAGGAGGAGCGCGCCGTCGGCCGCGGCGTGCGCGATGCGGTGCTGAGTTGCGCGACGAATCGCTTCCGGCCGATGATGCTGGCCGCGATGTCTACCGTGCTCGGCCTGCTCCCGATCGCGCCCACCGTGTTCTGGGGGCCGATGGCCTTTGCCATCATGGGCGGCCTGCTGGTGGCGACGCTGCTGACGCTGGTCTTCCTGCCGACGTTGTACATGACGGTGTTTGGCAACGAGAAGACGCCGCCGACCGAGGCCGTGGAGCAGTCGTCATGAGGTCGCAGCCGGCGGCGGCGGCGCGCTTGGCGATTGCCGCACTCCTCCCCGGGGATGCGGCAGCGCGGGGCGTGCGGTGAGCGCAGTGCCCGCCGGCAACCCGACCCGCACCCTGGCGGTGCGCGCGCTGTTGTTTTTTGCGCTGTGGATCGTCGTCGACCAGAGTCCCAGGCCGGCGAACCTGCTGTTCGGCCTGCTGGCCAGCGCTGCCGCCACTTGGGCCAGCGCCAGGCTGCTGCCGCCGGCCAGCGACCGCGTCCGCCTCGGCCAACTGCTGCTCTTGCTGCCGCGCTTCCTGTGGCAGTCGCTGCTGGCCGGCATTGATGTCGCGCGCCGCGCCTTCGCAGCGCAGCCGCGCTTGCAGCCGGGCTTCGTCGACTATCCCGTCCGACTGCCACGCGGCGCGGGGCGCAGCGCCTTCGAGCTGATCGCCAGCCTGATGCCCGGCACGGTGGCGAGCGGCGGCAAAGCGGAGATGATCGAGTTCCATTGCCTCGACACGGGGCAGGCTGTGGTCGAGCAACTGGCCGCCGAGGAGCGTGCCTACGCCCGAGCGCTGCAACCGGATCTGCGGGATGTCTGAGTTTCTGCTCTCGGCGGCGGCCTTCGTCGTGCTCATGGTCGCCGTCGGCCTGGTGCGCGTGGCGCGCGGACCAAGCCGCGCCGAGCGCATGATGGCCGCGCAGCTGTTGGGCAGCGGCGCCATCGGCGCGCTGCTGCTGTTCGGCGCGGCCTCCGGCGAGCGAGCGATGTTCGACGTGGCGCTGACTCTGGCGCTGCTCTCGGCCTTCGCTTCGATCGCCTTCGTCAAGTTCGCGCTGCGCCAGGACGAGAAGGTCGCCGACGACGACGCCACGGAGGGTCGCCGGTGAGCGTCGTGCTCGACGTCTTCAGCATCGTCGCCATCGTCGCCGGACTGGTGTTCTTTCTCGCCGGTACGGTCGGCCTGTTGCGCTTTCCCGACGCCTACACGCGGCTGCATGCGCTGACCAAGGCCGACAACCTCGGCGTCGCGCTGCTGGTCACCGGTCTGCTGCCGCAGATGGATGGCTTGCTCGCGGCGCTGAAGCTGCTGCTCGTGTGGCTGCTGCTGATGCTGTCGAGCGCGGCGGTGTCGCAACTCATCGCGCACTCGGCGCGGCGCCGGGAATGCGGCGAATGAGCGCGCCGGACCGTTGCCGGGCGCTCATCGCGCAGCGCGCGGGGTAGGCGAATGACGACGCTGCTCAGCCTGGTCGTTGCCTTGCTGCTGCTCTGGCTGGCGCTGTGGACCGTAGTCGCGCGCGATGCCTTCGTGGCAGTGGCCGGTTTCGTCGTCTATGGCTTGCTGTTGTCGCTGGTGTGGGTACGGCTGGCCGGCATCGACGTCGCGCTGACCGAGGCGGCCATCGGCGGCGGCCTGACCGGTGCGCTGCTGCTCGGCGCGGTGGGGCGGCTGCGCGGCACCGAGGCGGCGGCCGCGGCCGAGCGCAGCGGCGCCGGTACGCGCGCATTCGCGGCGTTGCTGTCGCTCGGCGTCACCATGGTACTGGCGCTGTGCGTGCTGGCCTTGCCCGAGCCCGCGCCGACGTTGGCGCCGCAGGCGGCCGACAACCTGCCGGCCACCGGCGTCGGCAACCCGATCACCGGCGTGCTGCTCGCCTTCCGCGCGCTGGACACCTTGCTCGAGGCGATCGTGCTGGTGATTGCCTTGCTCGCCGTCTGGTCGCTGGCGCCGGACCGCTTCTGGGGCGGTCGCCCCGGACCGCGCTACGCCGCTGACCCCGACGGCGTCCTCAGCTACCTCGCGCGCGTGTTGCCGCCGATTGGCATCGTCGTCGGCCTCTACCTGTTCTGGGCCGGTGCCGACCACCCGGGTGGCAAGTTCCAGAGCGCCACCATCCTGGCGGCGATGTGGCTGCTCGTGCAGATGGCCGGCCTGGGCGATGCACCGCGCATCGACGGCCGCTGGCTGCGCACCGGAATCGTCGTCGGACCCCTGGCGTTCGTCGCCGTCGGCCTGCTCGGCGCGTGGCAGGCGGGCGCCTTCCTTGGCTTCGCGGACGGCTGGGCCAAGCCGATGATCGTGGTCATCGAGCTGGCACTGCTGCCGACCCTGGTGCTGGTGCTGGCCTTGCTGTTGAACGGCGCACCGGCGCGCAACAGCGGGAAGATGCCAGCCGGGGATGGCGGGCGATGAACGTCGAGACGCTGTTCGCGCTGTGCGCCTGCGCGCTGGTGGGCATCGGCCTGTACGGCCTGATCGTGCAGCCACACCCACTGCGCAAGCTGGTGGCCTTCAACATCATGGGTTCGGGCGTGTTCGTCCTCTTCGGCGCGCTGGCCAAGCGCGGTGCCGCGGCCGGCATGGCCGCCGACCCGGTGCCGCAGGCGCTGCTGATCACCGCCATCGTCGTCGCCTTCGCCGCCACCGCCGTGACCGTGGCAGTGCTGCTGCGGCTGATCGAATCCACCGCTACCGCGTCGCTGGCCAACGAGCCACCGTCCGGCGAGTGAACGGACGCACCGGCGGTGGCACTCTCGACGGGCACCCACGCAGGCGCGCTGCTGGCGGCGGCAGTGCTGTTGCCCTTCGTCGGCATGCTGCTCGGTGTGCTGCTGGGCGGGCGCCAGGTGCAGCGCGTGGCCCTCGCCTGCATGCCCTTGGGGCTGGCGCTGGCGCTGGGCATCACGGTCGCCTGGCTGCGCGAAGGCCAGACGTTGGTGTACCTGCTCGGCGGCTGGGCACCGCCGCTGGGCATCGCGCTGCGCGCCGACGGGCTGGCGGTGGCCATGCTGCTGGCGGTGGCCGCGGTGGTCTGCGGCATCGGCATGTACGCGCGCGCCGACTTTGCGACGCCGCCGGACGTCAGGGAATCGCGCGCCGCGTTCAGCTACTGGCTGCTGCTGATGGCGGTGTGGGGTGCGCTCAACCTGGTGTTCGTCAGTGGCGACCTGTTCACCCTCTATGTCGCGCTGGAGCTGTTGACCTTCGCCGGCGTGCCGCTGGTCTGCCTCGCCGGCAGCGGCGAGACCCTGCGCGCCGCGCTGCGCTACATGCTGTTTGCACTCTGCGGCTCGGTGCTCTACCTGCTCGGCGCGGTACTGCTGTACGGCGGCTACGGCACGCTGGACATCCCGCTGCTGGCCGGCGCGGTGCAGCCCGGAGCGATTGCCCGCACGGCGCTGGCGTTGATGACCGCCGGCCTGCTGGCGAAGACCGCGCTCTTCCCGTTGCACATCTGGCTGCCGCCGGCGCATGGCGGCGCTCCGGCGGCAGCCAGCGCGGTGCTCTCGGCGCTGGTGATCAAGGGCTCGTGGTTCCTCGTCCTGCGGCTCTGGCTCGACGTGATGCCGGGGGTGGTGACCTGGGCCTCGGCGCAACTGCTGGCGGGACTCGGCGCGACGGCCATCGTCGTCGGCAGCGTCGTCGCGCTGCGCCAGGAGCGCCTGAAGTTGCTGGTCGCCTATTCGACGGTGGCGCAGATCGGCTACCTGTTCCTGATGTTCCCGCTCGCCTTCGACGCCACCGGCAACGTGCTGGTACACGGCGCGGCATCGACCGGCGGACTGCTGCAAGCAGTGTCGCATGCCACTGCCAAGGCCGCCATGTTCATGGCCGCCGGCCTCGTCTATGCGGCGCTCGGCCACGACCGCATCGCCGACCTGGCTGGCATCGCGCGCGCACTGCCGGTCACCGTGCTGGCCTTCGTGCTGGCCGGCATTGCGCTGATGGGAGTCGTCCCGAGTGGCGCCTATCTGGCGAAGAAGCTCCTGCTCGACGCCGCCGATGGCTCGGGGCAGTGGTGGTGGACGATCGTGCTGCAAGGCGGCGCCGCATTCACCGCCGCCTATGTGGTGCTGGTGCTGGGCAGTGCCCTGCGCCGTCGCTCCGCTGCACTGATGCAAGTGAAGCGCGTTTCGCGCCTTGCCGAGTTCGCCGCACTGCTGCTCGCGGTGGGCTCGCTGGCGCTGGCCCTCGCCGCACTCGGGCCGCTTCCCGGCCATCTCGTTTCGAACCCGCTGGCGCCGAAGGAACTGGCGATGACGCTGCTGGTGCTGGTGGGCGGCGCGCTGCTGGCACTGGGACTGTCGCGCGCGCCGTTGCTCGCGGCGCCGCGGCCTGCTGCGGCCGCACCCGCCGGCCGGCTGCGCCAGGCGGCGCTGGCGCTGGGCATCGCCTGCGAGCAGGCCGACCGGCTCGTGCGACGCTGGTCGTTCGCCAGCATCGGCTTGCTGACGCTGGCAGCGCTGTTCGGCGCCCTGCTGCTCGTCGGGCGGGCGACATGACTGCCGCGCGGCCCGGCCCAGGGAACCCCGGGCGCAGGTTGGCGCGGATGAGTATTGCTACAATGCGGGTCGGGGCATCTCGCCGTGCACGGCAGTCGACCAGCGGTCGCCGCCGGACTCGGCTGCGCATCACAGGAGGGCAAGCGACATGAGGATCAACGTATTCGTGGCACTGCTGGCCAGCGGCCTTGCCGGCTGCATGGTCGGGCCCGACTACGTGCGCCCGACGGTGGAATCGCCCACCGCATGGCGTATCGATTATCCGATGGCGGCCGACGTGGCCAACACCAGATGGTGGGAGCAGTTCGGCGACCCGGTGCTGAACGATCTCGTAGACAGCGCGCTGCGCGAGAACCTCGACGTGCGCATCGCAGCGGCGCGAGTCGATCAGTTCATCGGCGCGCTGACCGCCACCCGCTCGCAGCTGTACCCGCAGATCGGCTATGGCGCCGAAGCCAGCCGGACGCGCGCCAGTCGGGTTGGCCAACCGCCACTGCCGCCCGGCGCCGACCCGTATTTTTCGCTCTACCAGGCGTCGCTCGGCGCATCCTGGCAGATCGACCTGTTCGGGCGCGTGCGCCGCCTCAGCGAGGCCGCGCAGGCGCAGGTCTATGCCAGCGAACAGGCGCAGCGTGGCGTCGTGCTGTCGCTGGTGAGCGGCGTCGCCACCAGCTACATTTCGCTGCGCGCACTCGACCGCCAGCTGGAAATCGCGCAGGCAACGGCGAGGAACTTCGGTGCCACCGCCCGGCTGTTCGAGCTGCGCTTCAAGGCCGGCATCGTCGCCAGGACGGACGTGATGCAGATCGAGTCGCAGTACCAGCAGGCGCTGGCCGCGATTCCGGCGTTCGAACAGGCGATCGCGGCGCAGGAGAATCTGATCTCGACGCTGCTCGGCCGCAACCCGGGACCGATTGCGCGCGGCAAGGCCATCGACCAGCTCGTCGCGCCGCTGATCCCGGCCGATCTGCCGTCGACACTGCTGCAGCGCCGGCCCGACATCCTGCAGGCCGAGCAGAACTTGGTGGCGGCGAATGCCAACGTCGGCGCCACACGTGCGCTGTACTACCCGAGCGTCTCGATCACCGGCCTGCTCGGCAGCGTCAGCACGGCGTTCAGCAGTCTCTTTAGCGGCCCGGCAAGCGCCGGCCTGATTGCTGCCGGCGTCAGCGGGCCGATTTTCACCGCCGGCGGGCTCGCCGGCCAAGTCGGTTCGGCCGAGGCGCAGTACCAGCAGGCGCTGCTCGCCTATCGACAGACCGTCCTCGGAGCGTTTCGCGAGACCAACGATGCGCTGACCGGGTCGCAGAAAAAGATCGAGGAAGTCGCGATGCAGAACAAGCGGGTGGACGCCTTGCGCGAGTTCGCCCGCCTGTCGAAGCTGCGCTTCGACAAGGGCGTGGCGGCTTATCTCGATGTGCTGGTAGCGGAGAACGAGCTCTTCGCAGCCGAGCTGGCAGGGGTGCGCTTGCTTGCCGATCGGTACTCGCAACTGGTCAATGTGTATCAGGCGATGGGCGGCGGCTGGGTGGACCTCGCGGCCGCGATGGCGCCGACGGCGCAGAACCTGACGACCGCGCAGACGCAGTAGCGGCCGCACGCCATCTGCCGCCTGACTGGGCGAGCGCCAGCGCACAGGTCCCGACAAACCTCAAGGCAACACGGACGCGAAGGAA
Source organism: Accumulibacter sp. (assembly GCA_016788495.1). Classification (GTDB taxonomy): domain Bacteria; phylum Pseudomonadota; class Gammaproteobacteria; order Burkholderiales; family Rhodocyclaceae; genus Accumulibacter. Next base: position 9,284 of record JAEUOM010000051.1, on the reverse strand, counting down.
TGAAATTGAACCACTATTTGCATGGCGCGTCGCGGCGCGCGCTCCCCATCACGGCACTGGTCATGTTGTCCAGCCTGACTCCGGCTCTCGTCCCGACGAGGGCTTGGGCCGACATCAACCTTGTTCCGCCGGGCCGCAGCATCGATCCCAGCGCACCGTTCAGGCTTTCGCTGATGGTCACCGGGGAAGCCGAATCGCGTTCGTATTCGCTGCCCGAGATGCTTCGCGTCAACCTGACGCCTGACCTGGGCGCCGTGGCGCGCGTGGAACTGCGCCGCGAGACGCCGGTGCCCGACCAGATCACGCTGCGCCAGGGCGAGTTCAGGCGCATCGACTACGTCGGCGAGGTACCAGCGAATCTGCGCGGCCGGGTGCGCATTGACGCCGTCGATCTGGACGCTCCGGCAATGCTCGTCCAGCTCTCGACGCCACGGCAACCGCTGGCGACGGCTGAACCGCCGCTGCCGCCGGCCAGTGGCGGAGAAGGCCTGGCACTGTCCGCCGCGGCCGGCACCTCCGAACGCGCGCCGGCCACGGTCCTGACCGTGCGCTCCGCCAACGATCCCAACCGGCAGGATGAAGGCCGCCTGAGCTTTTATGAGCCCATGTTCTTCGTTGCCGGCGCTGGCGTCGATGCCAACGCGCAGATTCAGCTGAGTTTCAAGCTGCGCCTCTACGAACCCGCCGACAAGAACTCGCGCCGCTTCCTCGACAATCTGTACTTCGCCTACACGCAGACGGCGTTCTGGGATCTGACTGCGGATTCGAAGCCCTTCCTCGACACCAACTACATGCCCAGTTTCTTCTACTACGTCCCGAACACCGACTGGCGCGTCGGCGGCAACGCGGTCGGCATCGCCGCCGGCTACGAGCATGAATCCAACGGCAAGGACGGCGAGGAGTCACGGAGCATCGACATCCTGTTCGTGCGGCCATACTTCAGCTTCGGCGACACCAGCGACTTCCACTGGACGTTCTCGCCCAAGCTCTATGCCTATATCGAAAAGAACGAAAACCCCGATATCCAGAAGTACCGGGGCTACGGCGACTTCCGCTTCACCTACGGCAAGAACGACGACTGGCAGACGGCGTGGATCCTGCGCAAGGGAACGAAGTCGAGTGCGTTCAGCTCCGACCTGCAATTCACCTATCCGCTCAACAAGTTCTTGCCCGGCCTGTCCGGTTACCTGATGGCGCAGTATTTCACCGGCTACGGCGAGAGCCTGATCAACTACAACCAGCGCGAGCCGTGGAGCGTGCGTATCGGCTACGCCATATCGCGGTGACGGGGCGGCACTCATGCTTGCGGCAATCGAAAACCGCCGTCTAGGTGAAACAGCTCGCCATCTTCAAGCAAGAAGCCGAATTGCAGCCATCGCCAGCAGTCAAGCCGCTTGAATCCAGTTGGACACGCCAGGCTGAATGCCGTGACGGGCGGTTCCGCAAGCGGCTCCTCGATTGCCTTGACACCCTGGAGGAGCAACTTGGTAAGCGCGGCATGCCGTTCAAGTCGAGGCGCCTGTTTTCTCCAGTATTCAGCTTCGGCATGGGATTGAATCCGCAGTTGTGGAAGCTGAGATGCAATTCAGTCAGCTCCTTTGATTACGCTACAATTCAACGGCGGAACATGGAGTTCCGCTTTCCGTTTTGAACCATAAGGAAGGAGAACGTTTTCATGAGCGACCTGATCGTCATAGGCTACGAGGATCAATTCAAGGCCGAAGAAGTACGCACCCAATTGCTCAAACTCCAGAAGGAATATCTGATCGATCTGGAGGATGCCGTGGTCGCCGTCAAGGACGATTCCGGCAAGGTCAAGTTGCATCAGATCTTCAATGTCACCGCTGCGGGCGCACTGAGCGGTGGCTTCTGGGGTACGCTGATCGGCCTGATCTTCCTGAACCCGCTGATCGGTCTGGCGGCAGGCGCCGGCGCCGGCGCGCTCAGCGGCGCGCTGACCGATGTCGGCATCAACGACAATTTCATGAAGGATCTGGCCGCGACCTTCAAGAACGGCAGTTCGCTGCTCTTCGTCCTGGTGCGCAAATCGACGCCCGACAAGGTGCTGGCCGAGATTCAGGGTAGCGGCGGCAAGGTGATCAAGACCTCGCTGACGCACGAACAGGAACAGAAATTGCAAGCGGCGCTCGATGCCGGCAAGGCGCCGCCAGCTGGCTGAGGGACAGGGCGGGGTGCGTGCGAGCGCACCCGCGGCCGGCGGAGGCAAGAACTTGCGGGAAACCATGTTCTTGAGCAACGTTGCCGCATTGAACGCATGGTGAAGTGGCGAAAGGCTGTAGTAGACCGCCCCGCGAATTATCCAGCCAAGGGAACAGAGCACGCTGTTTCCCCTCCTTACTCTGATACGAAATCGAGGACTCAATGATCAAGACCCTTCTTGCGGTACTCATCGTCACCACAACGCTGATCGGCGGCACCGCCACGGCGCAGACCGGTTCCGCAACACTGACCAGGATCAAGTCGGCGAAGGTCATCAACGTTGCCTATTCCCCCGATTCCCTGCCGTTCTCTTTTGTCGGAGCCAACAACGAACCGTCCGGCTATTCGATCGATCTGTGCAAACGCGTCATCGCGCAGATTGCGCGGGCGGTTGGCGACACGAACCTGAAGGTGAACTGGATGGCCGGCTCCGTCAGCGAGCGCCTGCAGATGGTCGCCAAGGGGCGCGCCGATCTGGAGTGCGCGAATACGACGCAGACGCAGTCGCGCCTGGCCAACGTCGACTTTTCCAATCTCATCTTCATCGATGGCGGCGGGTTGCTCGTCAAGGCCGGATCGCCGGTCAATCAGTTCACCGACCTGGCTGGCAAACGGGTCGCGGTGCTCAAGGGAACGACCACCGAGGCGCGCCTCAACGACATGCTGCGTCTGCTGCAGATCGGCGCCACCGTGGTGACTGTCGCGGATGCCAATGCCGGCCTGGCGATGCTTGAGGCGGGCAACGTTGACGCCTATGCCGGCGACAAGGTCAAACTCGTCGGCCTGGCCGTACAGGCGAAGGAACCCGCCAAGCTGGCGTTGGTGGCGGAAGACCTGTCGATCGAACCCTACGCGATGGCCCTGCCACGCAACGACTCGGCTTTCCGTCTCGAGGTCAACAAGGCGCTCACGCAGGTCTATATGGGCGGCGATATCGAACAGATCTTTGCCCAGTGGCTGGGCAAGCTGGGGCGGCCGACCGGCTTGCTGGCGGCCATGTTCCTGCTGAATTCGATTCCCAACTGAGAAATCCTTCAATCTGCACCGGAGAGAATGAATATGACCCAGCTTTCGCCATGGCAGCGTTTTGCCGCCGTATTGAGTACCGCCTTTGCGCTGCTGCTGACCGGCTGCGAAACCACACCTGCGTTCCAGGTTTCCGGACCCGCGTCGCGTGACGGTACGGTCGAGTCGATCGTGCAGGACACCGTGCAGAGCGGCAACGCCGCCGCCGGTGCCATTGGCGGTGCGCTGGTTGGCGGCCTGCTCGGCAACCAGATTGGCGGCGGCAGCGGCCAGACTGCGGCGACCATCATCGGTGCGGGCGGTGGCGCCTTCGTCGGCAACCGGGCCGCGCAGCGCCAGACCCTCGTCTGGCGCATCGGCGTGCGTTACGACGATGGCTCACTGGCGACGATCCAGCAGACGACCGCCCCCGCCGTGCGCATCGGCGACCGGGTGCGCGTCACGGCGAATGGCATCGAGTTGCTCAGACAGGGCCCGAACTGAGGATTCCTTTCCCGCTGCGACAGGACTGACGTGACTCCGTTCGGGATCGCGCGGCGCCGCCTGCTTCTCGGTGCTGGCGTCGCCGCCTGCGGGCTGCTCGCGGGCTGTGATTTCTCGTTGCGCGACGGGGTGTTCAATGCCTGTCTTGCCGAACTGCCGGCCGACCTGCGCGAGCATCCTCTCGTCAAGGCAGCGTGGGGCGGGCTCGACGCCGGCAAGGTCTGGGACACCCATTGCCATGTGTTCGGCAATGGCGATTCGGGCAGCGGCCTTTGGTTCAATCCGCGCATGGAGCAGATCTGGAATCCACGCGGCTATGTGCAACGCGAGTTCTATCTCAATGCGTCTTGCGTGGACGAGAGCCCAGGCAAGGTCGACACGAGTTTTGTCGACCGCCTGCTGGCACAATGCCGGGGCATGGCCCCCGGTTTCCACGTGCTTCTATTCGGTTTCGACTGGGCGCGCGACGAGACCGGCGCGCCGCTGGCAGATCGCTCGACCTTTTATGTACCGGACAACTACGTGGCCGGTCTGGCCTTCAGCCATCCTGAGCATTTTGTCTGGGTGGCGTCGATTCATCCGTACGACCCGCGCGCCCTGGACCGGCTCGACGCCGCCGCGGCGCGCGGCGCGCGGGCCATCAAGTGGCTGCCCTCGGCGCAGAACATCGACCCTGCAGACGCACGCTGCGCGCGCTTTTACGCCAAACTCGCCGCCTTGCGCATGCCGCTCATCACGCATGCCGGCGACGAGCGTGCGGTGCATGGCTTCGGCGAGCACCTGGGCAATCCGCTGCGCCTGCGGCGACCGCTCGACGCCGGGGTGCGGGTGGTGGTGGCGCACTGTGCGTCGCTGGGCAGCGGCCACATTGACGATCTGCGTTCGGCCAAAGTGAGCAATTTCGAACTGTTCGCGCAACTCATGGATGATACGCGCTATCGTGCCAACCTGTTCGGCGACATCTCGGCCATCACGCAGGGCAACCGGATGAGCGTGGTCGCCACATTGCTCGAGCGTCGCGACTGGCACGAGCGCCTGTTGAACGGATCGGACTACCCCCTGCCCGGCGTCGTTCCCCTGATTCCCCTGCAGGCGCTGGTCGACTGGAAGTTGCTCGATGCGGCTGCCGTCGATGTTCTGCGCCGGCTGCGCGACATCAATGTCCTGCTCTACGATTTCGTGCTGAAACGCAGCCTGAAGAAGGGCGGCCAGGGCTTTGCGAAGCCGGTGTTCGAGACGGCGCCGTTTTTCATCCGGTCGGCCTGATCGGGGAGCCGCTCAAAGCGGTCGACCATAGTTCACTTGAATCCGCTTTGCACAGTCCCCGCAGGAGACACCCATGGGGTATGCTGAATTGGTCATGGCGCTTTGTCCGCGTCGGCGAGCGAGGGCAAGAATGCCGATGATCCCGTCGACGCTGCTTCAGCCACTCGCCCGGCTCGCACGCTGCGCGCTGCTGGCGCTGGTGCTCGGCGGCTGCGGCTCGCTGCCGCGCAACGGTGTGCCCAACGAGCTGATGTCCAGCGCCGCCATCCCGGGGATGTCGGAAGTGCGTGCGCCCGCCGGACTGCGAAGCCCGGTGATGGAGCGCGACATGGTGAAATCCTATGCCCAGGAGTCGGCCAGCGACTTCCCTGCGATGGCGGACGGCATCGTGCTCCATCCGCACCTTGCCCTGTCGGGTGGAGGTGCCAACGGGGCGTTTGGCGCCGGCTTTCTGAATGGCTGGTCAAGCACTGGCAAGCGCCCGATTTTCAAGGTGGTCACCGGCGTATCGACCGGCGCGCTGATGGCGCCATTCGCCTTTCTTGGCCGATCGAGGGATGAGGCGCTGCGCGAGTTCTATACCACGACACGCTCGCGGGACATCTTCGCGCTCGGGGCGTTCCTGTCGACCGTCAGGGAATTGTTGTTCGGCGAGAGTATCGCCGACACGAGCCCGCTCGTCGCGCTGATCGAGCGGCATATCGACGAGGCCTTGCTGCGCGAGGTCGCGCTGGCCCATCAAGGCGGCCGGCGCCTGTACATCGGGAGCGTCGATCTCGATTCGCAGCGCTTCATCATCTGGAACATGGGTCTGATCGCCAGCAGCGGCCATGCCGATGCGCTGCCACTCTTCCGTCGGGTCATGCTGGCGTCGGCCGCCATTCCGATTGCCTTTTCGCCGGTATTCTTCGAGGTGGAAGCCGCCGGGCGGCGCTATGACGAAATGCATGTCGACGGTGGTGTGGCGGCGCAGGTGTTCAGCATCGGCGGATTGCTCAACACGCGCGAACTGCGTCGGAAGACTGGGCACGGTGCGGCGCGCGAGGACATCTATGTCATCCACAACGGCCAGTTGGCCGCAGATGCCGCGACCACCCGCCGCTCGGTTCCGGATATCGCGCGACGAACGTTCCAGGCCGCCGGCAAGTCAGCCGTCGTCGGCGACCTCTTCCGCATCTACGCGCTGGCGCTGCGCGAACACTCGGGGTATCAGTGGATCACCATTCCCGAAGGCATCAACCTCGCCGGCAACGAAACCTTCGATCCAGTGGTGATGCAGCAACTCTACGACGTCGGTTACGCGATCGCACGTGCCGGACCACCCTGGAACATCCTGCCGCCCGGGGTGGACGGCGAAGGCGGAGGGATACCGGATGGGGCGAATTAGCCTGACCTGATGTAGTTTCGTGTGGAAGCGCCCGCAGCCACTTGCCGACCCGACAGGCAGACCAACCGGAAGCCGCGGGTGTTGTGCGCCTTGCGGACGCTGTCAGGTCAGGAGCCGGGATCATTCTCGCGCTGCGGCCTCGTGCAGACGTCGGCGCCGTCGCGCGGCAGCGGGCCCAGGGTGAACCACTCTATCGGCAGGAGGATCGGTGACGCAATCAGACGCAGAACCGATTCAAGCAGGTCGCGCGGCTCGATGTGAAATCGGAAGTCGGTGAGTGTTCCGCTGACGCGCAACGGGGTTTGCAGGCGAAATACAGCGAAGCCCTTCCCGCGCGGGCGAAAGACGAATGCCAGTCGTTCAGTCGCCAGATCGGCGCTGCCCACGCCACGAACGCGCACGCGGGTGGTATCGATGACGATCTCCTCGTCGCTCAACTTGCCATCCTGGAGATCGAAAGTGCCAACGACACAGTTCAGAACGGCGCTCCCGCCCGGATCGATCATCGGCACCAGCGCAAGCAGGAGATTCACCGACCAAAGACTCAAGGCGCCGCTACGCAATTCAGTCGGCCAAACGGCGAAGTCCACTTTGCCGTCGGCGTGGCGCATGATCGTATTCAGCGACGGTGCTTTGCCCGCGACCGTCAGATCCAGGCTGAACAGTCCTCTGACGTTCTCGGCCTGGCCCAGGCGGCGGGCGATTATTCCATAGTCGAAACGCTCGACGTAAGCGCCAGCGGCGAGCTCGACCTCGGCTAGGCTCGGGTCATACGCAGCGGAGAGCCGCAGGGTTCCCCCAGGAATATTGACCATGGCTGGGCCAAGGAAGAAGCGCCCGTCAACGACCTGAACGCGCAAGGATCCGTCGGCCAGGCGGTCACTTCCGGAAAGCACCTCCTGGACTTCGACCGCGAGGTAGGAATCGAAGCGGCGCAAGAACCCGGCACCGAGCAGGCGCTCGCTGCGCACGACGACCTTGCCTGCCGACCGGCGCAGGCTTTCGGCAGTACTGACCGGTGGCGAGGGATCGGCAAGGCGCTCCGGCAGCGGGAAATCGTCGAGCTGGATGCTGGGGGCGCTCAGCCGCAGGTCGAGCCGTGGCCGTGGCCGGCTCACGTCCAGTGTGCCGCTGCCCTCCAGCCGGCTCTCGCCGACGCGCAGCTGGATCCCCCGCACTTCGTAGCCGCTCGCCGTCACGAGCAGCGGGCCGCGCAGCGACCAGGGGCCCCACGCCGGGAGCTCGACGCGCGCCAGCCCGCTGAGCGTATCGAGCCGTTCGCCGCCCATCTCGAGGGTGAGCTGACCGGCGCGCCCGAGCGGCAGCGCCACCTCGCCGTCGAGTGTCAGCTTCGCTCCAGCCGCCTGCGCCGCCAGTGAGAAGGGCAGATGCGCCGTATCGCGCAACAGGTCCGCGAGCGTCCCGGTGCTGAATGTGAGATCGAGCGCGGTCTGCTCGAACGTTCCGTCGAGACGAAGCCGGATCGGTTCCCCCGGTCGGGCTGCGATCGCTGCCTCGCCAAGGTGGAACCCGGCGAGCGGGCTCTGCAGGGCGCCGAGGACAGTGATGTGGCCGCCGACCACACGCGCCTCGAAGGCCGAAAGGCTGGCAAGCTCGCGCAGCGTGTTGCCGCGCCCGCGCAGGCTGATCTGCAACCTTTCAGCACGGCCGGCGATGTCCTCGGCGGCACCCAGGTCACACAGCAGGGCGCCGAGGTCGACTTCGCCGGTGGCCAGATCGAGCCGGACTTCAGGCCGCCCGCCACGCAGATCGAGTGCGACGAGGCCGCTGAACGGTGCGCCGGCGACCTTGCCGGCGAAGCTCGAGGGCAGCAGACCGCCGGCGCGGACGCGGCCGGCGAAGTGGACGCCCAGCAGGTCGGTGCGGCCGAGAATGACGCGCTGCAGCGCCAGGTCGACGTCGATGTCCGGCAGATTGAGGGCGTCGGGAAAAAGCGGCGCGTCGTTGCTGCGGGCGGTGCCGACGCGCAGCGTCGCGAGTTCCGGAACATCGATCAGCCGACTGCGCACCGCAGCGACGACCGGCTGATCGTCGCTGCGGGTACTCCGGGCGTCAACCGTCAGCTCGCTGCGTCCGAGCCGGAGCGTCGTCTGCTCGACGGACCACGCGTCACTGGCGATCCGCATGCGGCCGCGCAGGGCCAGGGGCAGTCCTGATTCCGGCGCGACACCCAGCCAGCGCGCCAGATCACCCGTACGACGGGCCTGCAGGGCGAAGTCAAGGGCCATTTCGCGCTTCGCCGCGGGGTGTGCGAGCATGCCCTCGATGCGCAGCCTCGCCGGCGCGGCAGCGATCTCGAGTTCGACCGGCATGGCCAGCTCGCGCAGCATCTCGGGCAGCGTGCCGCCGCGCAGCGAGACTTTCAGCGGCTCGGCCAGCAGCGTCCCGCGCCCACTGCCACGCAATCGCTGCCCACGCGGCAGGGCAAGTTCCAGTGTCGCGAGCGTGCTGGCGAGCGAACGACCGTCGGCCCGCTTGCCACTGCTCAAGCGGGCGTCCCTCGCCGCCAGCGACAGCTCCAGGTCTCTCAACAGTGCGCCGGTCGTCTCGCCACGGCCGGCGAGGTGAAGGTCGATCTGCCCGAGCCTGCCTGCGCCATCGGCAGTACCCGTCAGCTGCCGGACGAGGTCGTCGAGCACGACGTCCTGCGCTGCGAAGCGCAGCGCCAGTGTCGGCGTCGCTGCCGCCGTATCGAGGTCGACGCGACCGGAGAACGGGATGCCGGCCAGCGTCGCGCTGATCGGCATCCGCACGCCGCTGGCATCGGCATGCAGGTCGAACTTCGCGCCCTCGACATTGACCGGCAGGCCGAGCCACTCGCCGATGTGCAAGTCGAGGTCGATGTCGACGGGCACGAGGTCGCGCAGGAGCAGCATCTGCC
>JAEUOM010000047.1 GCA_016788495.1 Accumulibacter sp. | reverse complement strand
TGAACATCGGGCCGGTGACGTTCCAGTGGAAATTGTGCGTCATCAGGTAGAGGGTATAGCTGTCGGCGAGCAGTGCCGACAGGCCGTGCGCGATCTTCTCCCGATCCTCGGCGCTGATGCCGATGTTGATCGCGGGTGCAGCGGCAGTCCTGGTTTTCATGGTACGACCTCCTTCAGTGAAGAATCAAGAATCCGGCCAGCGCAACGCTGGTCAGGAATGCCGCTACCCGCAGCAGGCGCTTCGACTCCGGAAGCACCCGCTCCCTGGCTGGCGCGCCGCCGTCGGAGGGAGTTGCGGCTGCGACAATGGGAACGATTCTAGGGACAGCGGGAAGATGGATCCAATGAATTGTGTCCATTGAGCGAATTGGCAGCAGCTATGATGAGTGCGACGCGCCCGGCGGCTTGCAGGCAATGCCGCCGGGCGCTTTACTGGTGCGCCGCCGGCGCATCGCCACGAACCGTGAAGGCGGGCACCGGTGCCGGCCAGAGACCACGGTCGCTGGCCTGTTCGCCATCGAAGACCAGCCAGCTCTGGCCGCCGTAGTGTGGCAAGGGTCGCGCCAGCGAGCGCAGCGCGGCCGCATCACTGGCGGCGACCAGCAGCAGCGGGCCGGGCTCGACGGTCCATACCCGCGCCGAGCCGCGCGTGGCATTGTGGCCCAGCGTCTGCGCCTGCTGCGGCAGACCGTTGGCGAGCAGCGCCGCATCGACCGCGGCCGGCGTGCCGACGATCATCACCGACTCGCCAGCCGCCAGCGCTGCCCGCAGGTCCGCCAGGCGGAGCAGCACCGCCGGCCGCTCGAAGAAGCGCCCGACGACGGCCGCCGCTGCCTCGCGGAACGCTGCATCGCCGCCGACGACCACCCAGCGCGGCTTCAGCGCGCCGACCCAGCGACGCAGGATGAGCGGCAGCTCGGCTTCCTGCAGCCGCCGCCAGGTGCGCGCTGCGGGGTCGATGCGGATGCGCTCGGGGAGGAAATCGAGGTCGAACTCGGCCAGACTCCGCTCGCCGGTGACCTCGACCCAGCGCGTGACGCCGTGCGTGCCGCCGGCGATCTCGACCGGCAGCCTGACCGCCAGCGCCGGGCTCGGCTGACGCAGCGTCAGGCGCAGGCGATGGCCCGACGGCGAGCGACTGGCGACGGCATCTTCGACCGTAAACACCGGCAACTGCCGCGAACCCAGCCACTGCTCGAAGACACCGCGCAGGTCGCTGCCCGAAGCCCGCTCGAAGGCTCGCCGCAGGTCGTCCCAGCCCGCGTGGCGAAAGCGCTGTGTCTGCCAGAAGTCACGCAGCGCTTGCGCGAACGCCGCGTCGCCGATGCGGTCACGCAACATCAGGAAGAACATCGCCGCCTTGCCATAACCGACCGCCGCTTCAGCTCCATGCCGGCGGCTGCGGAAGTCGCGCAGCGCCGGCTGCTCGCTGGCCGGCAATGCGGCCGCGTCGCGCAGCCAGGCGAGCCGCAAGGCGTGCGCCGCCGCCGCTGAACGCTCCTCGCTGAAGGCGTAGTCGGCAAGGAAGGTGGTCAACCCTTCACTCCAGTTGCCCGAACGTGCATCGACGTAGACGCCGTTGCCCCACCAGTTGTGCAGCACCTCGTGGCCGAGCGAGGTGGCGCGAATGAACGGCAGGCGCAGGACGTCGACGCCCAGGTAGGTCAGCGTCGGCATGCCGAGTCCGGTCGGCAGCGGACTGGCGACGATCGAGAAGGCGTCGTAGGGGTAGGCGCCGATGAGTGCGCTGTAGCGCTCGATATAGCGTGCGCTGTCGGCAAGATAGCCCTCGGCAAGTCCCGCTTCGGCGTCGAGAGCCGGCGGAAAATAGGTTCGCAGGCGCAGTGGCGAGGCGCCGGCACGCGCCAGCAGACGTTCGCGCACCCGCCAGGGTCCGGCCATCAGGTCGATGCCATCGGTCGGCCGCGTAAACTCGAACTCGGCTGCGTAGCGGTCGGCGCCGGCGCGCGGCAGCCGTTCCGCCCGCAGGCTGCCGGCGACCACTGCACGTTGCTCGCCGGGCAGCGACAGGCGCACCCGGTAGCTGAACAGCGCCAGCGGCGGCTGCGGGTACCAGCCGCTGCCGGCGGACAGGAACGATCCCGCTGCCGCCGCCATTGGCGGCAGGCGCTGCCGGACCTGGCGATGGTCACGACCCGTTTCGGTCGCCGGCAGTGTCCCGCCGTAAGCGATGCGTACCCGGTCGACGCCGGCCGGCAAGGCGATTCGCCACGAACGTCGGCCGTCGCCAGCGTCGCTGCGGTCGCCGGCAACGCTCGCCGCCACGAGCAGGCCAGCCGCCCGCACCTCGCGCACGCTCAGCGACTCGTGCAGGCTGAACGCGAAGCTCCGCCCGCCAACCGGCAGTTCGGCGATCACCTCGAGCTGCCGCGTCGCCGGTTCGAGCGTCACTTCCAGGTCAAGGTCCGCTGCCGCCCGAGCGCCCAGCGTCAGCAGCAGCAGCGCGCCGGCAAGCCACCCGCGCGGCATCATTCCGGCGGCAGGCGGACGACGATCTCGAGCGTCGTTTCACCGCGCCTGAGCCGCAGCGGCAGCCACGTTCCCGGCGCCGCCGCGCGCACCGTCGAGACCACCGCCGCGGCCTTGAGCGCCGGTCGGCCAGCGACCTCGAGCACTTGGTCGCCCGCCAGCAGCCCGCTCTTCTCGGCCAGACTGCCGGTGGTGACCGCCTGCACGCGCACACCGCCGGCCGTACCGGCAGCGTCTTCCAGTTGCACGCCGAGGCGCGGAGGCGCCACCGGCAGTACCGGCTTCGGCGGCAACACGAACAGCGCGTCGGCGAGGCCCGGCTGCAACTCGTGACACGCCTCGCTGGACGCAACCGGCAACAGGGTGACCACCCGCCCGACCCCGAGGGAACGCAACTGGTGCGGCACGCCGTGGCCGTGGCGCAGGTGTCCACTCCCCATGACGCCGACGACGAGTGCTGCCCGCCCCTCCCTTTGCCCGGAAGCCAGCCGTGCCGCCAGCGCTTCGGCCATCGCACGGTCCCAGTTCAGCTGCGCCTCGACGAAATGGCGGAAGCCGCGGCTGTCGCGACCGCCCTGACCATGCGCGTGCTCGCGGTAGACGCTGAAAAGGAAGTCGCGATAGGCCTCGCTCGCCGGTGCCGCGCGGCCGACGCCCTCGCGCTCCTGCTCCGGGACGGCATCCCAGCCCTTGTCGCCGATCGCCCGCGTCAGACTGGAATCGACGTTGAGCGCCAGCATCGGCAGACGGTTGATGCGCGCAAACTCGAACAGCGGCAGGTAGAACGCAGCCGGAAAGCTCCAGTTCTCCTCCCATGCCGTCTGCGTCAGCAGCGCCGGCACGCTCAGCTCGCCCGCCACCCAGCGATCGAGCGCCGGCTGCACGCGACGGGGAAACATCTCGAAGCCGACAACCAGTTGCGGGCGCAACGCGTGCAGCCCGGCAAGCACCTGCGCTTGCCAGCGATGATGGTCCTCGTCGTCATGCTGCTCACCCAGCAGAACGACGTCGGCCTCGGCGGCGCGCGCCAGCACCTCGTTGGCCGGGACACTCTCGCCATTCGCGCCGGCGATGCGCAGCCATCCCACGGGCGCGGCGCAGGCGGCACTCCGTGCTGCCGAGCCAGGCAACAGCAGCGCCAGACCCAGAGCACCGGCTACCGCCAGGAGCGAACAAACCAGGAGCCAGCGAGTACGGTCGCCCTTCATCGGTGGACCCTCGCCCGCGGGCCCGAGCGCAGCGGCTGGAAATCGAGCGCGACGAACGGGAAAACGCGGTCGATCTCCTCGAACACCAAAATGTCAGCCGTAGCGCCGATCAATGCTCCACCCTTGCCCTCGATGCAGACTGCCCCGGACCCTGCTGCAGCGTGCCGATCCGGTGCCGGCCGGGAATTCGGTGCCGGGAACGTTGCGGGCCGAAGCGACGCCAGTCTGCGACCCTTTATGCGCAAAGTAAAGCGGTCCGACGTCGTGCCACCTGCAGACCTGCAGACCTGCAGCTCCGGACTAGTCAAGAACGATGGCAGTCTGCTACTCTCCATCCTCAAGGAAAACTGGGAGCACCGTCCTGATGTCTGCCCACCGAGGCACTTCGATGACGTCGCCGGATCTCTTGCGGCGGGTCGGCCGCGTCGGCAAAGCCCCGTCGGCCACAACCGCATGCGCAGCCAACGCTGCCAGCCGACGTCGCGGGACGAGGCAAGCGCGGTCGGCCACCGTGGCAGATGTCCGCCCCGGGAGAAGAGGGTGAACACGTTCTGGTTTCTCGAGTCGGTGAGCGCCCACGGCTCGCGCATCATTTACAACATCAGTGACCTGCCCTTGCGCGTCGGCCGTGATCCGGACAACGACCTGGTGATCGCCGCGGCCAGCCTCAGCCGGCATCACGCGGTCGTCACGGAAGACCTCAGCGGTCTTCTCAGGCTGACCGACCTCGACAGCACGAACGGCACTTCGGTCAATCGGCATCGACTCGAGGGTTCCTGCCTGCTCAAGGAGAACGACATCGTGCACTTCGGCGGCGCCGAGTTCCGTGTCGGCCTGCGCGCGATCGAACTGCCGCGCTTCGACCAGTCGCTGACGATGCTGGCGCCGCCGGACTCGACCTTGTCGGAACTCTTCGTGACCAACGAGAACGAGTTTCACCAGTTGCTGGCCGGCCAAGGACTGAGCGGCGCGGCGCAAGCCATTGCCGATGCCGACAACGGGACGATCGTCGCTTACGAGCTTCTCGGCCGTGCCTGCCACCCGCAGTTGCCGGTTGCGCCGCTGCCCCTGTTCAAGATCGCGCGCAACCTCCATCTGGAAGTGGAGCTCAGCCAGGCTTTCCGCAATTTCGCGCTGACGGTGATGGCGCCACGCCTGGACGGCTTCACGCTCTTTGCCAACGTCCATCCCAAGGAAACCTTCAGCGCCGCATTCCTCGCCGCTCTGCGGCAGACCCGCCAGCGCCTTCCCCGGCTCGATCTGGTGATCGAGGTACACGAAAGCGCCGTCACGGAAGCGAAGGAACTGGTCGAACTGGCCGCCAGCCTGCGCGACATCGGCGTGCGCTTCGCCTACGATGACTTTGGCGCCGGGCAGGCGCGCCTGAACGAGCTGGGCGACGCACCGGCGCATTTCGTCAAGTTCGACATCGGCCTCGTGCGCAACCTCCACCTCGCCAGCGAACGCAAGAGGCGGGTGGTCGGCGACCTCGTCAGACTCGTCCTTGATCTCGGATCGGTTCCGCTCGCCGAGGGAATAGAGTGCGCAGAAGCCGCCGCGACCTGCCGTGAGATGGGTTTCAGGCTGTTGCAGGGTTTCCACGTCGGCAGACCGGTCGCCGCCGACGCACTGCCCTCCGCGAGTGTGCCCGGCGTTTCCTGAGGTCGTGGCGCCGAGGATCTGCTGCGAGGTCGAGCGGAATTCGTTGCGAGCAGGCCAGGATGCCGGGCGGGCGCGCAAACCGGAACCCGGCAGGTGAATCGGCGAGCGATCGGAGCGGGTTGCGCGCGGCGTGCGGCGCGCCAGCGCTGCCGGCAGGCTGGGCAGAGCCGGCTGTTGGCGGGAGCGAGGGAGAGCAGCGCCGGAACCCGTCAGCTTGGTACAATGGCGGATTGACCGTCCTGCAGGCGCCCGCACATGAAACGCTCCCGCTTCTCTTCCCGCAAACGAATCTCGGCCGACGCCACCGAATTGAGCCGCCTGGCGATCGGCCTTGCCGAGTCCGGCAGCAAGATGGAAGACCAGTTCTGGCAGGGCCGCCTGGTCGAACTGGTCAACAGGCTGTTCAGCGATGGCACGGAGGATGATTTCACCAGTGCGCTCGACCGTCTGTTCGACGCGCATCCCATGGCGCACGACGACCTCGCCGACATCATCGAAGCGAATGCCGAATCGTGTGTCGTCAGGCATGACGGCCAGGACTTCGACATCCTCCTGCTGGCCGCGCCGGTTCTCGCTTGGTCGCGCTTCTCGATCCCCACCTCGGCGATTCCCCGCGGCACGCTGCAGACGCTGAAGGTCCATCTGGGCGCGCACGTGCTGGCAACCGATGCGCGACTGGCGCTGGCCGACTACCTCTACAGCCCCGACCAGTTGCCGCACACTTTCGTCGACACCTGGCAGATGATGCGCCAGCTCGGCAAGGCGGCGCTGGAGGGTAGCGATCTCAGCGTCGATGCGGCGGCGATGCCGGAAACCAATCGCTTCCTCTCCGACACCCGTTACCTGCTCGGCGCCGTGGCGGTGCCGCACCCGATGCCGATCTTCCACTGGAACGAGAGCAGCAAGAGCAGCCGAGAAACGGCGCTGAAGGAGTGGCTGCGGCAGGGCGGGCCGTGTTTCGAACCCCTGCTCACCGGCTGTGCCTACCAACCGCTGCTGGCTGACGCCTACCATGCGGCCTGCCGCGCCGCCGACGGTGCCTCGCGGCCCTACTCGCTCAATGCCACGGTGGCCTTCCTGCAAGGCGCCCTCGGACTGTCACCCGAGAACCTGCGGGCGGTGGTCGGCGCTTTCCACGACCAGCGGCTCGAGGAATTCCGCATCGGCTTTGGTCCGCGTGACAGCGACCTGATCTTTCACGGTGTCGTCTGGCCGCTGCTGGGGATAGAGGACGAGAACAGCGACATCACCGGCGAGATCGAGACCACGCTGCGCAAATCGGGCGTCAAGGAAGTGCTGCTCCTCGACCAGCAGTTTCCCTACGAGTTCTGCGACGACTGCGGGGCGCCGCTCTACCCAAACGCGGACGGCGAAACCGTACATGCCGACATGCCGGAGCAGAACGACACCCCCTCGCAGACCCTGCACTGAGCGCATGCCGACGGACCACCGACGCCGATGACCAGCAACCGCGAACTGCTCGAACGCAGCCTGAAGGCGGTCTGGCACCCGTGCACGCAGATGAAGCAGCACGCCGGCGCGCAGGCGGCGCTGCCTCTGGTGCCGATCGCCAGCGGCAAGGGCGTCTGGCTGCATGACTTCGATGGCCGTCGCTATCTCGACGGCATCAGCTCGTGGTGGGTGAACCTGTTCGGCCACTGCCATCCGCGAATCAACGCCGCCCTGCGTGCCCAGCTCGACGAACTGGAACATGTCATCCTCGCCGGTTTCACGCAACGACCGGTGGTCGAGCTGTCGGAGAGGCTGGCGGCGCTGACTGGCGGCAGCCTAGGCCACTGCTTCTTTGCTTCCGACGGTGCCTCGGCAACCGAGATCGCCCTCAAGATGTCCTTCCATTCCTGGCAGAACCGGGGCCATCACGAAAAGCAGGAATTCCTCTGCCTCGCCGGCGCTTACCACGGCGAGACCGTCGGTGCACTGGCGGTGACCGATGTTGCGCTGTTCCGGGATGCGTACGCGCCGCTGATTCGCCCGGCAGGGATCGTCGCTTCACCCGACGCGCGACTCGCCGCGGCCGGCGAAAACGCGATCGATGTCGCCAGGCGAGCTGCGAGCGCGCTCGAACAACGTCTCGAGAAGGAGCATCGGCGCATCGCCGCGCTGATCGTCGAGCCACTGATCCAGTGCGCCAGCGGCATGGCGATGCACGATCCGGAGTACCTGCGCCTCGCCCGCAGCCTCTGCGACCGCTACCGGGTGCACCTGATCTGCGACGAGATCGCCGTCGGCTGCGGTCGCAGCGGCAGCTTCTTCGCGCACGAGCAGGCGGCGATCCGGCCGGACTTCCTGTGCCTGTCGAAGGGCATCTCGGGTGGCTATCTGCCGCTGTCGATCGTCATGACCACCGATGCGGTTTATGCCGACTTTTACGATGATGCGACCAGCCGCGGTTTTCTGCACTCGCACTCCTATACCGGCAACGCACTGGCCTGCCGCGCCGCGCTGGCAACGCTCGACATCTTCGCCGACGAGCAGGTGATCGCGCGCAACGAGGCTCTCGCCGAACACCTCGGCGCCTGCCTGCAACCGCTCGCCAGTCATCCGCAGGTGCGGCATGTGCGCCAGCGCGGCATGATCGCCGCCTTCGACGTCGTCAGCGATGATCCCCTGTTCTCACGCCGCTTCTACATCGAGGCACTGGCGAACGGGATTCTCCTGCGACCGATCGGCAACACCGTCTACTTCATGCCGCCATACGTCATCAGCCAGACCGAGGTCGAGTTCCTCGTCGAGCGTGCGACGGTGGCGCTGGAAGCAGCCCTGCGGCGATGATCTGCGACGAACTGCAAGGCGAACTCGACGCACTGCAACGAGATGGCCTGAAGCGCATTCGACGCACCCTCGAGCTGCCCTGCGGCCCGCTGGCGCGCGTCGACGGACGCTCGCTGATCAGCTTCTGCAGCAACGACTACCTCGGCCTGGCCAACGATCCGGCGCTGGTCGCGGCGGCATGCGCCGGCGCACGCAACTGGGGGGTGGGCAGCGGCGCCTCGCACCTCGTCAGCGGCCACCTCGGACCGCACGCGGTGCTCGAGGAGCAGCTCGCCACGTTCACCGGATTCGACCGCTGCCTGCTCTTCTCGACCGGCTACATGGCCAATCTGGGAATCGTCCCGGCGCTGGTCGGGCGCGGCGACGCGGTGTTCGCCGACCGCCTCAACCACGCCTCGCTGATCGACGCGGTGCAGCTCTCGCGCGCCGACAGCCAGCGCTATCCGCACGCGGATCTGGCGGCGCTCGAACGCCTCCTCGCTGCCAGCACCGCCCGGCGACGCCTGATCCTCACCGATGCCGTGTTCAGCATGGACGGCGACCTGGCGCCGCTGCCCGGCCTGCTGATGCTGGCCGAACGCTACGATGCTTGGCTGGTGGTCGATGACGCACACGGTTTTGGTGTCCTCGGCGCACAGGGTCGCGGCAGCATCAGCCACTTCGGGCTGCCGGCAAACCCGCGGCTGATCTGCATGGGAACCCTCGGCAAGGCGGCCGGCGCTGCCGGCGCTTTCGTCGCGGCGAACGCGACGGTCATCGAATGGCTCGCCCAGCGTGCCCGCAGTTACGTCTTCACCACCGCCGGCAGCCCGCTGATCGCCTGCGCACTGGCCACCAGCCTCGAGCTGATCGCCGCCGGGGACGCCCGCCGCGCCCATCTCCGGCAACTCGTCGCACAGCTGCGCGACGGCCTGGCCGACACGCGCTGGCGCTTGCTGGCGTCGCCGACCGCGATCCAGCCGGTGATCGTCGGCGACAACCATGCAACCGTCCGGCTCGCCGCCGCGCTCTACGAACGCGGCCTCTGGGTGCCGGCGATCAGGCCACCGACCGTGCCGAACGGAACGGCACGCCTGCGCGTCTCGCTGAGCGCTGCCCACGGCGAAGCGCAGGTGGCCGAACTGGTGAGCGCACTCCGGGAGCTGGCATGCGCCTGATTCCTGGGCACAGGCCCGATCTCGCACTGATCCACGGCTGGGGACTCGGCAGTGCCGTCTGGCAGCCACTGCTCGAGCCCCTCGCACGCTCGTGTCGGCTGCACCTCGTCGAGCTGCCGGGTTACGGGCGCGCAGCCGACGACACCGCTGGCCTGGCGGCCTGCGCCGAGTCGCTGCTCGCGACCCTCCCGACACCGGTGACACTGTGCGGCTGGTCGCTCGGTGGCCTGCTGGCACTGCGCGCAGCCCTGCTCGCACCACAACAGGTCAGTGGACTGATCCTGATTGGCACCACGCCGTGCTTCGTGCAGCGCCCGGACTGGCCGGCAGCGCAGCCGGCAACCCTGCTGGCCGGCTTTGCCGACAGCGTCGGCCAGCGGCCGGCCGAAACCCTGCAGCGTTTCGTCGCGCTGCTCTGCCAAGGGGACAGCCAGGCACGGACGCTGACCCGCACGCTCCTCGCCCAGCTCCGGCACGACCCCCTGCCGGCACTGGGCGCACTGCAGCGTGGTCTCGAATGGCTGGGCGATACCGACCTGCGTCCGCTGCTGGCGGGCATCAGCTGTCGCAGCCTGCTGCTGCACGGCGCCAGCGATGCCCTCAATCCGCTCGCCGCAGCGGGCTGGCTGGCACAGGCCCTGCCCGACAGCCAGCTCGAGGTCTTCCCCGACAGTGGGCATGCGCCCTTTCGCGCCGACCCCGCGCGCTGCATCGAACTCCTGAGCCAGTTCTGCCATGCCACCCGTGCTCACTAGACAGCGCGTCCGCGAATCCTTCGACCGGGCGGCCGCTTCCTACGACGAAGCGGCGATCGTGCAGCGACACGTCTGCCAGCTGCTGCTGGCCAACTTCAGGCCCGCGAGGACGCCGGACTCGATACTGGATGCCGGCTGCGGCACCGGCTACGGCATCGGTTTGCTGCAGCGCCGGTGGCCGGCGGCAACGATCATCGCCGTCGACTTCGCGCCGGCAATGCTCGCTGCCGCCCGCCAGAGCGCTGATCTGTGCATCGCCGCCGATATCGAATCCCTTCCCTGCCGGGACGCCAGTTGCAGCACCTGGTGGTCGAATCTGACCGTTCAGTGGTGTGATCCCGAGGCAGTCTGCCGCGAGGCGCATCGGGTCCTGCGTGCGCATGGTGAGCTGGCGCTGAGCACTCTCGGCCCCGCGACTTTTGCCGAACTGCGCGAGGCTTTCGCCAGTATCGACCAGCATCGCCATACGATCAGCTTCTGCCAGCCGGAGGCGGTCGCCGAGGCGCTGCGCCGCGCCGGCTTCGCCGGCATCCGTCTGCACCGGCAAACGGTCAGCGAGCACTACCCGGACCTCGCGTCGCTGCTGCGCGCGGTCAAGGATATCGGCGCCAACGCAGTCGGTGACGGTGCGCGCAGCGGCATGCTGGGCCGCCGCGCCTGGCAACGTGTGCAGGCGGCCTACGAACGACACCGTGCGCGCGACGGCCTGCCGGCGCGCTACGACGTCATTCTCGCCTACGCCTGCAAATGAACGGACACCCGGCCTGGTTCATCACCGGCACCGATACCGAGATCGGCAAGACCTTCGTTGCCTGCGCGCTGCTGCACGCCTTCCGCCGCACCGGCGCGCGTGCGGTGGCGATGAAGCCGATCGCCGCCGGCTGCGACGAGCACGGTGTCAACGAGGATGTCGAGCGGCTGCTTGCCGCGTCTTCGTTCACGCCGCCGCGGCGACTGGTCAACCCGTACGGCTTCCGCGCGGCGATCGCCCCGCATATCGCTGCCGCCGAGGAAGGCCGGCGCATCGAGCTGCCGGTGATCGCGGCGGCCTTCGCCGAGCTGCGGCGGCTGGCCGACGTGACCCTGGTCGAGGGGGTTGGTGGTTTCTACGTTCCGCTCGACGACGCGACCGACACCGCTGACCTCGCGGCGCGGCTCGATCTGCCGCTGATCCTGGTCGTCGGCATGCGCCTGGGCTGCATCAACCATACGCTGCTGACAGCACAGGCGATTGCCGCTCGCGGCCTGCCTCTGGCCGGCTGGGTCGCCAACCGGATCGATCCAGCGATGTCGCGTTTCGCCGAGAACGTCGCGGCACTGCGGGCCCGACTGCCGGCACCGCTGCTCGGCGTCGTCGAGCACGGCACGACGCCGGCAGAGGCGTGCCTCTCGCTACGGCTCCCGAGCGCGCCTGGCGGATGAAAAAAGACCCGACCGCGCCGCGGTCGGGTCCGGTTTGCTGCCGACGACGATCAGGCGCGTTCGAAGATCACGGCAATCCCCTGCCCGCCACCGATGCACATCGTGACCAACGCGTAGCGGCCGCCGGTGCGCTGCAGTTCGTGGATCGCCTTGGTGGCGATGAACGCGCCCGAACAGCCCACCGGATGGCCAAGCGCGATCGCGCCGCCGTTCGGATTGGTCTTCACCGGGTCGAGGCCGAGCCCCTTGTTGACCGCGATGGCCTGCGCCGCGAAGGCCTCGTTGGCCTCGATGACGTCCATCTGGTCCAGCGACAGGCCCGCCTTTTTCAGCGCCAGCCTGGTCGCCGGGATCGGCCCCTCGCCCATGATGTCGTTCGGCACGCCGGCGACGGCATAGGAAACCAGCCGGGCAATCGGCTTCTGGCCGGCACTGGCGGCAACATCCGCCGCAGCCAAGACGAGGAAGGCGGCTCCGTCATTGATCCCGGAGGCGTTGCCGGCAGTGACCGTGCCATCCTTGGCAAAAGCCGGCTTCATCTTGGCCAGGGTCTCGACGGTCGTGCCGGCCTTGACATGCTCGTCGGTATCGAACACCACATCGCCCTTGCGTGTCTTGAGGACAATCGGCACGATCTGCGACTTGAAGCGCCCTTCGGCGATGGCGGCGGCAGCGCGGCGCTGCGACTCGACGGCGAAGGCGTCCTGCTCCGCACGGCTGATGTTCCACTTCGTCGCCAGGTTCTCGGCGGTGACGCCCATGTGGCCGACACCAAAGGGATCGGTCAGCGTCGCCACCATCATGTCGATCGCCTTGCTGTCACCCATGCGCGCACCCGTGCGCATCGCCGGCAGCATGTAGGAGCCACGCGACATCACTTCGACGCCGCCGCCGATGCCGTAATCGGAATCTCCCAGCATGATGTTCTGGGCCGTCGTCACCACCCCCTGCAAGCCCGAGGCGCAGAGGCGATTGACCGCCATGGCCACCGAATCCATCGCCAGACCAGCCTGGATCGAGGCGACGCGGGCCACATAGGCGAAGCGCGGATCGGTCGGAACGCAGTTGCCGACCGTGACATAGGTGATCTTCTGCGCATCGACACCTGAACGGGCGATCGACTCCTTCATCACGGTACCCGCCAGCTCATGCGGCTCCATGTTGGCGAGTGAACCACCGAAGGTGCCAATGGCTGAACGGACCGCGCTCAATACGACGACTTCTCTAGTCAT
>JAEUOM010000014.1 GCA_016788495.1 Accumulibacter sp. | reverse complement strand
GCGTCAATCGGCGTTACCTGGAAAGCCGCCTTGCCTATCGCCTCCAGGACGTCGCCTACGGCTGCCTGCCGAAAGCGATCAAGGAGCAACTCGCCGACTGCGGCGAGCGCCTGTCGAAGATCAAGGTCAGGCGCGGCGCCGAGGTCCGCCTGATGCCGGGCACCGTCCTGATCCGTGAATGGGACGAGCGCGAGTACCGCGTCACCGTCACCACCGACGGCCTGTACGAACTCGAGGGCCAACACTACAAAAGCCTGTCGGCCGCTGCCAAGGCGATCACCGGCACCCACTGGTCGGGGCCAGCGCTCTTCGGATTGAAGCAGGGGCGGCGATGAACACCGTGGCCCCGAAACGCTGCGCGGTCTATTGTCGCGTGTCGACCGACGAACGGTTGCACCAGTCCTTCAACTCGATCGATGCCCAGAAGGAAGCCGGTCTGGCCTCGGTCGCCAGCCAGCGGGCGGAAGGGTGGATTGCCGTCCCGGACGATTACATCGATCCTGGCTTCTCCGGCGGCAACCTGGATCGGCCCGGATTGAAGCGCCTGCTGGCCGACATTGAGGCCGGCAAGATCGACGTCGTCGTGGTCTACAAGATTGACCGCCTGACTCGGAGCCTGACCGACTTCTCCCGGCTGATCGAAGTCTTCGAGCGTAACAAGGTGTCGTTCGTCGCTGTGACCCAGCAATTCAACACCACGACCTCGATGGGCCGGCTGATGCTGAACGTCCTGCTGTCCTTCGCGCAATTCGAACGCGAGGTCACTGGCGAGCGCATCCGCGACAAGATCGCGGCTGCCAAGCGCAAGGGGATATGGATGGGTGGCGTGCCGCCGCTGGGGTATGACGTCGAAAACCGCCTGCTGGTCATCAACGAAGCCGAGGCAGCAGTGGTGCGGCGCATCTTCGAGGAGATGCTGACCATTGGCTCGCCGACACAGATTGCCGCCATCCTCACCTCGGAGGGCGTCACGACCAAGGCGTGGACCACGCAGGAGGGCCAGACCCGTAGCGGTGCGCGGATGGACAAGAAATACCTGCACAAGCTGCTGCGCAACCGCATCTACCTGGGCGAGTTGTCGCGCAACGGGAAGTGGTACCCCGGCGCGCATCCGCCGATCATCGCCCGTGAGCTTTGGGACCAGGTTCACGCGGTGCTGGCCCAAGACGGCCGCACCAGGTCGGTCGAGACCAAGATTCGGTCACGCACTGACGCCTTGCTGCGCGGCGTGCTGTACTCGCCCTCGGGCGAGCGGATGTACCCGACCTACACGCGCAAGAACGGGCGCCAGTACCTCTACTACGTGTCGAGGTCGGAAAGCCGGTTCGGTGCGCCGGGCAAGAGCTACGAGCGCCTGCCCGCGCCGGAAATCGAAGCGGCGGTGGTCGCCCAGATCCGGACCGTGCTGACCAGTCCCGAGTCCATCACCTCGGTCGTGCGTCACATCCGCCACAACGGCGCTCCAATCGACGAAGCCAGTACGGTGCTGGCGATGGGGCGGCTCAACGACGTGTGGGATCAGTTGTTTCCGGTCGAGCGGCACCGAATCGCCAACCTGATGATCGAGCGGATCGACCTCGTCCACGTCGGTGAGGAGCAGGGCATCAAGGTGAAGTGGCGGGAGGTGGGTTGGGACCAGCTGATCGGTGAGTTCGCGCCGAGGGGCATTGGTGCGGAACTGCTGGAGGTCGAGGCCTGATGGACAAAGCCTTGGAAACGTTCGTGCCCCTGCAGTTCAAGCGGAGGAGAGGGCAATGGCTGGCCGACTCGGGGGCGTCTGCCCCCAACGTGTACATCATCGACGCCGTTGCTCGGGCACAGTACTGGCACGCCCTGCTCGACTCCGGGGCCTTCAAGGGGGTGGTCGAGATCGCTCGGGCCGAGGGGCTGATGCCGACGACGGTGGGCCGGCTGCTGCGATTGGCGCGGCTGGCCCCCGACATCGTGGAGCAGTTCATCATGGGTCGCCAGCCACGCAGGCTGACGCTTCGTTGGTTGATGCGAAATGACATCCCGGCACTCTGGCCCGAGCAGCGTCAGATGCTGGAACAGTTCAAGTAAGGAGGCGAGATGTCCAAGAGGCACTACGGCAAGCAGACAGGCAGCCCTGTCACCCATGAGATCCCGACACCCGCCGGCGGCGTGCGACTGGAAACCTTCATACCCTGGAGGCTGGTGCAGCGGGGGGCCAAGAAGCAGATCATCACGCCATTGGACTCGCCACAGGAATTCGTGTCGGAGGCCGCCCAGGAGCGGGAGGCGCGGGCGGCTGGGGAGGATAGCGTGCTGCTGCGGACGCTCGGATTGGCGCACCACTGGCAGCGGTTGCTGGACGAAGGACGGTTCAGTTCCATGACGGAGATCGCGGCGGTCGAGGGCATCGACCTCGGTCAAGCTAGCAAGATGAGCCGACTGGCGCAACTGGCCCCCGACCTGATCGAAGCCCTCGCCCTGGGCCACCTCGAGGTGGGGGTCAGCCAGCTGCTGCGCGGCAAAGTGTCCGCGTCCTGGCTGGCGCAACGTGAGGCGCTGGCGCCAGGGTCGCGCTGATATCCGTGCCACACCGGGACGCCGCCGCAGGGCGGCTTTTTTTGTACCTTTCTCTGGTTCGGTCGCGCCCTCCCGAGCAAGCGAAGAAACAAACCGACAGCCTGCAAACCCGCATGAACACAGGACTTCAGCTCTTGAATGTTCAAGAGGGCAGCAGAGAACAGAGAGAGAAAAGCGGCCGAATGCACGCCTGGAACGACGACTTCGGGAGGGTCGTGCTCAAGAGGGCAAGGCTGGGAGCCGCGCCAATACTGGCGTTGTGGCCAAAAAAAATCCCAGCGGATAAGGGCTGGGATCATTGTACTTGGTGGCCAAGCGCGGAATCGAACCACGGACACGCGGATTTTCAGTCCGCTGCTCTACCAACTGAGCTACTTGGCCAACGAGGACGGCAGTATAGCCAATCACCTTCGCGGCGTCAAAAAAAGAAAACGCGGCGCGGTTCTGCTGCGGCAATGCCGAGCGCTGTTCGACGGCAGTTCACGCGCGGGGCCATTCGGCACCGCGTCAGCTGTCTGGCGGGAAGGGCATTCGCCGTTCACGGACGACACAGGATCTGAACGCTGCGTGCGGCGACCGGGGTCGCCCTTTCCCGATGCGGGCTCGCGAAGGCGGTCTCGGCGCTACTGTCGCAGATCTGCTGCCAGCTACCGGCGGGAAGCAGGAAGGAAACCGGGATGTCGTCGCGGTTGATCAGGCAGAGCAGGTCCGGATGCCCGGCATCCCGGTCTCCGTCCGCGGTCAGTGGCGTCAGGAGCAGCCCGAAGGCGCCCAGCTTCATCGATTGCCAGTCGCTGACTCGCATTGCGCGGCCGGCGGGGTGCCACCAGAGAACGTCGGGGCAGGTATCCGTGCTCTGCGGCTCGCCGGTCAGCCAGCGCCGCTGCCGCAACTGCGGGAAGCGCCTGCGCAGGGCGATCAGCCCGGCGACGAAATCGATGAGGCTCTCGTCGGGACTGCGCCAGTCGAGCCAGGTCATCGGTCCGTCCTGGCAGTAGGCGTTGTTGTTGCCAGCCTGGCTGCGTCCGAGTTCGTCGCCGCCCTGCAGCATCGGCACGCCTTGCGCGACGAGTAGCGTCGTCAGTAACGCCCGCTGTAGCCGACGCCGCCGTTCGAGTACTACCGGGTCTTGGCTGTCGCCTTCCGCGCCACAGTTCCATGAGCAGTTGTGGCTGTGTCCGTCACGATTGTCCTCGCCATTGAGTTCGTTGTGCTTGTGCTGGTAGCTGACGAGGTCACGCAGCGTGAATCCGTCGTGCGCGGTGATGAAATTGACCCCCGCCTGCGGCGGTCGCCCCGACGCCCGGAAGATCTCGCTCGATCCGGCAAGGCGCTGGGCTAGTTGTCCGACGCCGGCTTCGCCAGTCAGCCAGAAGGCCCGCACGTCATCGCGGAAGCGGTCGTTCCACTCGCCCCAGCCGGGAAGGAAGCGACCGAGCCGGTAACCGTCGGGGCCGATGTCCCACGGTTCGGCGATCAGCTTGACCCGCTGCAGCACGGGATCCTGCCGCAGTGCCGGGAGGAAGGCACTGTCACGGGTGAGCGCAGCCGCCAGATCAAAGCGGAAGCCGTCCACGTGCATGACCTCGACCCAGTAGCGCAGCGAATCCATCACCAGTTGCAGGACGCGCGGGTGGGCGAGGTTGACGGTATTGCCGCAACCACTGAAGTTCTCGTAGGCGGCAAGGTTGTCCGACGGCAGACGGTAGTAGCTGCGGTTGTCGATGCCGCGGAAGGAAAGGGTCGGGCCCCACTCGTCGGCTTCGGCGGTATGGTTGAAGACCACGTCGAGAATGACCTCGAGGCCTGCGCCATGGAGCGCGCGTACCATGCTCTTGAACTCGGCGATTGCCGACTGGCCGCCGATGCGTGCTGCGTAGCGCGGTTCCGGAGCAAAGAAGGCGAGCGAATTGTAGCCCCAATAGTTGACGCGTCCCTCATTGATCAGTCGTTGCTCGTCGAGAAAGTGATGTATCGGCAGCAGGTTGACGGCGGTGACGCCAAGCCGCTGGAAATGCCCGATCATCGCCGGGGTGGCGAGACCTGCGTAGCTGCCGCGCAGGGCCTCCGGAACGCCGGGATGCT
>JAEUOM010000001.1 GCA_016788495.1 Accumulibacter sp. | reverse complement strand
CTGCGGGTCGAGGCGGATTTGCGCAATGAAAAAATTACCTATAAAATACGAGAACATAGCATGAACAAGCTGCCGTATCAGATCGTCGTTGGCGACAAGGAGGTGGCAGCGAATCTGGTGGCCGTGCGCACGCGCGGGGGCCGGGACCTCGGGCAAATGACGCGCGAGGCCCTGACCGGGCGGCTTCTTGAGGAAGTCGCTGCGCGTAGTGGCACGGCTTGACTTTTGTCGGAAGAAGGAGCGGAACCATCGCACTGCAAAAGGCGCAACGCGTCAACGAAGAAATCAACGCACCGGAGGTCCGGCTCATCGGCGCTGACGGCGAGCAACTGGGAATCATGAGTGTCAGGGCGGCGCTGGCGCTTGCCGACGACGCCGGTGTCGATCTGGTCGAAATCGCGCCGATGGCGCAGCCGCCGGTCTGCCGTATCGTGGATTTTGGCAAGTTCAAGTACCAGGAGCAGAAGCGTCAGCATGAGCAGAAGCTGAAGCAGAAGCAGGTGCAGGTGAAGGAAGTGAAGCTGCGTCCGGGTACCGATGAAAACGACTACCAGATCAAGCTGCGCAACATGACGCGTTTCCTCGAGGAAGAGGACAAGGTCAAGGTCACGCTGCGCTTCCGTGGCCGGGAAATGGCGCATCAGGATATCGGCATGCGACAGATCGAGCGCATCAGGGCTGATTTGCAGGAGCTGGCGCTGGTCGAGCAGATGCCCAAGATGGAAGGACGGCAGATGGTGATGGTGCTGACGCCGAGCAAGAAGCGGTAGATTGCAGGAGCCACGGCCGGCGACGCGAGTGTCGTGCCGTGTATAGAAGTGGTGCCGGGTTCGAAGAGCTTCCGTCGGGAGACACCTGGCAACATGTCATTAACAGGAGCATTCAATGCCCAAGATGAAAACCAAGACAGGAGCCAAAAAGCGCTTCAAGATCAGTCCGAGCGGTCGCATCAAGCGATCGTTCGCGTACAAGCGTCACATTCTGACGAAGAAGGACACCAAGACCAAGCGCCAGCTGCGCGGCATGACCGCTGTGCACGCTGCCGACAAGGCGGTCGTGCGTGCCATGATGCCCTACGCTTAAGGAGACAATCGATGCCTCGAGTCAAGCGTGGTGTAACGGCGCACGCGCGCCACAAGAAGATTCTCGCCCTGGCCAAGGGCTATCGCGGCCGTCGCAAGAACGTCTATCGCGTCGCCAAGCAGGCGGTGATGAAGGCAGGCCAGTATGCTTACCGTGATCGCCGGCAGAGGAAGCGTCAGTTCCGCAGCCTCTGGATTGCCCGCATCAATGCCGCTGCCAGGGAACTCGGGATGAAATACAGTACCTTCATGAATGGCTTGAAGAAGGCACAGGTGGAGGTGGATCGCAAGGTGCTGGCAGACCTGGCTGTCTTTGACAAGCCGGCTTTTGCTGCCCTTGCTGCCGAGGCGAAGGCCCGGCTTGCCACCTAGGCCCGACGGATTTCGGGAAAGGAGGCGCGAGCCTCCTTTTTTTCGGTGAAGCATGCATAACCTCGATCAGATTGTTCAGGCGGCGGTGCTCGCTTTTGCTGCAACCGACGACGCAGATGTGCTTGAGCAGATCAAGGCCGCTTATCTCGGCAAGAACGGACAGATAACCGACCTGCTCAAGGCTTTGGCCAAGCTGCCGCCGGACGAGCGCAAGACGGCCGGAGCGACGATCAATCGCGCCAAGGAAGCCGTCGAAACCGCCCTCAACGCGCGTCGCGAAGCCATCCGCAAGATGGCACTGAACGCCCGCTTGGCGGAGGAGGCGCTCGATGTGAGTTTGCCGGGTCGTGGGCAGGCGCGCGCCGGTCTGCATCCGGTGACGCGGACACTCGAACGAGTCGAATCCCTGTTCCGTTCGATCGGTTTCGAGGTCGCCGATGGTCCCGAGATTGAAGCCGATTTCCAGAACTTCACCGCCTTGAACACGCCGGAAGACCATCCTGCGCGCTCGATGCACGACACCTTCTACCTGCAGGATGAGTCCGGAGCGGTTGCCGAGGGCGTATTGCTGCGTACGCACACCAGCCCGATCCAGGTTCGCTACATGCAGGAGCATGTCGCCAGGTATTCGGCTCTGGCGACGATGCCGGAAATCCGGGTGATCGCACCGGGGCGGGTCTATCGCGTGGACTCCGATGCGACGCATTCGCCAATGTTTCATCAGGTCGAAGGACTGTGGATCGGCGAGAACGTCAGCTTTGCCGACCTGAAGGGGGTCATCGCCGACTTCCTGCGCCGTTTCTTCGAGAGCGACGACCTGCAGGTGCGTTTCCGGCCGTCATTCTTCCCCTTCACCGAGCCGTCGGCCGAAATCGACATGGCGTTCATGAGCGGTGCGCACAAGGGGCGCTGGCTCGAGATCGCCGGTTGCGGAATGGTTCATCCGAATGTCCTGCGCCACGTCAATATCGACCCCGAGCGCTACCTTGGATTTGCTTTCGGCATGGGTCCGGATCGCCTGACCATGCTGCGCTACGGCATCAATGACCTGCGCCTGTTTTTCGATGGCGACCTGCGCTTCCTGCGGCAGTTCGTTTGATGGCGACCCCTTCTGACCGCGAACGGGCATGAAATTCTCTGAATCCTGGCTACGCAGCTTCGTAGACCCCCCATGCTCCGGAGCGGAGTTCTCGCGCCTGCTGACCATGGCCGGCCTTGAGGTGGAAGAGGAAGAGTCCGTCGCTCCCGCCTTCAGTCGGGTCGTCGTCGCGCAGGTCATCAGCGTCGACCGTCATCCGAACGCCGATCGGCTGAGTCTGTGCCGGGTGGACGTCGGCGCCGGCGAACCGCTGCAGATCGTCTGCGGTGCGCCCAACGTCGCTGCGCTCAGCAAGATCCCGTGTGCGCTGGTCGGTGCCGAGCTTCCGGGTGGTCTGCAGATCAAGCTCTGCAAGGTGCGCGGCGTTGAGTCCTTTGGCATGCTGTGCTCGGCACGGGAACTCGGCGTCAGTGACGACGCCTCGGGATTGATGCTCCTGGATGCCGCCGCGCCCGTGGGTGAGGACTTGCGCCGCCATCTCGATCTGGACGATCGCGTGCGGACGCTGAAGCTGACCCCCAATCGCGCTGATTGCCTGTCGCTCGAGGGTGTTGCGCGTGAGGTTGCTGCCCTGACTGGCGCGACAGCGAGCTTCATCCAGATCGAGGAGGTGGCGATCGGCATAGCCAGTGAGCGCGCGGTCGTTCTCGATGCGCCCGTCGCATGCCCGCGTTACTGCGGCAGGGTGATCGCAGGGGTCGACGCGACCGCTGCGACCCCGTCCTGGATGCGGCGGCGGCTCGAGCGCAGCGGTCTGCGCCCGATCTCGGCGCTGGTCGATATCACCAACTACGTGATGCTCGAACTCGGTCAGCCACTGCACGCCTTCGACAACCGCCAGCTTTCAGGAGCTGTGCACGCCCGCATGGCGCAGGCGGGCGAGACGATCACGCTGCTCAACCAGCAGACTGTGGAGTTGCAGGGCGACGTCCTGCTGATTGCCGACGACCGACGGCCGCTGGCGATGGCCGGGATCATGGGCGGCGAGGACAGCGGTATCACGCTGGCGACGACCGAGCTGTTCCTGGAGGCGGCCTTCTTTGCTCCGAAGGCGATCGCAGGCCGTGCCCGCCGTTACGGTTTCGTTTCGGATGCCGCCCATCGCTTCGAACGGGGAGTCGATTTCGCTGCCACGCGGCGGGCGCTCGAGCGTGCGACGCGCCTCGTCATCGACATCTGCGGCGGGCAGGCGGGTCCGGTCAGTGACGCGCTGGCGAGCCTGCCGGAGCGACCCCCGGTGCTTCTGCGTTCACGCCGCGTGCGCAAGGTCCTCGGGCTGGATGTTTCGCCCCAGCAAATCGAGGATCTGTTTCGTCGCCTCGGGCTGCAATTCGTCCGTGACGCCGACGATTTCGTCGTGACTCCGCCCAGTTATCGCTTCGATATCGAGATCGAGGAAGACCTGATCGAGGAAATCGTTCGCCTGCACGGCTACGAGAACATCCCTGCGGCCTTGCCTCGGGCGGCGCTATCGATGCTGCCGCAGAGCGAGGAGACGCGACCGGTAGCGCGGGTGCGGCAGTTGCTGACTGATTGCGGCTATCAGGAGGTCATCAATTTCGCGTTCGTCGAGGAAGCCTGGGAGAGAGACCTCGCCGGTAACGAACGCCTGATCCGGCTGGCCAATCCGATTGCCAGCCAGTTGAGCGTCATGCGCTCTTCGCTGCTGGGCGGGCTCATCGCCAACGTGACAACGAATCTCAAACGTCGGCAAGGACGTGTGCGCGTCTTCGAGACGGGCCGTTGCTTCTTTCGCGACCCGCTTGGGGGTCCGGTTGCGGGCTTTCGCCAGCCATGGAAACTCGCGGCGCTGGCCTACGGCACCGCACTGCCAGAACAGTGGGGCTGCGCATCGCGCAACGTCGACTTCTTCGATGTCAAGGGAGACCTGGAACTTCTCCTCGCCCCACTCGTTGCGCGCTTTGAAGTGGCTGCGCACCCGGCACTGCATCCGGGTCGCAGCGCGCGGGTTGTGGTCGACGGCGAGCCGATCGGCTTCATCGGCGAATTGCACCCGCAATGGCAGCAGAAGTATGGGTTGCCACTGGCACCGGTGCTCTTCCAGATCGACCTCGATCCTATGCGGCGGGCGGGGCTGCCGCAGCACGTCGAGGGATCGCGCCAGCCTGTTGTCATCCGGGACATGGCCATCGTCGTCGACCATGCGCTCGAGTTGCAGCAACTGCTCGACGCTTTGGGCGTCAATCGACCGGCAATCGTCAGCGACATCCGGCTGTTTGATGTATACGTCGGGCGAGGGGTCGAGGTTGGCAAGAAAAGCCTTGCCTTCCGCATAGTGATGCAAGATACTCGCAGGACCTTGCTTGAGGCTGAAGTCGACGCCGCCATGCAGCAGCTGGTGGCCTATCTGCAGCAGGCGTTTGCAGCGCAGCTTCGCGTCTGAGAAGGGATGGGAATGACGCTAACCAAGGCAGAACTGGCCGACTTGTTGTTCGAGAAGGTCGGTCTCAACAAACGTGAGGCCAAGGATATGGTCGAGGCGTTCTTCGAGGAGATTCGGAACGCGCTCGA
>JAEUOM010000251.1 GCA_016788495.1 Accumulibacter sp. | reverse complement strand
TTGCGCTGCAGCAGCGGATACTCGACGTTTTCCGCCGCCGAGAGAACCGGCAACAGATTGAAGGTCTGAAAGATGAAACCGATCGTGCGTGCGCGCAGGTCGGCGAGCTGATCCGGAGTCTGGCCACTGACGTCCTGGTCGTTGATGTAGATCTTGCCGCTCGTCGGCGTGTCGATGCAGCCGATCAGGTTGAGCAGCGTCGTCTTGCCGCTGCCGGACGGCCCGGCAATGGCGAGGAAGACGCCCGGATCGAACGACAGGGTGATGTCCTTCAGGGCTTGGACTTTCTGCTCGCCGAGCTGATAATCCTTATACACGTGTTCGATGCGGACAACCTTCATTCGGTGGCGCTTTCGGCCAACCGGGTCGACGGTCAGCTCACAGGGGTGAAAACTATGGAAATCATGACCATCCGTCAATGCGCTGTCAAGAACGCAGGGTTTCTTCTCGCCGTCGCGCTGTTCGTCACCGCCATCCCGGCGCCGGCATCCGAGCCGGCAGCACCGGCGGCCAGCGATGACAGTGAAGCCCGGATGATCATCGAGAAGGCAGACCATGTGCGCTTCCCGGCCGACGGCTTTCAGGTGGACGTGACGGTCACCACCGTGGACCGGGAACAGAAGGCCGACATCCGCAAGTACCGGATCCTCGCCAAGGGCAATACCAACAGCGTCGTGATGGTCGTCGAGCCCGCTTCCGACCGCGGCCAGATCATGCTGATGAAGGGCCGTGACCTCTGGGTGTTCATGCCCGATGTGTCGCAGCCGATCCGGTTGGCCTTGTCGCAGCGCTTGACCGGGCAGGTTGCCAACGGCGATTTGGCACGCGCCAATTTTGCCGGCGACTACAACCCGAAGCTGCTGCGCAGCGAGAAGGTGGACGGTGACGATCATTACGTGCTGGAACTCACCGGCATCGACCGCAGCGTGACCTACCAGAAGGTTGTCTACTGGGTCCGCGCGAGGGACTACACGCCACACAAGGCGGAGTTCTATTCGCTGTCCAACCGTCTCCTCAAGACCTGTCGCTACGAGAACTACAAGATCATGGAAGGAAGGAAGCGACCGGCGCGACTGGTAATGGAAGATGCCTTGCGCGGGGGCGAGCAGTCGGTCCTCGACTACACCGGGATGAAGTCGCGTGATCTGCCGGACAAGGTGTTCACCAAGGACTATCTCAAGAAACTCGAGTAGCCGCCCGACCGCCCGCCAAGGTGGTCGCCGCCCGCTTGGCGCTCGGGTCGGATCGGTCGTCGAACCCGCAAGCGCAACTGCCAGGCGCTGCGACCGGGATGCAGTCCGGCCTTCGTCTTCGTAGTAGTATGCTGGTTCTTGTGCTGCCCCCCGGCAGATGCGTGATTCATGAGAGGCAGATGTTTCTTCCCAGCCTGACGGAACTGACAGCGAGCGAGGGCTACCGCCGATATTTCACGGTCGTTCCAGCGCTGACGGGTGATCTGCGGACGCGGAACTACCGCCTGCGGCATCAGGTGTACTGTCGCGAACTGGGCTTCGAGCCGGTCCGTCCCGATGATCTCGAATTCGACGAGTTCGATGCCCGCTCGGTGCACTGCCTCGTCCGGTCAGCCGCCAGCGGACAGGATGTCGGTTGCGCCCGCCTGATACTGATCGACCCGGAGGAGCCGGAAGGGCTGCTGCCGCTGGAGATTGCCTGCGCGGCGACGATCGACCGTTCGCTCGTCGCCGCCATGGTCGAGGAGCGCAGCCAGATCGCCGAGATATCGCGCCTGGCAGTCGTCGGCAGCTACCGCCGCCGGCAGGGCGAGCAGGACAGACCGATTTCGATATCGGAAGCTGATTTCGGCACCAGCGACCGGCCGCGACAGCCCTATCTCGCGCTCGCGGTCTACCTGAGCCTGATCTCCCTCGCCCGACAATACGGAGCCAGGATTCTGCTGGTTCTCACCGAGCACAGACTGGCGATCAACCTGGCACGGCTTGGCGTCAATCTGCAGCAGATCGGCGACCCGATCGACCATCGGGGCACGCGCATTCCCTCGCTACTCGCCGTGGAACAGGTGATCGATGGCATGAGCGCGCCGCTGAGAGGGCTTTTCGAGCTCATCTCGCACGAACTGTGCCGGGGCATCCAGGCTGCCGGAGCGAGCGCCGTACGCGCGAATCACCATCCGCTTGGAGTCGCGCCGGGGACAATACGCCTGCCGCAGACTTCCCGCACCACCGTCGCTGCTGAGGACAGCGCGCATCTGCCGGCCGATGCATAGCCTCCCGGATTCGATCCGACACGCCATACAGTCGGGGCGAGTACCCTCGCCACCGCAGGTTCTGCTGCGACTGCTGCAGTTGGTCGACGATGACAGTACGACGATGACCGAACTGGCCAGGCTGGTTGGGCAGGATCCCGGCCTGTGCACCCGCGTTCTGACGGCAGCGAACTCGTCGGCCGTCCGTCGGGGCAAGGAACTGCAGAGCATCGAGAGTTGCCTGATGGCCCTTGGTACGCGCCTGGTGCGTTCGATTGCTACCTGCCTGTCGGTGCGCAGTCTTTTCGAAGAACGTGGATCGGGACCGGAAGTCGATCTCGCCGATTTCTGGACCCACTCTCTGCTGGTCGCCGAGATTTCGCGCGGACTGGCCGTCGCGACGCATTACCCGCGGGCCGACGAGGCCTACCTGGCCGGTCTGCTGCACGATGTCGGCGAGCTCATCATGCTCTCCGCCCTTGGCGAACCGTACGCGCAGCTGCTTGCGAGCTGCGACAGCGAGTCCTCGCTGTCGGCGATGGAGGTCGACCTGCTGGGCGCTCATCACGGCGAGATCGGCACCTGGCTGGCTGATCAGTGGCATCTGGATTCCCCTTTCGCGGATGGCATCCTGTTCCACCACCAGCCACCGGAACAGATTGTTGGCGCCGCACAACTCGCCCAGGTCGTCTGGCTCGCACATGCGCTGGCCGACGATGACGAGATTCCCGAGGCAGTGGGCGAGGTCGCCCGGCTGATGTTCGACAACCTCGACGACAGCCAGCTGGCGGCGCTCTGCGCCCGGGCGACGCAGCGCATGTCGATGGTAGCCGACGCCATCGGCATGGCTGCGCCGGCTGCCGGGAAGCCTGGTGCGGCCCGCGGCTTACCACGAGTGCTCGGCAACAGAAAACGCACCACGGTCGATGCCCAGACTGAGATCGCCGGCCTGATCGGCAACAAGGCGCTGCTGCAGCCCCTGCAGGATGACCTCCTGGGCCTCGACACCGATGCCGAGGTGTTTCTCGCCCTGCGCGAAGCGGCACGCATTCTCTTCGACCTCAGCCATCTCGCGTTCCTGCTCCACGATACGACCGACGGCAGGCTGAGCGGCCACAACGTCAGCGGACAGGCTGCGATCTTCTGCCAGACAAGGCTGCTCTGCGAAACGCACCGCAGCCTTGCCGCCGCCGCGGCCGTCAGCAATCAGGTCCGCTGTTCGCATGCGGACCGGTCACCGGCACCGGCCTCGCTGCTCGACGTTCAGTTCGCCCGCGCCCTGTGCAGCAATGGCCTGTTGTGCATCCCGATGACCGCTCACGACAGGACGACTGGGGTGATCGTCGCCGGTGTGAGCCGCGACCAATACGCCGCGCTTTCGCGGCGCCTGCCCTGCCTGCTCAATTTCGGCCGGATGGCCGGGGGCAGCCTCGAGCACTGGCGGCGGGCGAGACGGGTCCGCACGCAGACTGAGGAGGAGACAGCCGCGCGCTTCATTCAGCAGACGCGACGGATGGTCCATGAAGCGGGCAACCCGCTGACGATCATCAAGGGATATCTGCGGATCCTTGATGGCAAACTTCCGCCAGGAGCCGCGGCGCACCGCGAGCTGGAGGTTCTGACGGAGGAAATCGAGCGTGTTTCGAGTATCGTACGGCGCATGAGCGAGATTCCGGCAGCGCTGACAAGCGCCGCCGCCTTCGACATCGGCGATCTGCTGCGCGAACTGCTCCTGCTCTACCGGCAGCCGTTGTTCGATGCGCGCGGTATTGCCGTGCACATGCTCCTGCCGGCGCAACCGATGGACATTGGCTGTGATCGGGACAGTGTCAAGCAAATCGTACTCAACGTTTGGAAGAATGCATCGGAGGCCCTCGCCAACGGGCAGGGCATCACGATTTCGCTGACCGGCGGCCTCATGCATCAGGGGCTGCGCTACGTCGAACTGCGCATCGAAGACAACGGGCCGGGCATGAGCGCGGCAGCGATGGAGGCGATCTTTCACCCACTCGAGGCACGCCTCGGCGAGCCGCGCGGCATCGGCCTGTCGATCGTCGGCACGCTGGCGCGGCGCCAGGGGATTCCCGTCACCTGCCGCAGCCAGCAGGGCAGCGGAACAGTGATTTCCTTCCTCCTGCCGAACGGGAAGCGGTCCGACAATATGCCCCGCCAGCCAGGCAAGGCGCCCCACGAGAAGCATGCGTCGCCCGACAGGCGTCAGGAGTAAGGATGAAGGCCATACCCAACGTCGATTTCTCGCCACAGATCGCCGCACCCCGGGAAAGCAACAGCCGGATTCTCATCGTCGATGACGAGGAGCGGATCCGGACTGCCTACCACCACCTGCTGGCCGCCGAGGGGCGCCTCATCGACGATTGCGCCAGCGGCAGCGAGGCGCAGCGCCGTCTCGAGGGACGCGACGTCGACGTCCTGATCCTTGATCTCAATCTGCCAGACATCAGCGGCCTTGAAATCATGCAGTGGATGGTGCAGCAGCACATACCAGCGGCGGTCGTGGTTTTCAGTGGTGACGAGTCGATCGACTCGGCGATTCGTGCCCTGCGTCACGGGGCATGCGAGTTCATTCGCAAGCATGGTGACCCGCAGGAACTGATCGACACCGTGGACCGTGTCCTGCGCCGAAGACGGATCGAGAGGGAACACGCTTTGATGTCGGTACGACTCGAGCACTCCGAACGCCTGCACCGCTTCTTGGTCGACCACTCGCCGGACCTCATCTACACGCTCGACCGAGATGGTTGCTTCATCTTCGTCAATGGCCGCGTCCAGGCTCTGCTCGGCTACTCGCGAGACGAGCTCATTGGCCGGCACTACTCGCTGATCGTTCATCCGGATGATCTGGAACACGCCCGCTTTGCCTTCAACGAACGCCGCATCGGCGATCGTGCCAGCACCAACGTCGAGATTCGCCTGCAGAGCAAGACGCAGGGGGTTCGTCATTTCGAGAACCGGACGATCGTCGCCATCCTCAGCTCGCAAGGCCTCTACACGGCTACCGACGGTCCGGCGAATCTCCACTTCATGGGTACTTCGGGCGTTGCGCGCGACATCACCGAACGCAAGAAGGCCGAGGAAATGATCAGCTTCCAGGCCTTTCACGACGTCCTGACCGGGCTGCCCAACCGAATTCTGTTCAAGGACCGCCTGGGCGTGGCACTGAAGCAGGCACGCAGGAAGAGCCGGCGAGTCGGGGTCATGTTCATCGATATCGATCGCTTCAAGCTGGTCAACGACACCTATGGCCATCAGGAAGGTGACGAGCTGCTGAAGTCCTTCGCCCAGCGCGCCGCCAGTTGCCTGCGATCGGGCGACACTCTGGCGCGCCAGGGTGGCGACGAGTTCACCGTCATGCTGCCCGAGCTCGGCAGCGGCGATGATGCCGCCCTGATTGCCGCCAAGATGCTGGTGGAGCTCAGGCGGCCATTCCGGATTGCCGGCATCGACTTTCTCGCCACCGTCAGCATCGGCATCGCGCTCTACCCGGACCATGGCGAAACGCCGGAGACACTGCTGCGCAACGCGGACATCGCGATGTACCAAATCAAGGGACATGGCAAGAACGGCTACCTGCAGTACAACCCGAACATGCAGGATGGCCACGGCAGGCAGCTGATGCTGGAGGGCGACCTGCGTACCGCACTCGCAACGGGCGACCAGTTCGAGCTGCATTACCAGCCACAGATCAGGTTCAGCGAGGGCCGGACGATTGCCGTCGAGGCCGTGATCCGCTGGCACCACCCGCAGCTTGGACTGATGACACCGGACTCGTTCATACCGCTGGCCGAAGAAAGCGGCATGATCGCCGCCCTCGGCGATTGGGTCAGGACCACGGCCCTGCGGCAACTCGCCAAATGGCGCCAACGCGGCCTGGACGGCCTGCGCTTGGCGATCAACCTGTCACCGAAGGAGTTCGAGGGTCACGACCTGCCCGAACGACTCGCGCAGGATCTGAAGACACACGCCATCGCCGCTGATCTGCTTGATCTCGACATCAGCGAGAACCTGCTGCTGCAGGATGCCGAACGGCACATCGACCTGGTGAAGCGGCTGCGCAACCTGGGTTGCCGCGTCGCGATCGATGATTTCGGCACCCGCCACTCGTCGCTCAACCACCTCCGGCGCTTTCCGGTCGACCGCATCAACATCGACCAGTCCTTTGTACGTGACCTCGTGCCGCACAAACAGAGCTCGACCGCGATGGTTCATGCCCTCTGCTGCATCGCGCGCAGCTTCGGCCTGCGGATCCTCGCCGAAGGAGTCGGGAGCGAGGCGCAACGGCGGCTGCTGGGCGAGATGGGCTGCGACGACATGCAGGGCTACCTCTTCAGTCAACCGCTGCCTGCGGCAGAGTTCGACGAGTTCCTGCGCAATGGAGCTTTCCCGGCGGTTGACACCCGGCATCGCCAGTGACTCGGGCCGCGCTTGGGCACTCAGGTCTCCGCTGACGGTCATGACTGTCGAGACACCCCTGATGATGAAAGTCATGACCGTTGCCCTTCTCCCTGGCCGTTTTCCCGCGCCCGGGAGAAGGGCAATCCGCGAGTCGCTGACGCGACTTTCACATTGATGGGCAGGGTCAACAACTGGCATCGCTGCTGCGACATCGGTCGCCGCGGTGCGGCGGTCTGCCTTGGCATCGTCCTCATCGCCGACGGTGGCCGCGCGGCGGCCGTGGAAGATGCCACTTGGTTCTCCTTCGCCGGCCCGACGCCAGCCGCCCACCAAGCGGCGGAAGTGCTGACGCAGGCTCCCAGTGAAGGACTCGATCCACGGGACTATGACATCGAATGGCTGCGCGAAGCGGTCAGCGGCAGCTCGCCGGCAGCGGACCCCGAGTCGTCGAGCCTGGCCAGCCACCGTCTGACTCTCGTCATGCGGCGTTACCTGAGCGACCTGCACAGCGGACGAATCGATCCGCAGCAGCTTGGCATGCGCTACGGCCTGACCCACCGCAGCGATTTCGATGCCGACGCGCTGCTGCGTGCAGGCCTCGCCGACGACCGCCTCGCCGAAGCCACGCGCAGCGCCGCCCCGGCATGGCCGCAATACGATGCGCTGCGGCAGGCGCTGTCCCGCTACCGGCAACTGGTGGACGATCCAGCCTGGCAGCAGGACCTGCCACCTATCCCGGGAGGCAGGCTGAGCCCCGGGCAGCAGTACGTCGGACTCGCGATGCTGCAGCAACGGCTGCTCCTGCTCGGTGACCTGGCGGCCACCGCCAAAAGGCACCCGGAACGCTACCAGGGCACGCTCGTCGACGCCGTGAAGTCCTTTCAGGCACGGCACGGGGTCACTCCCGATGGCGTCATCGGTAGAGAAAGCTTCGAGCTACTCAACATCGGCCCGGCAGCCAGGGTCCGCCAGATCGGGCTGGCAATGGAGCGACTGCGGTGGACGCCAATGCCGCTCGCGCCAAGAGCGATCGTCGTCAACGTTGCAGAGTTCATGCTGCATGGCTACGAGATGCATGCCGGCAGGAGCGAGACGCGGCTGGCGATGAAGGTCATAGTCGGCACGGCGCGCAAGACCCCAACACCCCTCTTCGATGCCGAGATGCGCTTCATCGAGTTCAGCCCATACTGGAACGTCCCGCCATCGATCGCCCGCAGCGAAACCCTGCCCAGACTGCGTCGCGACCCGGGCTATTTCGACCGCCAGGGATTCGAACTGGTCGGCAACGATGGCCGGGTCGTCGGCGGCCTATCGGAGGCCGGGATAGCGGCCGTGCAGGCGGGCCAGATGCGGATTCGCCAGAGACCGGGAGCGGGCAACGCACTCGGCAGCATCAAGTTCGTGTTTCCGAACAAGGACAACATCTACCTCCACCACACGCCGACGCCGCAACTCTTCAAGCGGCCGCGGCGGGATTACAGCCACGGCTGCATCCGCGTCGAGGAGCCGCTGCAACTGGCAAAGTTCGTTCTCGCCGATGCGCCGGAATGGACCGAGGCACGCATCGACGAGGCCATGCGCCGCGGCCGATCGGCCACCCTTCGCCTGGACGAACCACTGCCGGTGCTCATTGACTACCGTACGACTGTCGTCCGCGACGGCCACGTGCATTTCCTGTCGGACATCTACGGTCTCGACACGCGCCTCGAAGAGGCCTTGCAGCAGCGATCACGCGCGCTCCAGGCTTCCCATACGACGGAAATTCCTGCAGAATCACCCTCTTCTCGTTGACGTGGAGAAGAGATGTCGAAGCTGCACCACTCTCGACGGCGCTTTCTCGGTCATGCCGCCCATCTGCTCGCGGCCGGCGCCGTGCTGCCGTTGACCAGACCCGCCATGGCATCAATGCCGAATGCACGCCTGCTCGCGTTCGAGCACACCCATACCGGCGAACGCCTCTCTCTGGTGTTTTCGCTCGGCGACCATTACCTCCCCGAGTCGCTGCGCCGCTTGAACCTCTTTCTGCGTGACCATTATTCGGGTGAGGTCGGCAACATCGACCCGCAGCTGTTCGACCTGCTGTACGGAATCAGGCAGGAACTCAGCTGCGAGACGGCCTTCCAGGTGATCTCGGGCTACCGCTGTCCAGAGACCAACAGCAGGTTGCGCAAGGGCCGCGGCGGCGGGGTCGCCAAGCGGAGCCTGCACATGGAAGGCAAGGCGATCGACATCCGCCTCGCCGGCGTGCCGTTGAGCGACCTGCGTGACGCCGCGATGGCGCAGAATGGCGGCGGGGTCGGTTACTACGCCGGCTCGGATTTCGTGCACGTCGATACCGGTCGCGTCCGCACTTGGTAGTGCCGCCAGCGCGATAGCGCACGGCGCTCGTTCAGTCTGCCCGACGGCGCTCGAAGAGGGCGATCGATTCGACGTGCGAGGTGTGCGGGAACATGTTGACCACGCCTGCTCCGCGCAGACGGTAATCCTTCTGCGTGACCAGGATCGCTGCGTCGCGAGCCAGTGTGGCCGGACTGCAGGAGACGTAAACGATGCGACGCGGCCCGTCGGCGGGAAGCGACTTGACCAGCTCGACGGCCCCTTCACGCGGAGGGTCGATCAGCATCCGGTCGAAATGCCCGAGTCCCGCCAGCAACTGCGGCGTGATCTCGAACAGATTGGCGACGCGGTACTCGGTCAGAGCGGAGAGATCATTCGCCGCAGCGTTTGCGGCGGCCCGGCGCACCAGATCCGGACTTCCTTCGACACCGACGACGTACGCGCCAGAGCGCGCGATCGGCAGGCTGAAGTTGCCCAGACCGCAGAACATGTCGGCAATCCGCTCACCGGACTGCGGCGCGAGAAGTGCGAGGGCGCGACGGACGAGAACGCGATTGATGGCGTGATTGACCTGGGTGAATTCAGTTGGCGAGAACGAATGCTCGACCGCGAAGTCGGGCAGTACGTACGACAACTGCTCGCCGGCGAGCGGATGGAAGCGGCAGGCTGTTGCCGGTCCCTGCGGCTGCAGGTAGAAGACGATCCGGTGCCGATCGGCGAATTCGCGCAGCCGCTCCGCGTCGGCAGGCGTCGGGGGCTCGAGGACGCGCAGAACCAGGGCGGTGATCCGCTCCCCCACCGCCACTTCGATCTGGGGCAGGCGTTCGCGGATCGACAGACCGCCAATCAGCTCGCGCAGAGGCAGCAGGAGCGCCGACAGATGCGCTGGCAGGATCGCGCATTGCCGCATGTCGGCCACGTAACTGCTTTTTCTCTCGTGAAAGCCAACCAGGATCCCGCCCTTCTTGGTGACGAAGCGCACCGACAGGCGAGCACGATAACGATAACCCCAAGACTGACCGTGGATCGGTGCGTGCAGCTCTTCGGCCCTGAGCCTGCCGATGTGCCACAGGTTGTCTTCGAGCAACCGCTGCTTCGCCGCGACCTGTGCCGCCGGGTCGAAATGCTGCATGCTGCAGCCACCGCACACACCGAAGTGCGGGCAGCGCGGCGCCACGCGATCGACCGACGGCCGCAGAACCTGTACGGTACGCGCCAGCTCGTAGCCGGGTTTCCGGCGATGGCTGGCGTACTCGACGAGTTCACCCGGCAGGGCACCTTCGACGAAAACCGTCTTGCCCTCGAGTCGCGTCACGCCGCGCGCCTCATGGTCCAGCGATTCGATGATTCCGGTTGGCATCCGACACTTCCGCAGCAAGGAGGTGTGCGATTCTATCGCGAACCGCCGCGTACGAAGCCGCGCGCAACCTCGCGGCGCCGGCGTTCGGCGATCGCCGCGCGACGCGTGCAGGATTCGCTTGGCGACGGCCGGCCCGTACCGCCGGGCAAAACCGGCGGGCAAGCACGCGCTCGACACGCTCGGTGTCGCGCTTGACTCGCGCAAGTTTTTGTCGCAGCCTTGGCCATCGGGTCGCCGAGCATGAGGAAAGGGAGCGCAAGCAATGGGCAGCAGGCTGATCACGACTTGGAACGAGTACGACAGCGCGATACAGGAACTCCTCGATCTTGCCCCGAGCAGACTGGACATCTTCGATGAGGATCTGTCAGCCCTGAGGCTTGAAGCTGCGCCGCGGGTTGCTGCCCTGCGTGCGCTGCTCGCCGCACCCAGTCACGACCGGCAGTTGCGCATCGTCGTTCGCAAACGCGATTTCGCCTGCCAGTACAGCCCGCACCTGATGAACCTGCTGACCCTTTACGCGCCGCTCTTGACGATCATCCACTCGCCGCCCCATCTCGACAGGCTTGGCGATTGCCTGATGATCGCCGACGACCGGCACGCCCTCGTCCGCTTTCATCGCGATCAGCCGCGTGCCAGGCTGATCGTCGATGATGCCGGCGAGTGCGCGCCTTACGCCCAGCGCTTCGCCGAGGTCCTTGGCGAGGGAGGAGATCCGCTGAGCTCGACGACGCTCGGACTCTAGCTGCGCAGCAGACAGTGGCGAACGGCGCTTGCCGTCGCCGGGCAACCACATGACCGGCGACGCCGGGATCGTCTCTTCTTGGAAACAGCGAACCTTGACTCGCACGCAGGCCAATCTCATCTTGCTCGCCGTAGCCCTGATCTGGGGCTTGGCCTTTGTCGCCCAGGCAGAAGGAATGGCTGGAGTGGGGCCGCTGACCTTTACCGGCATCCGCTTCCTGCTCGGCGCATTGATCGTTCTGCCGCTGGCGTGGCGGGAGTGGCAGCAGCGGTCGACGCACCACATCGCGGCTCAGGTGCGCGACGTTTTCAGTGTTGGCGGCCTTGGCGTGCTGCTGATGCTCGGCGCCACACTGCAGCAGATCGGCATCACCGGCACGACGGTGACCAGCGCCGGCTTCCTGACGGCGCTGTACGTGCCGCTGGTGCCGCTGCTGGCTTGGCTATTTCTGCGCACCCGGCCGCACTGGTCGGTCTGGCCGACTTCGCTTGGCTGCCTCGGGGGCAGCTGGCTTCTGTCCGGCGCGCAGGGTCCGGCTCCCTCAGCCGGTGATCTGTGGGTCATCGCCAGCAGCCTTTTCTGGGCGCTGCACGTCCTCTTCGTTGGC
This sequence comes from Accumulibacter sp., assembly GCA_016788495.1. Classification (GTDB taxonomy): domain Bacteria; phylum Pseudomonadota; class Gammaproteobacteria; order Burkholderiales; family Rhodocyclaceae; genus Accumulibacter. Next base: position 3,630 of record JAEUOM010000251.1, on the reverse strand, counting down.
CGCATTGCCGACCGCACCTCGGCCCCGTTCCTCGTCGCCTGCGGACAATTCATGGTCTGCGGCATGGGCAGCCTGCTCTGGGGTACGCTGAGCGAGACGATCACCCTGGCCGGAATTCGCCACGCCATGCTCCCCATCGTCTACACGGGACTCGTCTCGGTAGCCATCGGCTTCACCGCGCAGGTGATCGGGCAGCGCTACGCGCAGGCGTCCGATGCGGCAATCATCCTCTCCGCCGAGACGGTGTTCGCCGCCCTCTTCGGCTACCTGCTGATGGGCGATCGGCTGCAGGCAGGCGGAATCGCCGGCTGCGCGCTGATTCTCGCCTGCATCATCATCGTCCAGATTGCGCCATTGCGGCTGGCTCGGCAGCGCACCCGCTGACCCGGCGGTCCCGTGCAAGCAGAGAGCGCACGGTCCAAGTCCCAGTTTTGCACGACGCAGCCACCGGAAATTTCGCTCCGCTGGCAGCATGGTCGGGCAGCCGCCATTGCGGGGGCCGCGGCAACACGTGCCGGCGAGGCGCCGCGGCTGGCGACTGGCTGGCCGCCGCAGTCGTCACTTGACCCGTTGCAGCCGTGCGCGACCCCCCGAAGGCGGCGGCTCCGGTGGTTGATCCGCTTCCGGCGGCTGCTCCGCGGCTGCGCCCGCGGCTTCGGCGCTCTCCGGCTCGAAGGCCATGCCAGCGCCGTTCTCGCGCGCATAGATCGCCGACACGTTGCCCATCGGGATCCAGATATCGCGGGCGACGCCGGCGAAGCGCGCCCGGAAGCTGATCCCTTCATTGGCGATCTCGAGCTGCGCCGTCGCCTCGTAGTCAACGTTGAGGACGATCTGGCCGTCGCGAACGTGCTCACGCGGAACGCGCGTGCTGGCGTCCACCGCGACGGCAAGGTACGGCGTAAAACCGTTGTCGCAGCACCACTGGTGAATGGCGCGTACGAGGTAGGGTTTGGTCGAAGGCAGGTTGGCGCTCATGTTCAGGGAAGCTCGGTGAGCTTGGCCAAGGCAGCCGGGCGTGTCAGCACCATCGGCGCCTGCACCAGTTCTAGCGGCGCATGGCCTTCTCCGACGGCGTCAACGCGTCGATGAAGCCCTGCCGGCTGAAGATGCGCTCACCGTACTTCATCAACGGTGCCGCGGCTTTCGCGAGTTCGATCCCGTAATGGTCGAGGCGCCAGAGGAGTGGGGCAATGGCGACATCGAGCATCGAGAACTCCTCGCCAAGCATGTGCTTCTGCTTGACGAAGACCGGAGCCATTTCGGTGAGTCGATCGCGAATCTGGACGCGGGAGCGATCGGCTGCCCTGCTGTTCTTTTCCAGCGCTTCGATATAGGAAAATACCTCGCGCTCCATGGTGATCAGCAACTGGCGTGCGCGTGCACGCATGATCGGATCGGCCGGCATCAGCTGCGGGTGTGGGAAGCGCTCGTCGATGTACTCGTTGATGATGTTCGGCTCGTAGAGGATGAGATCCCGTTCGACCAGCACGGGGACGCGCCCGTAAGGATTGATGACGGCAATGTCCTCGGGCTTGGCAAACAGGTCGACATCGATCACCTGGAAGTCCATGCCCTTTTCGTAGAGAACGATTCGGCAGCGATGGCTGAACGGGCAGGTGGTCCCGGAATAGAGATTCATCATGATCAATACCTCAAGAACGAATCGGCATCGCAGCGGCGACGGGCGCTTCTCGCGCCCTCACCGGCGATGCCGCGGCCCGATGACCCGGCTCTTCTTGTTGGCTTACTTCACGTCTTTCCAGTAAGCTTTCTTCAATGCGTAGGCGAAACCGAAGAACACCACGAGAAAGGCGAGGACGCCAATACCCAGGTTCTTGCGGAAACCCGCATGCGGTTCGGCAAGCCAGACCATGAAACCGACCAAGTCCCCGACGACCTTGTCGTACTCGGCCGCAGACAGGCTGCCAGGAACCAACAGCTCGAGCTTGTGATCCTTGTTCAGGCCCTGCACACCCTGTAGCTGCCAGAGTGCGTGCGGCATGCCGACGTTCTCGAAAACGACGTTGTTCCAGCCGGTCGGCCGCTTCTCATCGACGTAGAAGGATCGCAGGTAGGTGTACAGCCAGTCGGCACCACTGCCGTCTGCCGACGCCCGGGCGCGAGCGATCAGCGTGAGGTCCGGCGGCGCGGCGCCGAACCACTTCTTCTGCTCGTCGGGACGAGCGGCAACGCGCATCGTCTCACCGATCTTCTCGGCGGTGAACATCAGATTGTCACGTACCTGCTGCTCGCTCAGGCCAAGCTCGGTGAGGCGCGAGTAACGAGCGAAACTGGCGCCATGGCAGTTCAGACAGTAGTTGACGAACGTGCGGGCGCCGCTCTGCAAGGCGGCGTTGTCGCCTTGTACGTTGGGCGCCCTGTCGAGATGGATGGCGGCGCCGCTGGCCAGGGCAAGGGCCGGAGCGAAGAGCAGCGCGGCAAGCAGTTTTTTCATGTTGTCCATTCCTTTACATCGTCACGCGATCGGGTTCCGGCTTGTACTTGTCTATCTTCGACCACCACGGCATCGTCAGGAAGAAAAGGAAGTAGTAAGCGGTGAGGATCTGCGCAACCGGGGCTCCCGGGATGACACCGAAGAAGGCGTACGACGGCGGCTGCGTACCCAGGAAACCGAGCAGAATGAAAGCAATGACGAACAGCGTGAGCAGCGTCTTGAAGATCGGGCCACGATAGCGGATCGACTTCACCGGGCTGCGGTCCAGCCACGGCAGAAAGGCAAGGATCACGACGCCGCCGCCCATCAGCACGACACCCCAGAACTTGGCGTCGATGCCGAACAACGGCCAGACCATGGCCCGCAACAGCGAATAGTACGGAGTGAAGTACCAGACCGGCGCGATGTGCGCCGGGGTCTTCAGGGGATCCGCCGGCAGGAAGTTGTTGTACTCGAGGAAGTAGCCGCCGCCCTCGGGCGCGAAGAAGACGATGATCGAGAAGACCATCAGGAAGACCACGACGCCAACGATATCCTTGACCGTGTAATACGGGTGGAAGGGTATGCCATCGAGCGGATTGCCGTGAACGTCCTTGCGCTTCTTGATCTCGACTCCATCCGGATTGTTCGAACCGACTTCATGCAGTGCCAGGATGTGCGCGGCGATGAGCCCGAGCAGAACGAGCGGCACGGCGATGACGTGGAAGGAGAAGAAGCGGTTGAGGGTCGCGTCGCCGACGACGAAGTCGCCGCGAATCCAGATCGACAGCGGCTCACCGATCAGCGGAATGGCCGAGAAGAGGTTCACGATCACCTGCGCACCCCAGAAGGACATCTGCCCCCAAGGCAACAGATAGCCCATGAACGCCTCGGCCATCAGGCAGAGAAAGATCAGCGTGCCGAACACCCAGATCAGCTCACGCGGCTGCCGGTACGAGCCGTAAAGCAGGCCACGGAACATGTGCAGGTAAACGACGACGAAAAACGCCGAGGCACCGGTCGAATGCATGTAGCGGATCAGCCAGCCCCAGTTGACGTCGCGCATGATGTATTCGACGCTGGCAAAGGCAACCGGGATGCCGTTCTCGTTGAGCGAGGCGTCCGGCTTGTAGTGCATGACGAGGAAGATGCCGGTGACGATCTGGATGACCAGCACCAGCATCGCCAGCGAA
>JAEUOM010000249.1 GCA_016788495.1 Accumulibacter sp. | reverse complement strand
GAAAAGTACTTCAAGGAAGACGTTTCCTGCCGTTCCTGAGCCTGAGCTGAGTCGCGCGCGATGAACTGGACCAGGCAGCACCCGGGATGGGCGATGTTCGCCGCCATGATCGGGCTGCTTCTCTTCCTCTGGGGGATGGCGTTGCCGCTCGCAGCAGCGCCATCCCCCATCGGGCCAGCGGCCGAGCAGTTTGCCGACGGGGCGAGAATCACCGTCGGGCTGACCTTGATCGCCGGCAGCGCCGGCGTGCTGATCGGCGTCCTCGCCGGCCTCGGCAAGCTGTCGCGCTTCTGGCCACTGCGCTGGCTCTGCGACAGCTACGTCTGGATGATTCGTGGCACCCCCCTGCTGCTGCAGATTCTGTTCGTCTGGCTGGCCTTGCCGACGATCATGCCCGAAGGAGTGGAACTGTCCGATTTCGCCTGCGCGGCGATCGCCCTGTCGCTCAATATCGGTGCCTACAACACCGAGTGCGTGCGGGCGGGGATCCTTGCCGTGCCGCACGGTCAGGTCGAGGCCGCGCGCGCCCTCGGACTGACGCCGCTGCAGACCTTCATGGACGTGATCCTGCCGCAGAGCATGCGCGTCGCCCTGCCGGCTCTGGCCAACAACCTGGCCTCTCTGGTCAAGGATTCGTCTCTGGCCTACGCCATCAGCGTCGTTGAACTGACCATGGTCGGTTACCGGGTGCAGGCCGAGAGCTATCAGCCGATCCCGGTGTTCGTGACCATTGCCGCCATCTACCTGATCCTGACCACGGCCTTCACGACGCTGACGGCCGCACTCGAAGCGCAACTCGATGTCGGTCAGAAGCGCTAACGGGAGTTGTGATGAGCCCTGAAGCCGTTCCCCGACCGATCATCGAGGCGCGCGCGATCGGCAAGCGCTTTGGTGCCTTCCATGCGCTCAGGGACGTCTCGGCGACGTTCCACGAGGGGCAGGTCACCGCCATCGTCGGACCTTCGGGATCGGGCAAATCGACCTTCCTGCGCACCCTGAACCGCCTCGAAGCGCATGACTCGGGCGAGATCGTCATCGACGGCATCGTCCTCAGCGACGACATCAAGAACCTGAACGCCATCCGCCGCGAGGTCGGGATGGTGTTCCAGAGCTTCAACCTGTTCTCGCATCTCACCATTCTGCGCAATCTGACCCTTGCGCCAATGCGCGTGCGCAGGATGGCAAGGGCCGCCGCCGAAGAGAAGGCGATGAACCTGCTCGAGCGGGTAGGCCTGAAGACTCAGGCCAGCAAGTATCCGATACAACTGTCCGGCGGACAGCAGCAGCGGGTGGCGATCGCTCGCGCACTGGCGATGGACCCGAAGGTGCTGCTCTTCGACGAGCCCACCTCGGCGCTTGACCCGGAAATGGTCAACGAGGTGCTGGCGGTGATGCGCGAACTGGCCTACAGCGGAATCACCATGCTGGTGGTGACGCATGAGATGGGTTTCGCGCGCGAGGTGGCCGATCGCGTCATCTTCTTCGACGAAGGGGTCATTCTTGAAGACAGCACACCGGAGAGCTTCTTTTCCAATCCCGGGCACGAGCGGGCCAGAGCGTTCCTGTCACAGGTCCGGCACGGTTTCTGAGCAGAGTCGCCGCGGCCCGTAGTCGGAAGCCCGCTGGCGGTCGCTGTCGCAACCCGGGTTGACGCGACCGCCGCGGCCGCCTGCGGGCGGCAAGGCGACGAACCCAGGATGCGTGGTTCAACCGGGGGCGGCGCTGCCTGCGGGCCACATCCTCGTTGCCGGATCCTGCCGGTAGAAGCGCGCCAGGTTGGCATAGAGATCGGGAAACTCGGCACGCAGCCGTTGCGGCGTTTCGAAGAAGGCTTCACTCATGACGGCGAAGAACTCGCCGGGGTTCTCGGCGGCGTAGGGATCGAAGACGGTTTCCTCGCCGCCGTCGTCGGCTCGGTCGACGGCGGCGCAGAAGGCGTCGTAACTGGCAAGCAGAACCTGCTGCCATTCGGCGGTCGGAATGCCCGGCGGTAGTGGCGGCCTACCGTTGGCTTCACCGTTGCGCATGTCGAGCTTGTGCGCGAACTCGTGGATGACGACGTTGTAGCCGTCACCCGCCATCTGGGCGTCGCGCCAGGAAATCAGCAGCGGGCCGCCATCCCAGGCCTCGCCCGCTGCCAGCTCCTGGTATTCGTGTACGACGCCGAACTCGTCCTCGATGCAGCGCGGGATGATGAACTCGTCGGCATAGACGATGATGCCGACCCAGCCGCGATAGTGGCCGAGGCCGAGGTTGAGGATCGGCAGGCAGCCCTGGACGGCGATCGAGACGCAGATGGCGTCGTTCAGTTCGAGGCCGCCGACGGCGGTGAACTCCTTCTCGGTGAGGAACTCCTCGGCCAGCCGCCGCAGGCGCAGTCGCTCGTCGCTGTCGAGACAGGAGACGAAAGGCAGTCGCGAGCTGACGTCGAGCCACAGCGCCTCGGGGATGCGGGCAGGTTCGCGGCGGTTCCTCAGCCAGCCGAGCAGCTTGCCGATCATCTCGCTCGCGCCGCGCCTTTTGCGGCAGTGGTCATGTAGATGCCGCCGAAGATCAGCGCGATGCCGAGGTAATGATACGGCTGCGGCGTCTCGGCGAGAAAGATGGCGGAGAGGATGGTGGCAAAGACCGGCATCAGGTGCAGGAAGAGGCTGGCCTTGCTGGCGCCGACTTCGCCGACGGCGCGGTTGTAGAAGACATAGCCGAGGAAACCGGGGAAGATCCCCGTGTAGGCGATTCCCGCCAGCACGCCTGGCGAGACGCTGATCATCCGCCCTTGGGAAAGCTCCCAAGCGTAGGCCGGCGCCAGCGCCAGCAGGCCAACGAGGGTGAATGCGGCGAGCAGCAACATCGGGTCGACGGCGGCCGGTCGCCACTGCAGTCCGATGGTGTACAGCGCCCAGGTGAAGACAGCGACGAGCATCCACAGGTCGCCGACGTTGAAGCTCAGTTGTCCAAGGCTGACGGGATCGCCACGACTGACGATGATGCTGACTCCGCTGAAGGAGATGAGCACGCCGAGCCAGTCGATGGTCCGCAGATGCTTGCCGAGGAAGGCCCAGGAGAGGGTGATGGTGGCGATCGGAATGAAGGAATTGAGCAGCGCGGCGTTGGTTGCCGGGGTGTATTGCAGTCCGATGTAGGCGAGCGTGTTGTAGCCGCCGACGCCGAGCAAGCCGAGCACGCTCACCGCTTTCCAGCTCGCGCGCAGCAGCGGCCATTGCGCGCGCAGGTGCGGTAGCGCGAGCGGCAGAACGAGCGCGAAGGCGATTGCCCAGCGCCAAAAGGCGAGTGACAGCGGCGGCACCTGCTCGCGCAGCGCACGACCGATGACCATGTTGCCGGACCAGAAGAGGACGGTCAGGACGAGCAGCAAGTAGGGGTTGTGCAGGCGATCGTGCACCGCTGGCTGGAAATGGCAAAACGCGCATTATGCATCAATGGCCGACAGCGCCCTTATAATGGGCCGATGGTGTCCGTCGTCCACTCGCTCGCCGCGCACGGCGATCCCGTCCAGTCGCTGCAGGCGCTCGCCGACGGCCTGCCTGTGGCCGCCGCCGATCGCCTCGGTCGGGCATTCGAGCGCGCCCGCCCGCTCTATGCCGACCGCCTGTTGGGCAGCGGCGAGGATGCCTGGGGACATGCGCTGGGAATGGCCCTGATCGTCGCCGGACTCAAGCTCGACGCCGATTCGCGGCTGGCGGCGCTGCTCTTTGCCGTGCCGGCGCTGCAGGAACGCGGCCTGGCACAGATCGAGGCAGACTTTGGCGGCGGCGTGGCGCAACTGGTCGACGGCATTTCTCGTCTCAACCGCATGCGGCCGATCACGCGCAGTTTCAGCGCACATTCGGCGGCGAGCGGTGAGAGCAATCCGCAGGAGATGAAGGCGCAGGTGGAGATCCTGCGCAAGATGCTCCTGGCAACGGTCGAGGACATTCGCGTCGTCCTGCTGCGCCTGGCCTCGCGGACGCAGACCTTGCGTCATTACGCCGCCGAAGCGGACGAGTTGTGCTTGCCGGTGGCACGCGAAACGCTCGAGTTGTACGCACCGCTGGCCAACCGCCTCGGCGTCTGGGAGCTGAAGTGGGAGCTCGAGGACCTTTCGTTCCGCTTCCTGCACCCGGAAATCTACAAGGATATCGCGCGCCACCTTGACGAGAAGCGCGGCGAGCGCGAGCAGTTCATCGCCGCCGCGATCGTTCGCCTGAAAGACGAGCTGCAGACCGCTGGCGTCGGCAGCGCCGAGGTCTACGGTCGCCCAAAGCACATCTACAGCATCTGGAACAAGATGCGCAAGAAGGGGGTTGGCTTCGCCGAGGTCTATGATGTGCGCGCGCTGCGCGTCATCGTGGATGAGGTGCGTGACTGCTACACGGCGCTCGGCATCGTGCACCACATCTGGTCACCGATCGCCCGGGAGTTCGACGACTACATCGCGCATCCGAAGGGCAATGACTATCGCTCGCTGCATACCGCAGTGCACTGCGCCGATGGTCGCGCGCTCGAGGTGCAGATTCGTACGCGCGACATGCACCGGCACGCCGAGCTCGGCGTCGCCGCACACTGGCGCTACAAGGAGGGCAGCAGGGCGACGCCCGAGGACCGCTACGACGAGAAGATCGCCTGGCTACGCCAGTTGCTGACCTGGCGCGACGAGGTGTCCGATTCATCGGACTGGGTCAGGCATTACAAGCAGGCGGCCTTCGACGAGACCGTGTACGTCCTGACGCCGCAGGGGCGAGTCGTCGACCTGCCGCGGGGTGCGACGCCGATCGATTTCGCCTATCGCGTGCATACCGACGTCGGGCATCGCTGCCGCGGTGCCAAGGTCAATGGTGCACTGGTGCCGCTGAATACCCAACTGGCGACCGGGCAGCGCGTCGAGATCGTCCTTGCCAAGCACGGTGGGCCGTCGCGCGACTGGCTCAATCCGGCGCTCGGCTATCTGTTCACCCATCGCTCGCGGGTCAAGGTCAGGCAGTGGTTCGCCGGTCTCGCACTCGAAGATACCCTGGCGGAGGGGCGGGCGCTGGTGCAGCGCGAACTGCTGCGGCTCGGACAGCCCGGGCTCAACCTCGACGACCTCGCGGTCCGGCTCGGCCTGGCGCGCAGCGAGGACCTCTTCATCGCCATGGCGCGCGCGACGCTGAACCTGCGTCAGTTGCAGGCGGCGGTGCGCGCCAGCGAGGATCAGGCCGACGAACGCGTCGTCGACGAACTGACGGTCCGCCGGCAACGGGACAGCGACGTGGCCGAGAAGGGCATCCTGATCGTCGGCGTCGGCCGCCTGCTGACGCAGCTCGCCGGCTGTTGCAAGCCGGTGCCGCCGGACCCGATCGTCGGCTTCGTCACGCGCGGTCGCGGCGTGTCGGTGCATCGCGCCGATTGCAGCAACTTCGTGCACCTGCAGGCGACGCACCCGGAGCGGGTGATCGAAACGACATGGGGTGGCAGCACCGACGGCGTCTTCGCCGTGGACATCATCATCGATGCCCATGACCGGCAGGGTCTGCTGCGTGATGTCTCGGATGTGCTCGCGCGCGAGAAGATAAATGTCATCGCGGTCAACACGCAGTCGCGCCAGGGCAACGCCCACATGAGCTTTACCGCCGAGGTCGCCAGCGTGCCGCAACTCGAACGGACGCTTGCCCTGCTGCACGCCGTGCAGGGCGTCGTCGGCGCGCGCCGCGCCTGAGTGGCGCCAACGCCGCCGTGCAGCGGCGGCGCCTCTAGGCCTTGAGCAGCTCGATCAGTTCGGCCTGCGACGAATGCGGGCTGGTGCGTGAGCCGCGCTTCTGATGGTAGCTGCCATCCGGCCCGAGTTCCCAGGCCAGAGTGTTGTCGCTGAGATAGATCTGCAGCCCCTCGCTCATCACCCGCCGTTTCAGCTTGCGATCGAGTACCGGAAACGCCAGTTCGATACGCCGGAAGAAGTTACGTTCCATCCAGTCGGCACTCGACAGATAGACCTTCTCCTCGCCACCGGCGTAGAAGTAGAAGACGCGATGATGTTCGAGCTGGCGGCCAATGATCGAGCGCACGCTGATGTTCTCCGACAGACCCTTGACGCCCGCCCGCAGCCCGCAGACGCCGCGGACGATGAGGTCGATCTTGACGCCGGCCTGCGAGGCTTCATAGAGGGTGGCGATGGTTTCCGGTTCGAGCAGCGAATTCATCTTGGCGATGATCCGGGAACGCTTGCCGGCACGCGCCGCTTCCGCCTCGGCGCGGATTCCCGCGATGACGTTGGGCTGCAGGGTGAAGGGCGCCTGCCACAGGTGTGTCAGCGTCTGTGCGCGGCCGAGGCCGGTGAGCTGCTTGAAGACCTCGTTGGTGTCGGCACCGATCTCCTCGTTGCAGGTGAGCAGGCCGAAGTCGGAGTACAGGCGGGCGGTCTTCGGATGGTAGTTGCCGGTTCCGAGATGCACATAGCGGCGCAGGATGCTGCCGCCGCCGTTGCTTTCCTCACGGCGGACGACCATCAGCATCTTGGCATGGACCTTGTAACCAAAGACGCCGTAGACGACGTGGGCGCCGACTTCCTCGAGCTTGGTTGCCCAGCCGATGTTCGCCTCCTCGTCGAAGCGCGCCATCAGTTCGACGACCACAGTCACTTCCTTGCCGTTCTGCGCTGCCCGCAACAACGACTGCATCAGGACCGAATCGGTGCCCGTGCGGTAAACCGTCATCTTGATCGCCACCACCAGTGGGTCGACCGCCGACTGTTCGAGCAGTTCGATCACCGGGTTGAAGCTCTGGTAGGGGTGGTGCAGCAGGATATCGCCGCTGCGGATGCCGTCGAAGACGCTCTGGCTCTTGTGCAGGGCCTTCGGCAGACCTGGGGTGAAGGGCTGGAACTTGAGATCGTGGCGCAGCACCCAGTCAGGAACCTGCATCAGGCGAACCAGGTTGACCGGACCGGCGACGCGATAGAGGTCGGTTTCCGTCAGATTGAACTGGCCGAGCAGGAACTGGGTCATCGCCTCCGAGCAACTGTTCGCCACTTCCAGACGGACGGCGTCACCGAAATGGCGCTGCGGCAGCTCGCCCTGGATCTTGGCGCGCAGGTTCTTGACCTCCTCCTCGTCGACGAAGAGGTCGCTGTTGCGCGTGACGCGGAACTGGTAGCAACCAAGCACCTTCATGCCGGCGAACAGTTCATGCACGAACTCGTGCAGGATCGACGACAGGAAGACGAAGGAGTACTCGCTTTCGCCGAGTTCGCGCGGCAGGCGGATGACGCGTGGCAGGACGCGCGGCGCCTGTACGATCGCTGCTCCGGAGCTGCGCCCGAACGCATCGCGCCCTTCGAGCTCGACGGCGAAATTGAGACTCTTGTTGAGCACGCGCGGGAAGGGGTGCGACGGGTCGAGGCCGATCGGCGTGATGACCGGCATCACTTCGCGAAAAAAGAAGTCCCTGATCCATTCGCGCTGTTCGGGATTCCAGTCTGCCCGCTTGAGGAAGCGGATGCCTTCAGCGGCAAGCTGCGGCAGGATTTCGTCGTTCAGCAGAGCATACTGCTCCTTGACGATGGCATGAGCTTCGTCGCTCACCAGCTGGTAGACCTCGCGCGCCGTCTTGCCGTCGGTGGTGATCGCCACCGAGTTCAGCTTGAGCTGTTCCTTGATGCCCGCCTCGCGGATCTCGAAGAACTCGTCGAGGTTGCTGCTGACGATGCAGAGGAAGCGCAGCCGCTCGAGCAAGGGTGTCCGCGGGCTCCTGGCCTGCCACAGGACCCGCCGATTGAACGCCAGCAAGCTCATCTCGCGATTCTGGAAGTACTCCGGTGGGAAGCCGGTGGGTGCCTGAAGGGGAGGGGTTTCGCTGGTCGTGGCAACTATGTTCATCGATTCGTTCCGTCAAGAAAGATGGCTCGGGCAAGGGCTGAAGTGCAGTCGGACATATTACAGCCATAGGCGGCGTGCGCGTCTGCGTGGTTGCCATTTTCTTCCCTGTCCGCGGTCCGTTGGCGCGCCGTTGCGTCTGCATGCCGGTTGCCAGGGGCGACGGAGGTGAAGCCCCGGTGATGCTAGAATGGCCGGTCCAAGCAGACCGCGGTGCACGCGAGCGAACGAGAACAGCCATGAGTTACGAACTGATTGCCGGGGTGGACCTGGGTTCCAACAGCTTCCGCGTCCAGGTCGGGCGGATCGTTGGCGACCAGATTCACCCGCTGGATACCCTGCGCGAGACGGTCCGGCTGGGTTCCGGTCTCACCCGCGAGAAGTTGCTCGACCATGCATCGCAGCAGCGCGCGATCGCGGCGCTGCGCCGTTTTGGCGAGCGCCTGCGCGGTTTTGCGCCGGACGCCGTGCGTGCGGTGACGACCGATGCCATGCGCGTCGCGCGGAACGCGCCGCTGGTGCTGCTGCAGGCGGAGGCGGCGCTCGGCTTTCCGATCGAGATCATCGGCGGTCGTGAGGAAGCGCGGCTGATCTTCATTGGTGCCGCGAACGCCCTGCCGGCTGCCAGCCATCGCCGGCTGGTGGTCGATATTGGTGGCGGCTCGACCGAGTTCATCATTGGCGAGGGCACCGAGCCGGTGTTGATGGAATCGCTGTTCATGGGCGGCATCAGCTATCGGCATCGCTTCTTTCCCGACGGGAAGGTGGACAAGAAGCGTCTCTACGCCGCCGAGGTGTCGGCGGCGCGCGAGGTCGAAGCCATCGTCGTCGACTATCAGCGCCGCGGCTGGGGCGAGGCGGTCGGATCCTCCGGGTCGGCGCAGGAGATCGCGACTTTGCTGGAGATGAACGATCTCAACCCGCAGGGGGTCAGCGGCATCAGCCGGGAGGGACTGGCCGGGCTGCGCCAGTTGCTGATTCGCGCCGGTTCGGCGGAGGCGCTGAACCTGAAGGGGATGCGTGCGGATCGCTGCCTTATCCTGCCAGGCGCCATCGCCATCATGTCGGCGGTTTTCGCCGAGTTGGGACTCGAGCGGATGACCTATTCCGATGGTGCGTTGCCGCTCGGTGTGCTCTACGATCTGCTTGGGCGCTTCGCGCATCACGATACGCGCGACGCCACGGTCGTCCAGTTCATGCAGCGCTATCAGGTGGACGAGACCCAGGTCAGGCGGGTCGAGCGCACGGCCCTGCTCCTTCTTGGCCAGATGATCAAGCTCGACGACGTTGCGCACGAGAACGACGTGCACTTCCTGCGCTGGGCCGTTTCGCTGCACGAGATCGGTGTTTCGGTGGCGCACGGCCAGTTCCACAAGCACGGCGCGTACATCCTGGGACACGCCGACATGTCGGGGTTCTCGAAACGTGATCAGGCGCGGCTTGCCCTGCTGGTTCTCGGCCAGCGCGGCAAGCTGCAGAAGCTCGCGGCAATGCCGGCAGGTGATCCCAACTGGCGCCTCCTCTTCTGTCTGCGACTGGCGGCGCTGCTGCACCGTGCGCGTGACGATCAGCCGCTGCCCGAGATGTCGGTCAGGGAAGCGGCCGATGGCTTCGAACTCGATCTGCCGGCGCGCTGGCAGGCGGGCAATCCGATCACCGCCACCGCGCTGGCGGATGAAGTACTCGTCTGGCGTCGCATCGGAATCACGCTGAAGATCGGCACGGTGCCTCGCGACAGGGTGCTGCAGTTGGAGCGGTTGCAGAAATCGTAGCAGGCGCGCGGGTGAAATTGGCTGCCCGCAGCAGACCGGGGAATTCCTTTCCCGAGCAAGGAGCGAGCGAGTGAAGAGGACGTCGGCTCAGGCCGGCAGCAGAACCGTATCCGGCGACTGATTTCGGCGATGGCTGCGGCGACGATCGATGTGGTCGAGAGAACGGGCGTCCGGCGACTGATGCTCGCCGGTGACTGGCGCCTGGCGACGATGCCGCAGCCGATCGCGGATTTTGAGTTGCACCTGCGGCAGCTGGCGGCCGGCAACCCCGATTGGGAGTTGCGCTCGATCGCGCGCCTCGACAGCGCCGGAGCGACAGTGCTCTGGCGAGCCTGGGGCAGACAGTGGCCGGCCGCGCTGGCGCTGTCGGCCGAGCACCGGGCCCTGCTCGAACGGGTGGCGTCGATCTCGCACGAGCCGGAGACGCCGGCAGCGAGTGATCCACTGGCGTCGATCGCAGCACTCGGCCGGCTTTCGCTGGCGGCCCTGCGTCACCTGTCCGAGATCGTCGCCCTCATCGGGCAACTGCTCCTCGATCTGGTCTATCTCTGCCTGCATCCGCGCGAGATGCCCTGGCGAGAGTTCTCGGCCAACCTCTACAAGAGCGGCGCGATGGCCCTGCCGGTGATTGCGCTGATCGGCTTCCTCATCGGCATCGTCCTTTCGTACCTGTCGGCACTGCAACTGAAGACCTTCGGCGCCGACGTCTTCATCGTCAATCTGCTCGGCATCAGCATCGTTCGTGAACTCGGTCCGATGCTCGTCGCGGTGCTGGTCGCCGGACGTTCCGGATCGGCGATGACCGCCCAGATCGGCGTCATGCGCGTGACGGAGGAGATCGATGCCCTGGCGACGATGGGGGTTTCGCGCAGTCAGCGCCTGCTGCTGCCGAAGGTGTTGGCGCTGGCGGTCGCGATGCCGCTCCTGGTCATCTGGTGCTCGGCCGCCGGCATCATCGGCGGCATGATCGCCGCCAAGCTGCAGATGGGTCTCTCCTACGCCTTCTTCATCGACACGCTGCCCCGCGTCGTGCCGGTGGCGAACGTCTGGATCGGCCTCTGCAAGGGGCTGGTATTCGGTGTGCTCATCGCGTTGATCGCCTGCCATTTCGGGCTTCGGGTCAAACCCAACACCGAGAGCCTGTCGGCGCTGACGACCAGTTCGGTGGTATGCTCGATCACCGTGGCGATACTCGTCGACGCGGTCTTCGCGGTCGCGACGCGCGGACTGGGACTGCCGTGATCAGCGCACCACCCACCGCCGGCCGGGCGTCGCCAACGGTGATCGAGATTCGCGGTCTGTGTACGCAGTTCGATGATCTCGTCGTTCATCGCGATATCGATCTCGACATTGAGGCGGGACAGATGCTTGGCTTGGTCGGTGGCTCGGGTAGCGGCAAGACGACCCTGCTGCGCGAGATGGTCGGGCTGCTGGCGCCAAGCAGCGGAACCGTGCGAATGTTTGGCCAGTCGGTGCTCGATACCGATGCGCAGCGCCGGCGCGCACTGCGGCGACGCTTCGGCATGCTCTTCCAGCAGGGAGCGCTGTTCTCGGCGTTGTCGGTCTTCGACAACATTGCTTTTCCCTTGCGGGAACTGCACACACTCGACGAGGAAATGGTGGCTGATCTGGTCTTTCTCAAGCTTGCCATGGTCGAACTCGAAGCGCGGCATGCACGGCTGATGCCCGCCGAGTTGTCGGGCGGCATGGTCAAGCGCGTGGCGTTGGCGCGCGCCTTGTCGCTCGAGCCCGAGCTGCTGGTTCTCGACGAGCCAACGGCGGGTCTTGATCCTGATCGCAGCGAGAGCTTCGTCAAGCTGTTGCGGATGTTGCAGAGGGAACTGGGTTTCACGGTGGTGATGGTGACGCACGACCCGGAGACGCTGGCCGGTCTGGCGACCCGGCTGGCGGTGCTGGCCGATCAGCGGATCGTCGCCTGTGGCACGGCAGCGGAGGTTGCGGCGGTCGATCATCCCTTCGTGCGCAACTTTTTTGGTTCCGGTCGTGCGGCGGCGGCGATCCGGCAGCGGCAGAGCTGAACATGGAGAACAGGGCACATGCGCTGGTGGCGGGGGTGTTCACCCTGCTGCTTGGTCTGTCCGTGGTCCTGGCTGTCTGGTGGTTCGGCGGCAAGCACGAAGCGACGACGGACTACACGGTGGTCAGCCAGCACAATGTCACGGGCCTCAACCTGCAGGGGCAGGTGCGTTACCGCGGCATCCGGGTGGGCAAGGTGGAAGCGATCGAGCTCGACCCCGCCGAGGTGCGCAACATCCTGATCCGGATCAGTGTGGACCGCAACGTCCCGGTGACCCGCAGCACCACCGCGCGCCTTGGCTATCAGGGGGTCACGGGCATCGCCCACATTCTGCTCGAGGACAATGGGAAAGACCCGACGCCGCTCGCCGGCGACGATGGAGGACTGCCGCGCATCAAGATGCAATCCTCGCTGATGGAGGAACTGTCGGACGTCGGCCCCGCGACGCTGCGGCAGGCGCGGGACTTTCTCGAGCGGGCGAACCTCGTCCTCGACGACGACAACCGGCGACATCTGGCCGGGATTCTCGGCAATCTCGAAGCGACGACGAGCAACACCAGGGAAGTGGCGCTGCAGTTGCGCAAGTTGCTGGCGGACGAAAACCTGCGCCTGCTGAACAGCACGCTGACGCGCGCCGATCAGGCAGCCGCCGAGGCGGCGCCGCTGCTGCTCGAGTCGCGTCGCCTGGTCGGCAGTCTGCAGCCGGTGAGCGAACGACTGGGGCGGCTGATCGGCGAACCTTCGCCCGGTGGGATCGCTGCCCTGGTGGCGCGCCTGGACGAGGTCGGCAGTGACCTTTCGGCCAACTCGCGGCAGCTCAACCGGGTGCTGCAGATGCTCGAGGAGTCGCCGCAGAGTATCGTCTTCGGCCCGCCACAGCATGCACCCGGCCCCGGCGAGGCCGGTTTTGTCGCGCCGACGCTGGCCGGGGAGAGTCGATGAACAGCTTTGCGAGCCTTCTTGCCACGAGTCTGCTGGTGGCCTGCAGCGGCGGCCTGCGCAGTCCGCAGCCGGCGGATTCCTATGATTTCGGACCGCCGCCAGCGCGGCTGACCGAAGCGAGCCGCTGGTCCGGAGTTGCACTCGAGATCAGGATGCCGTACTGGTTCGATGCGCTGACGATCGAGTATCGCCTGCTCTACGACGATCCGCTCAAGTTGCGCAGCTACGCCGCCAGTCGTTGGGCCGCGGCCCCCGGCCAACTGCTCGCGCAGCGCCTGCGGCAGCAGCTCGGACTGACCAGTGCCAGTGGCCGCAATGCACACGCCTGCCTGTTGCGCATCGAACTGCTGGAGTTGTCGCAGCTCTTCGCCACAGCGCAGCAGAGCAGCGCGCTGCTGCAGGGGCAGGCGACGCTGCTGGACACGAGACAGCGGATCATCGCCGAGAAAGTGCTGGCAGTCGAACAGCCGGCGACCAGTGCCGACGCTCGCGGTGGCGTCAACGCGATGGCAGCGGCGAGCACCGAACTCGGCCGGGAACTGCTGGCCTGGTTGAACGATATCGAGAAACGTGGCAGGCTGAAAGACTGTCGTGCCACGGCAGAGCAACATCAATAATACTCATTGTCAGAGAGGAGAAGCTGGGGATGTCGAATATCTACCGGGTGGGGCTTGACAAGAATCCTGCCAACTACACGCCGCTGACGCCGCTGACCTTCCTCGCGCGCAGCGCCTATGTCTATCCCGAACGTGTCGCGGTGATCCATGGGCAGCGGCGGCAGAGCTGGCTGCAGACCTTCACTCGCTGCCGGCAGCTCGCATCCGCGCTCGTCGCGCACGGCGTCGGCGAAGGCGATACGGTTGCGGCGATGCTCAACAACACGCCGGAAATGATCGAGTGCCACTTCGGTGTTCCGGTTACCGGGGCTGTGCTCAACACGCTGAACACCCGGCTCGACGCGGAAACGATCGCCTTCATGCTCGAGCACGGCGAGGCCAAGGTGCTGCTCACCGACCGCGAGTACGCGTCTACCGTGCGCAAGGCGCTGGCCGCCTGCCGGCGCGAGATCCTGGTGATCGATGTCGACGATCCCGAGTACGGCGGCCCCGGTGACCGGCTGGGGACGCGCGAGTACGAGGAGTTCATCGCTGGCGGCAGCCCCGACTTCCCCTGGTGTGGTCCGGCCGATGAGTGGGATGCGATTTCGCTCAATTACACATCCGGTACCACCGGTAACCCGAAGGGCGTCGTGTACCACCATCGCGGGGCTTACCTCAATTCGATGAGCAACATCGTCAGCTGGGGCATGCCGCCGCACGCGGTTTACCTGTGGACGCTGCCGATGTTTCACTGCAACGGCTGGTGCTTCGTGTGGACCATGGCTGCCAAC
>JAEUOM010000212.1 GCA_016788495.1 Accumulibacter sp. | reverse complement strand
TGGTCATGGTGACCATCTTCACCACCGATATGCAGGAGTTCGCCAACCTCAACAAGGTGTACGGTTCGTGTTTCGAGGGTCTCTTGGCCTATCCAAGTCGGGCCGCAGTCGGCGTTTCGGCGTTGGCCAAGGGTGCCAGAGTTGAACTGACGGCGATTGCGAAGAAGTAGACGAATCACGACAGGCAGCACACACTTCAAGCGGCATCTGAAAACTCACTGCCGGTTGCCAAAACCCTTCACGACCACCGGACACCTCTACCTTGCTCGCCATGCCGCCTTCTCACGCCGACCACCTGCGCGCTGACATCACACCCTCGGCGCTGTTGCGACAGATGTTTGACGCTGCCGTGGCTTCGGCGCAGCCCGCCCTCTGCGTACCACCGCATCTGCCCACGACTGCCGAACTGCAGGGCGGTCGGTTGGTGGTCATCGGCGCGGGCAAAGCCTCTGCCGCCATGGCACGCGCGGTGGAAGACCATTGGCACGGCCCACTAACTGGCTTGGTGGTGACGCGTTACGGCTACGCGGTGCCTTGCCAGCGCATCGAGATCGCGGAAGCTTCTCATCCGGTGCCTGACGCCGCCGGATTGCAGGCAGCGCGGCGGCTGATGAAGTTGGTGCACGGCTTGAACGCTGAGGACATCGTGCTGTGCCTGATCTCCGGGGGTGGGTCTGCGCTTCTGCCCTTACCGCTGCCCGGCCTGTCGCTGGAACATGAACAAGCCGTGAACCGCGAGCTGCTGACAAGCGGCGCCACCATCAGCGAGATGAACACCGTTCGGCGTCACTTGTCGGCGATCAAGGGTGGCCGCCTGGCGGCCGTCTGCCATCCGGCGCGCGTCATCACCCTGCTGTTGTCGGACGTGCCGGGCGACAGCCCCGTCGACATCGCCTCGGGCCCTACCGTGGGCGACCACACCACCTGTGCAGACGCTGCGGCAATCGTGCGTTACTACGGGATCAGTCTGCCGGCACCGGCGCTGCAGATCCTGCACAGCGGTGCGGGCGAGTCGATCAAACCCGGTGACCGGCGTCTGGCCAGAGCCGCGACGCGCATGGTGGCCACACCCCAGATGGCATTGCAGGCGGCTGCGGCAGTTGCCACCCAGGCTGGCATCACTCCCTACATCCTGGGGGACGCACTCGAGGGCGAAGCGCGGGACGTCGGCAAGGTACTGGGCGGCATGGCGCTGCAGACCGCCCATCGCGGCCAGCCCTTTGCGCCGCCCTGTGTGCTGCTGTCGGGCGGCGAAACCACGGTCACCGTGCGCGGAAACGGCCGTGGCGGTCGCAACGTCGAGTGCCTGCTCGCGTTGTTGGCGGTCACCAGGGAGCATCCCAACATCCACGCCCTGATGGCCGACACGGACGGCGTCGATGGCCAAGAGGAAATTGCCGGCGCCTGCATCGGGCCCGACACCCTTGCTCGCGCCCGGACCCAGGGTCTCCGGCTGCTCGATAGCCTCGCCAACAACGACGCGCACGGCTTCTTCAAGGCGCTTGAAGCCTCGGTGGTCACCGGACCGACGATGACCAACGTGAACGACTTCAGGGCCGTGTTGATCACCGACACCCAGGTCTGAGGCGATGTCGGAAAATGCGGCATGGCGCAGCCGGGCCTGCCGCCGGGCCGCTCCGAGGCGAAAAACGTGATGCCATGCGGGACGGCGACCACGTCGGGCTCGATCCAAGTGATCGCCGATCCGGCAAGCGCAGGGGTGCTTCTCGCGCTCAAGCGCGAGTACGCCGCTGAACGCGTGACTGGGCTTTTCACGGAGAAAGCGCAAGACGCCAGTAGCCCCGCAGCTGGTGATGGCGGCGTGGCCGAGATCCGGCCAGCATGCGCGCGGCAGATCGCTGCAACCCGTGCAGAGGGTAAAATCCTTGCTCCTGCCGATCAGCCGCCGCCCCGCCGATGCCCGTCACCGAATTCCCCCTGACCCTGCTCTGCCACCCGGCGACGCCGGCGCCCGTGGTCCGATCAGTCGAGGCCCGGGCAGAACGTACCGCCAGCGGCGACCTCGCTCTGGCCTACCGGCTGCGCGGCGACATGGTGCGCCTGCGGATCCCGCCGCCGGCGACACCCGGGCGTTCCGACGGCCTCTGGGAACACAGCTGCTTCGAGGCTTTCATCGGCATCGCTGGCGAGCCCGCGTACCTGGAGTTCAACTTCTCGCCATCCGGTGAATGGGCAAGCTACGCCTTCAACGCCTACCGCCAGCCCGCCGCCGAAGCCGCGTCGCGGCCGGCGCCGTGGCTGACGGCCAGGCTGTCGGCCGGCCGCCTCGAACTCGAGGTGCTGATCGCCGCCGCTGCCTTGCCAGCGAAAGCTGCCGCGGCGACACTGCAGGTCGGCCTCGCCGCAGTGGTCGAAGCTACCGATGTCGTCGATGGCAGCCACAGCTACTGGGCCTTGCACCATCCCGCCAGCCTGCCGGATTTTCATCATCGCGACGGCTTCCGTCTCGAGCTCGCGCCGGCTGGCGATTCTGCCTGAAGGAATTCTGATGCCCACCCTCCTCACCGGCCTCGACCGCCTGCTCTGCGACCCTGCCCTGCGCCGACCCCTGCGCGGCCGCCGGCTGGCGCTGCTCGCCCACCCGGCATCGGTCAGCGCGGACCTTTGGCATGCGCTCGACGCGCTGGCGGAACTGCCCGATCTGCAGCTGACCGCCGCTTTCGGACCGCAGCACGGATTGCGCGGCGACAAGCAGGACAACATGGTCGAGTCGGCAGAGTTCTTCGACCCGCAGCACGGTATCCCGGTGTTCAGCCTCTACGGTACGGTAAGACGCCCGACCCCGGAGATGATGTCGAGTTTCGACGTCCTGCTGGTCGACCTGCAGGATCTGGGCTGCCGCATCTACACTTTCATCACCACACTGCTGTACGTTCTCGAGGCCGTCGCCCTGCAGGGCAAGGAAGTGTGGATCCTGGACCGACCGAACCCGGTCGGGCGGCCAGTCGAAGGATTGCTGCTGCGCCCCGGCTGGCAGAGCTTTGTCGGTGCCGGACCGCTGCCGATGCGCCACGGCCTGACGATGGGCGAACTCGCGTGCTGGTTCATCAGCGAGTTCGAACTCGACCTCGACTGCACGGTCATCCGGATGCAGGGCTGGGCGCCAGCGTTGGCACCCGGCTACGGCTGGCCAACTGGCCAGCGCAGCTGGATCAACCCGAGCCCCAACGCCCCCAGCCTGGCGATGGCACGCTGCTATGCCGGCACCGTCATGCTCGAGGGCAGCTCGCTTTCCGAGGGTCGCGGCACGACGCGCCCGCTCGAGCTGTTTGGCGCTCCCGATCTCGACGCGCGCCGGCTGATCGCCGGCATGCATTCGCTGGCGCCGACCTGGCTGCAGGGCTGCCGGCTGCGCGCGTGCTGGTTCGAGCCGACCTTCCACAAACATGCCGGACAGCTGTGCCACGGCATCCAGATCCATGTCGACGACGACGCCTACCGGCACGAGAGTTTCCGTCCGTGGCGATTGCAGAGCCTCGCTTTCAAGGTCTTGCGGCAACTGCAGCCGGACTACCCGCTGTGGCGGGATTTTCCGTACGAGTACGAACTCGATCGACTGGCGATCGACCTGATCAACGGCTCGCCCCTGCTGCGGCAGTGGGTCGACGATCCGACGGCAACACCCGGCGACCTCGATGCGATCAGCCGCGCCGACGAGGACGCGTGGCTGCAGATGCGGCAGGAATTTCTGCTCTACTGAGCGAGGGAAACCAATCGTTGCCAGCAGACCGGAACGCAGGGCGCTGACGAAGCTGCGGCCAGCCGGCTGCGCGGCATTCACGGATCGAGCGCCAGCGCCGCGGCATTCACCGCGACGGCCGGCTAGGACGAAACCGCTTCGCGAACGGCTGCGGCAAGCGTCTCTGCGGCACGGCTGACCAGCAGCGAATCCTGCCCTTCCACCATCACGCGCAACAACGGCTCGGTTCCGGAAGCGCGCAGCAGCACCCGCCCGCAGCCCTGAAGCTCGCGCTCCACCTCGTCACGCGCAGCCGCGATCAGCGGATGCTCCTGCCACGGAAAGCCCTTGCTCAACGCGACGTTGATCAGCTTCTGCGGATACAGCTGCAGGCAGCCCAGCAATTGCTGCAGGTCGCAACCCTCCTCGCGCAGGGCACACAACACCTGCAACGCGGAGACGATGCCGTCGCCGGTGGTGTGCCGATCGAGACAGAGGATGTGGCCCGAGTTTTCGCCACCATAAAGCCAGCCCTTCTGCCGCAACATGTCCATGACGTAGCGATCGCCGACGGCAGCACGGACGAACGGAACCTTGAGTTCGCCGAAAGCGTGTTCGAGAGCCAGGTTGGTCATCAGCGTGCCGACGACTCCGGCAACGGCCCCTTGTCGCAACCGGCTGCGCACCACCGCAAACAGCAACTGGTCGCCGTCATAGACCTGGCCCAGCGAATCGACCATGATCAAGCGGTCGGCGTCACCGTCGAGCGCGATCCCGAGATCGGCCGCCTGCGCCACGACGGCCCTGGACAAAGCGGCAGGGGCTGTCGCGCCAACATCCTGGTTGATGTTGAGTCCATTGGGTTCGGTGCCGATGTTGCTGACTTCGGCCCCCAGTTCGTGAAAGACATGCGGCGCGAGATGATAGGCAGCACCGTTGGCGCAATCGACGACGATCTTCAGTCCGCGCAGGTCCATGTCGAAAGGAAAGGTGCCCTTGCAGAACTCGATGTAGCGGCCGTCGGCGTCGTCGATCCGCCGTGCCCGCCCGAGGCCGGCGGAGGGAACACAGGTCAGCGGTTCATCGAGAGCCGCCTCGATCTCGAGTTCCATTTCGTCGGGCAGCTTGCTTCCGTTCGCTGCGAAGAACTTGATCCCGTTGTCGTAGTAAGGGTTGTGCGACGCCGAAATGACGATTCCAGCCTGCAGACGCAGGGCGCGAGTGAGGTACGCGATGGCCGGCGTCGGCATCGGTCCGACCAGGCAGACATCGACACCGGCAGCGGAAAATCCGGCTTCGAGCGCCGCCTCGAGCATGTAGCCCGAGATCCGGGTGTCCTTGCCGATCAGCACCGCTGGCCGGTCGCCCGGCTTGGCATGACTGCGCGCACTGTCGCGCGCAGCCAGAACCCTCCCCGCCGCATGGCCCAGCCGCATGACAAACTCGGGCGTGATCGGCGTCTCGCCGACGCGCCCGCGGACGCCATCGGTACCAAAATACTTTCTCGTCACGGTCTTCTCTCCCCTTGAGCACAGGTGCCGACTGACACCTGTCACGCAAGTGACATTTTACGCACAGGCTTGGGAACTGGACCGCCAATTAACGCACAAAGGCGGCCTGTGGCGCTCACGCCGCCAGCGGTCCGCGTCCCGCTGGCGGCGTGCCCAACCCGTGCCCGCCTACAACCGCGGATCGCCGGGGAAAGCGTGGGTTGCCGGGGCGGCGGTGGTCAAGCTGCCACCACCGTCGACGGCGAAGCATCAACGCCGCGCAGTGCCTGCCAGACGGCAAGGGCGTCGCGCGTTTCGGCCACATCGTGAACGCGCAGGATGCGCGCACCGCGCTCGACAGCCAGCACGGCGGCGGCGATGCTGGCCGCGAGACGCTCGCCGAGCGGGCGCCCGGTGATGGCACCGAGCATCGACTTGCGCGACAGGCCCGCCAGCACCGGCAGGCCTTCGCCCGCCAGCCGATCGAGGCCACGCAGCAATTCCAGATTGTGCTGCAGGGTCTTGCCGAAGCCGAAGCCCGGGTCGAGCAACAGGCGATCGTCACTGATCCCGGCTGCCCTCGCCGCCTGCACGCGGCGGCGCAGAAAGAGCTGCACGTCGGCGACGACGTTCCGGTACGAGGGTTGCTGCTGCATCGTCAGCGGCTCTCCCTGCATGTGCATCAGGCAGACCGCGCAGTCGCTCCCGGCCACCGCCTCGACAGCCCCAGGCACGCGCAAGCCGTAGATGTCATTGATCATCGAGGCGCCGTGCCGCAGGGCGGCACGCATCACCTCCGGCTTGTAGGTATCGACCGAGATCGGCACGCCACAGCCTGCAAGCCCGTCGAGTACCGGCAGCAGTCGATCCAGTTCGTCATCTGCGCTTACCGGCAGCGCGCCGGGACGCGAGGACTCTGCGCCCAGGTCGAGCAGGTCGGCGCCCGCGTCGATCTGCTTCTGCGCCCGTGCAACCGCCGCAGCCGTGTCGCCGGCGAGGCCGTCGCCCGCAAAGGAATCGTCGGTCAGGTTCACGATGCCCATCAGCAACGGGCGATCGAGCGCCAGCTGAAAACGTCCACAACGCAGCATGCGACAGCGAATCCGGTCGGCAGGAAGCGCCGAGCCCTCTCGTCAGGCGGGAGCCGGCGGCGCGCTCGGCGCCGCGTCTGGCGCGTTGTGATCGCTCTTGTTGGCGGGAGGCAACTGCGTCTGCTTTGGCGGCCGCGGCGGCTTGCCCTGCATGATGTCATTGATCTGGTCGGCGTCGATCGTCTCCAGTTCGAGCAGCGCCGCCGCCATCGCCTCGACCTTGTCGCGGTGCTCCTCCAGCAGGCGGCGGGCGAGGGCGTACTGCTCGTCGATGATGCGGCGGATCTCGCGGTCGACCTTCTCCATCGTCGCTTCCGACATGTTCTTGTGCGTCGTCACCGATCGCCCGAGGAAGACCTCGCCTTCGTTCTCCCCGTACACCATCGGACCGAGTGCGTCCGACATGCCGTAGCGAGTGACCATGTCGCGTGCCATCTGCGTCGCACGCTCGAAGTCGTTCGAGGCGCCGGTCGTCATCTGGTTCATGAACAGTTCTTCAGCGATCCGGCCGCCGAAGAGAACGGCGATCCGGCTCATCAGGTAGACGCGATCGTAGGCGTAGCGATCCTCCTCCGGCAACTGCATGGTCAGCCCCAGGGCACGACCGCGCGGAATGATGGTCACCTTGTGTACCGGATCCGACTTCGGCATGAGCTTGGCAACAACCGCGTGTCCCGACTCGTGATAGGCCGTATTGCGCCTCTCGTCCTCGTTCATGACCTTGCTCCGCCGCTCGGCGCCCATCATGATTTTGTCCTTGGCCTTCTCGAAATCCTCCATGTCGACGAGGCGCTTGTTGCCACGCGCGGCAAAGAGCGCCGCTTCGTTGACCAGGTTGGCGAGGTCGGCACCCGAGAAACCGGGTGTGCCGCGGGCGATGATGTCAGCCTTGACATCCGGTGACAGCGGCACCTTGCGCATGTGCACCACCAGGATCTGTTCGCGGCCACGGATGTCAGGCAGTGGAACGACCACTTGGCGATCGAAACGCCCCGGACGCATGAGCGCCGGATCCAGCACGTCCGGCCGGTTGGTCGCGGCAATGACGATGACGCCGACACTGCCTTCGAAGCCGTCCATTTCGACCAGCATCTGGTTCAGCGTCTGCTCGCGC
Source organism: Accumulibacter sp. (assembly GCA_016788495.1). Taxonomy (GTDB): domain Bacteria; phylum Pseudomonadota; class Gammaproteobacteria; order Burkholderiales; family Rhodocyclaceae; genus Accumulibacter. Next base: position 7,418 of record JAEUOM010000212.1, on the reverse strand, counting down.
TCGTCGTTGCCACCGCCGAGGCCAGCACCACGCTGGCGGCCGACGGCGTCGAGCTCGTCAATGAAGATGATGCACGGAGCGTGCTTCTTGGCGTTCTCGAACATGTCGCGAACCCGCGCAGCACCGACACCGACGAACATCTCGACGAAATCCGAGCCGGAAATGGAGAAGAACGGGACCTTGGCCTCACCGGCAATCGCCTTCGCCAGCAGCGTCTTGCCGGTTCCCGGATTGCCGACGAGCAGCACTCCCTTCGGAATGCGGCCGCCGAGTTTCTGGAACTTCGACGGATCGCGCAGGAAATCGACGAGTTCGGAGACTTCTTCCTTCGCCTCGTCACAGCCGGCGACGTCGGCAAAGGTGATCGTATTGGTCGACTCGTCAAGCAGGCGAGCCTTGCTCTTGCCGAACGAGAAGGCACCGCCGCGGCCGCCGCCCTGCATCTGGCGCATGAAGAAGATCCAGACGCCAATCAGCAGCAGCATCGGGAACCAGCTGACGAAGATGCTCATCAGGAACGACTGTTCTTCTTCCGGCTTGGCTTCGATCTTGACGCCATGCTTCAGAAGATCCGAGACCATCCAGAGGTCGGGCGGCGCGTAGCTCGTCAGCTTGCGGCCATCGGTGGTGGTTGCCTTGAGGACTCGCCCCTCGATGACCACCTTGGCGATGTTTCCCTTGCCCACCTCCTCGATGAACTGGGAGTACTCCATCGACTGCTGGGCCACCTGGCGATTGTTGAACTGGTTGAAAACGGTCATCAGCACGAGACCGATCACCAGCCAGACTGCCAGATTCTTGAACATGTTATTCAATGCGTCACCTCTTCATCTTGCCCGCACGGCCGGTCGCGAGAATCCCCGCCATCCTTGCAGAATTGCATTCTAAACCGATTCCCTGCCGGACAATCAAGCAACAGGCCTTCGACCGCTCGGTCAGGCTTTGAGACCCCTGCCCAGAAGGTATACTTCCGAGCTGCGATCACGCGATGCATCCGGCTTGCGCAGGCATACCAGCCTGAAGGTCTGCCGCATCTCGACGAGAAAATCGTCGAAGCCCAGGCCCTGAAAAACTTTGACCAGCAGACAGCCGTCCGGTTGCAGCCATTGACGCGCAAAATCGAGAGCGAGTTCCGACAGATGCATGCCCTGTGCCTGATCGCACAGGCTGATGCCGGAGATATTGGGCGACATGTCCGAAAGCACAAGCCCTGGCCTCTGCTCCTGCAGCAGTTGCTGCAGGCGATCCAGCACCGCCTGCTGGCGAAAGTCACCCGGCAGGAAGATGACTCCCGGCAGCGGCTCCATGGCCAGCATGTCGACCGCGATGACCCGGCCCCGACCCTGCTGGCGCTTCGCGACCACCTGCGACCAGCCTCCCGGACTCGCGCCCAGATCGACCACCAGATCGCCAGGGTGGAGCAGATGCTCCCGCTCGTCGATCTGCAGGAGCTTGTAGGCGGCGCGCGAGCGGTAGCCTTCTGCCCTGGCCCGCTGGACGTAACTGTCGCTGACATGCTCACGCAACCAGGCGTTGCTCGATCGGCTGCGCTTCATGCCTGGAAACCCGCTAGAATGGGCCCTCCATCCAGGGACCCAGCATGCTCAACCTTACCTCCGAAGAGCGACGCGCGCTGCGCGCCCGTGCCCATTCGCTGCAACCGGTGGTGGCGATCAGCCAGAACGGGCTCTCCGACCCGGTCGTGCGCGAGATCGACGCCAGCCTTGCGGCGCACGAACTGATCAAGGTGCGTGTCTATAACGACGACCGGGAAGAGCGCGAGAACTTCCTCGCCAACCTCTGCGAGCGGCTGTCTGCCGCGCCGGTGCAGCATATCGGCAAGCTCCTCGTCCTCTGGCGGCCACGCCCCGAACAACCGGCGGCGCCGGGCCGCGCACGCCTGCGGCGCAACCTGCCACGGCGCAGCAAGCGCAGCTTCCAGGGCAACAGCGGAAGCTGACCCCCCCTCGCGACCGCCGCACGCACGCCGCTGGGTGACCGCCTCGCCGCCTGAGCGCCTAGCGAACACCGCGCGCCGCGGCGGCAACCAGCAGCAGGCCGAGGAGACTCTGCAGCAGGTAGAGGATGCTGGATACGCCATGCCAGGCAGCGAAGCGGTCACGCAGGACACTCTGCATCACCTCGCGCGGCAGGGCGTCGGACTTGAGCTGCGCGAGCAGTGGCTGGACGCCGAAGAGCCCGACGGCGGTCAACAGCAGCATCAGGATCAGGAGCCAGAAATCCCAGCGCCGCAGTGCCGCGCTGCGCAGGCGCCCGAGAAGAAAAAGCAGCAGATAGGCGGCACACGCCAGCCCGACCCAGCCGATCAGCTCGAACAGCCGGCCGGCAAGCTGCCCGGCCAGCTGGCGATCACTGCCCAGGGCGTGAAACAGCGCCGGGGCGACCAGATAGCCGATCGACCACAGGCCGCCGACCCAAAGCGTCAGGGCGACGCCATGCAGGATCTCGGTGAGGCGACGCATGCCTGCGCTCACTCGTAGCGAACGTCGATGACTTCGTATTCGCGAACGCCGCCCGGTGCCTGCACCTCGGCGATGTCGCCGGCAAACTTGCCGATCAGCGCCCGCGCGATCGGCGAATTGATCGAGATCTTGCCGCCCTTGATGTCGGCCTCGTCCTCGCCGACGATCTGGTAGCACACCCGGACGCCGGTTTCCTGGTCCTCGAGGTCGAGCGTTGCGCCGAAGACGCAGCGCCCGTCGGCATCGAGCAGCTTCGGGTCGATGATCTGGGCGTTGGCGAGCTTGCTCTCGAACTCCTTGATGCGTCCCTCGATGAAGCCCTGCCTTTCCTTGGCGGCATCGTACTCGGCATTCTCCGAGAGATCCCCGTGCGAGCGCGCCTCGGCGATTGCCGCAATCGCGCGCGGGCGCTCGACGGTCTTCAGGTGATGCAGTTCGGCACGCAACTGTTCGGCGCCCTTGACGGTTACGGGTACTTTGCTCATATCGTTCGCTGCCAGTGACAGGACCCCGGCGCCCAAGAGAGCAGCAGCACGGCGCCGGCGGTTGCAAGGATTGACTAATGAAGTTGCGCGTGCAGTTCCTGTATCGGGTAGACCACCAGTTCGCCGCGGTTCCTGATCCCCGCTACGGCCGCTTCGGCGCCCCAGATCGTCGTGTAGATCGTCACCCGCGCCGCCAGCCCCGACGTGCGGATCGATCGCGAGTCGCTGATCGCCTTGCGCTTCTCGTCGACCGTGTTGATGATCAGAACGATCTCGTTGTTCTTGATCATATCGACGACGTGCGGACGTCCCTCGGTCACCTTGTTCACCGGCGTCACGGCGATGCCCGCAGCGGCGATCGCCGCCGCTGTCCCGCGTGTCGCGAGCAGAGTGAAGCCGGCAGCCTGCAGCTCGGCTGCGATGTTCACTGCCTTCGCCTTGTCCGCATCCTTGACGCTGACGAACACCTGCCCGGAACTGGGCAAGCGCACGCTCGCCGCCATCTGGCTCTTGACGAACGCCTCGGAAAAACTGCGCCCGACCCCCATCACCTCGCCCGTCGACTTCATCTCCGGGCCGAGAATGGTATCGACGCCGCGGAACTTGATGAACGGGAAAACGGCTTCCTTGACCGAGAAATGGTCGGGCACCACCTCGCTGGTGAGGCCCTGGCTGGCCAGCGACTTGCCGACCATGCAGCGGGCGGCGATCTTCGCAAGCGGCCGCCCGGTCGCCTTCGACACGAAGGGGACGGTCCGCGAAGCGCGCGGGTTGACCTCGAGAACGAAGACGACGCCCTTCTGGATGGCAAACTGGATGTTCATCAGCCCGCAGACCTCGAGGCCCCTGGCCAGAAGTCGTGTCTGCCGGCGCAGTTCATCCTGCATTTCGGGTGACAGGGTATAAGGCGGCAGCGAGCAGGCGGAATCGCCGGAGTGCACCCCGGCCTGTTCGATGTGCTCCATGACGCCGCCGATCAGCACCTCCTGGCCATCACACAGCGCGTCGACGTCGACCTCCGACGCATCGTTCAGGAAACGGTCGAGAAGCACCGGCGAATCATTCGAAACCTTGACGGCTTCCCGCATGTAACGCTCGAGATCACGCTCCTCGTGGACGATCTCCATCGCCCGTCCGCCGAGGACGTAGGACGGTCGCACCACCAGCGGATAGCCGATCTCTGCAGCCAGGCGCAGCGCCTCCGACTCGGTCCGCGCGGTCCGGTTGGCTGGCTGTCGCAGACCAAGCGCATGCAGCAGCTGCTGGAAACGCTCGCGATCCTCGGCCGCGTCGATCATGTCCGGGCTGGTGCCGATGATCGGCACGCCGTTGGCTTCGAGATCGCGCGCCAGCTTGAGCGGGGTCTGACCACCAAACTGGACGATCACGCCGAACGGCTTCTCGACGGCAACGATCTCGAGCACGTCCTCGAGCGTCAACGGCTCGAAATAGAGGCGATCGGAGGTATCGTAGTCGGTGGATACCGTCTCCGGGTTGCAGTTGACCATGATCGTCTCGTAGCCGTCGGCACGCATCGCCAGCGCGGCATGCACGCAGCAGTAGTCGAACTCGATTCCCTGACCGATGCGGTTGGGCCCGCCACCGAGGACCATGATCTTCTGCCGCTCAGTGGGCCGCGACTCGCACTCCTCCTCATAGGTCGAGTACATGTACGCGGTATGCGTGGCAAACTCGGCGGCGCAGGTATCGACCCGCTTGAACACCGGCCGCAGCTGCCACTCATGACGGCGCTGGCGGACGGCTGTCTGGGTCGTCCGCATCAGCGTGCCGAGCCGCTTGTCGGAGAAACCGGCCCGCTTGAGATGCAGCAGTTCGTCGCGCGACAGCGAGGCGAGGTCGCGGCCGCGAATCCGCTCGGCCTTGCGGTAGAGGTCCTCGATCTGTGCTAGGAACCACGGGTCGATCGCCGTCAGGCGATGGATTTCGTCGAGCGACATGCCGATCCGGAAGGCGTCGGCAAGATACCAGATGCGCTCGGGACGCGCCTCGCTCAGGGCAGCCTCGATCTCCTCGCGGTCGGCGCTCTTCTCGTCGAAACCATCGACACCGACCTCGAGCCCGCGCAGCGCCTTCTGCAGCGACTCCTGGAAGGTACGGCCGATGGCCATCACCTCGCCCACCGACTTCATCTGCGTCGTCAGGCGCGAGTCCGCCTCGGGAAACTTCTCGAAGGCAAAACGCGGCACCTTGGTCACCACGTAGTCGATTGACGGCTCGAAGGAGGCGGGAGTCAGGCCGCCGGTGATCTCGTTCGCCAGTTCGTCCAGCGTGTAGCCCACCGCCAGTTTCGCCGCCACCCTGGCAATCGGGAAACCAGTCGCCTTCGACGCCAGCGCCGACGAGCGCGAGACACGCGGATTCATTTCGATGACGATCATCCTTCCGTCGTCCGGGCAGATGGCGAATTGGACGTTGGAGCCGCCGGTATCGACGCCGATCTCGCGCAGGACCGCGATCGAGGCGTCGCGCATGATCTGGTATTCCTTGTCGGTCAGCGTCTGTACCGGCGCGACGGTTATCGAATCGCCGGTATGGACGCCCATCGGATCGAAGTTCTCGATCGAACAGACGATGATGCAGTTGTCGCGCCTGTCGCGGACAACCTCCATCTCGAACTCCTTCCAGCCGATCAGCGACTCCTCGATCAGCAGCTCGCGCGTAGGACTGGCCTCCAGGCCGCGCTTGCAGATCTCGATGAACTCCTCCTGGTTGTAGGCGATTCCGCCCCCGGAACCACCCATGGTGAAGGAAGGCCGGATGATTGCCGGGTAGCCAATCATCGGTTGCACCTGCAGCGCCTCCTCCATCGAGTGCGCCACCGCCGAACGCGCCGAACCGAGACCGATGCGCGTCATTGCCGCCTTGAACTTCTCCCGATCCTCAGCCTTGTCGATGGCCTGTCGCGTGGCGCCGATCATCTCGACGGAATGGCGATCGAGGACGCCGTGCCGGGCGAGGTCGAGCGCGCAGTTGAGCGCGGTCTGACCACCCATGGTCGGCAGCAGCGCGTCGGGTCGCTCCCGGCTGATGATCTTCTCGAGCACCCGCCAGGTGATCGGTTCGATATAGGTCACATCGGCCATTTCCGGATCGGTCATGATCGTGGCCGGATTGGAGTTCACCAGGATCACCCGATAGCCCTCTTCACGCAGCGCCTTGCACGCCTGCGCACCCGAGTAATCGAACTCGCAGGCCTGGCCGATGACGATCGGCCCGGCGCCGATGATCAGAATGCTCTCAATGTCTGTGCGCTTGGGCATCTTGCTTCTTCTCGTCTTGCATCATCTGGACAAAGCGGTCGAACAGGTAGGCGATGTCGTGCGGCCCCGGGCTTGCCTCAGGATGGCCCTGGAAGGAGAAAGCCGGCACGTCGGAGCGCGCAACACCCTGCAGCGAGCCATCGAAGAGCGACGCGTGGGTGCGCAGGAGGTTCGCTGGCAGGGTATCGGCATCGACCGCAAAACCGTGATTCTGGCTGGTGATCAGGACCTGCCCGGTCTGCAGATCCTTGACCGGGTGGTTGGCACCATGGTGCCCGAACTTCATTTTCATCGTCCGGGCGCCCGAAGCCAATGCCAGCAACTGGTGGCCGAGACAGATGCCGAAGGTGGGCACGCGTCGGGTCAGGATTTCGCGGATGGCAGAGATCGCGTAATCGCAGGGCTCCGGATCGCCCGGACCGTTCGACAGGAACACCCCGTCGGGCTGCCGGTCGAGGACTTCAGCGGCGGTCGTCTGCGCCGGGACAACGGTCACCCGGCAGCCGCGCGCAGCCAGCATCCGCAGGATGTTGTGCTTGACGCCGTAATCGTAGGCGACGACGTGCAGCTCGGCCGGCGGCGGCTCGCGGTAGCCCTCCAGGGCCCAGGCACCGCCCGCCCAGGCGTAGGGTTCGCTGACGCTGACGACACGGGCCAGATCCATTCCCGCCAGACCCGGGAAAGCCCGGGCTTCGGCCAGAGCACGTCGTTCATCGACCTCCACGGCCATGATGCAGCCTGCCTGGGCTCCCTGCTCGCGCAGGATGCGGGTCAGCTTGCGCGTGTCGATACCGCTGATGGCCACGATTCCATGCTTCTGCAGGTAGTCCGGCAGCGTCTGCTGCAGGCGCCAGCTCGCGGCGCGCCCCGGCAGGTCGCGAATGACCAGGCCGGCGGCGTAGTTGGCACGCGATTCGAAGTCTTCTTCATTGCAGCCGACGTTGCCGATATGCGGATAGGTGAGCGTGACGATCTGGCGGCAATACGAGGGATCGGTCAGGATTTCCTGGTAACCCGTCATCGCCGTGTTGAACACGACTTCGCCGCTGGTGCTGCCAGCAGCACCGATCGCCAGACCCCTGAAGATCGTGCCGTCAGCCAGGGCGAGAATCGCCGGCGGCAGAGTGGGTAACAAGGACACGCAAGACTCCTGTTGAAGCTGTTGAATT
>JAEUOM010000206.1 GCA_016788495.1 Accumulibacter sp. | reverse complement strand
GTGAATAAATCTACTGCGCGACCGATCTGCGGCGTTGCTCACTCGCTCACTCCTCGCCTATCCATTTGATATGTCTCGTCGTTCGCTCGCTCGCGCCTGGCATCTCGGCCTGCTCGCGACGATTTCTTCACAACCTCTCAGATCATTTCGCCACCGCCCGAGGCGCCGAGCACGATCTGGCCCTCGTCGGCCAACCGGCGGACGACCTTGAGGATCTCCTTCTGTTCGGCTTCGACCTCGGAAAGTCGCACCGGGCCGCGCGACTCGAGATCCTCGCGCAACATCTCCGAGGCGCGCTGCGACATGTTGCGGAAGATCTTCTCGCGCAGCGCTTCAGTCGCACCCTTCATCGCCAGGATCAGCGACTCGGACTGAATCTCGCGCAGCAACAGCTGGATGGCCCGATCGTCCAGGTCGAGCAGGTTCTCGAAAACGAACATCTCGTCGAGGATTTGCTGCGCCAGGTCCGGATCGTACTCGCGGATCGAGTCGAGGACGGCAGTTTCGTTGGCGGTACCCATGAAGTTGAGCATCTCGGCAACCGTCCGCACCCCGCCTTTGGCGGCCTTCTTCATGCTGGCGGCACCAGAGAGCAGGCGCAGCAGGACGGCGTGGAGTTCCCGCAGGGCCTCCGGCTGGATTCCCTCGAGTGTCGCGATGCGCAGCACCACGTCGTTGCGCAGACGCTCCGAGAACTGGTTCAGGATGTCGCTGGCGTGGTCATGCGCGAGATGCACGAGAATCGTCGCGATGATCTGCGGGTGCTCGTTGCGGATCAGGTCGGCGACCGTCGGCGCATCCATCCATTTCAGCCCCTCGATGCCGTTGGTGTCACCGGGTTGCAGGATGCGCGCGATCAGGTTCGACGCCTTGTCGTCGCCGAGCGCCTTGGTCAGTACCGAGCGCACGTAGGCGTCGGTGTCGACGTTCACCGCAGCCGATTCCTCGGCGGATTTCCGGAACTCGCTCAACACCTCTTCGACACGCGCGCGCGGAACCGACTTCAGCGTCGACATCGCCTGGCCAAGTTTGTGCACTTCCTTTGGGCCAAGGTGCTTGAGCACTTCGGCGGCGTAGTCTTCGCCGAGGGCAATGAGCAGGATGGCGCTCTTCTCGACGCCGTCTTCAGCCGGCATTGGCGCCCGTCCATTGCTTGATGATGTTGGCTACCGCCTGCGGGTCCTGCTGCGCGATCGCCCGCACCGCGGCGAGCTGCGCTTCGAGCAACTCGCCCGCCGTCGGGACATGTTCGGTGGCTTCCGCTTCGCCCTCTTCTTCGGCGCGGACGTCGATCTGGCTGCCGATGGTCTTTTCCCTGGCCGGCGGGCCGACCATCGTCCGCACCAGTGGTCGCACGACACCGAGCAGGAGGTAGGCGATGATGGCGGCGATCACCCCGTACTTGACGAGTTCCTTCGCCAGCGACAGGGTTTCCGGGTCGCGCCAGAGCGGAACGCCATCGTCCTTCTCGATGGCGGTGAACGGCGCGTTCGCCACCGAGATCGTGTCGCCCCTGTCCTTGCTGAAACCCATCGCTTCCTTGACGAGATCGCTGATCTGCTTCAGCTCGGCGTCCGGCAACGGCTTGCTGACCGACTTGCCGTCCTTGGCGGTTTCCTTGCGCTGATTGACCACCACCGCTGCCGACAGGCGCTTGATGGTGCCGACCGACTGCCTGACGTGGCGGATCGTCTTGTCGACCTCGTAGTTGATCGTCGAACTCTTGCTCGTGGTCAACGGCTGGCCGACGCCGGCGATCGGTGCCTGGACGCCGGCGGCGTTGATCTGCCCCGGCAGCGGCGGCGCGGCGCCGCCGGCAGGTGGTACCGCCGGTTGCGTCAATGGCGCGGTCGCCGGCACCGGCGGCTGGTTGCTGAGCGCGCCGGGGACTCCCTGCGCCGTCGGGCTGGTGCTGGCGGTCTCGTTCGTCTGCTGGCTGCGGATGCTGATCTCCGGCGGCGTGGTGTTCGGACGATGTGTTTCGGCGGTGTGCTCGCTTTGCGAGAAGTCGATGTCGGCGGCGATCTGCACACGCGCATTGCCGGCGCCGACGATCGGCGTCAGGATGTCCTCGACGCGCTTGATGATGCTGGCTTCGATCTCGTTGACATACTTCGTCTGCGTCGGATCGAGACCGGCTTCGAGCAGTTTGCTCTTCATCTGTGACAGCAGCGTGCCGTTCTGGTCGAGCAGCGTCACGCTCGCTGCCGCCAGTTGCGGGACGCTGGCCGCAACCAGGTTCTGGATACCGGCGATCTGCGCCGTGTCGAGCGAGCGGCCAGGATAGAGCCTGAGCATCACCGAGGCCGAAGGCTTGAGTTCCTCGCGCATGAAGACGCTCGGCTTGGGGATGGCCAGATGCACGCGCGCCGCCTCGACCGCGGCAATCGACTGCACGGTGCGCGACAGCTCGCCCTCGAGTCCGCGCTGATAGTTGAGTTGCTCGGCAAACTGGCTGATGCCGAACTTCTGGCTCTCCATCAGCTCGAAACCGACCGCTCCGCCGCGCGGCAGTCCCTGAGACGCGAGTCGCAGGCGGACGTCATGCACGCGGGCGGCTGGCACGAGGATCGCGCTGCCCGAGTCGTTGAAGCGGAACGGCACGTTCATCTGCTCGAGCGCGGCAATGATCGCGCCGCCGTCGCGTTCGCCGACATTGGAGAAGAGGATGCGGAACTCGCTTTGCCGGAGCAGCGTCGCCGCCGCAACGAGCAGTGCGATGAGCGCGGCGATGGCGACCATCAGCACCACCTTCTGCCGATTGTCCAGGCGTGCCAAGGCGGCGCGTGCACGTTCCAGCGGAGCGCTCGCGACTGCTGTATCGGTGGTTTCGGTTCCGGCTGCCGCCATGCCAGCGTTCGGGTCACAAGCCTGCCCGAAGGCAGGCAAAAAGCGAAAAAGGGCTGATAATTACTCTGCTATTGTAGCCGTTTCTGGATTTGGACCTTCAATTCGATGATCGACGCCGGGCAACCGTCAGCTCAGGAGGGCAGGGCGCAGGAACTGCAGCGCGCATTCGACGCCTTCAACCAGGTCTCGCAGGCGTTGACGATGGCCTATCAGGGACTGCAGGGCCGCGTCGAGTCGTTGACGGCCGAACTGGCGACGGCCAACGGTGAGCTGCGCCGGCAGCACGACGCCAAGGAGGCGCTGGCCGAACGTCTGCGCTTGCTGCTCAACGCCTTGCCCGCCGGAGTCATCGTGCTCGACGGCGACGCGCGCGTCAGTGAAGCCAATCCGGCGGCGCGCCGCATCCTCGGACACGAGATCGTCGGCGAACTCTGGCCGGCGCTGCTGCGCAGTCTGCTGGTGGCCACCGAAACCCCGGCGGAGTGGCAGTCCGGCGGCTGCCGGGTGGCGATCGTCGAGAGCCCGATCGATTCGACGGGCGGCCGGATCATCCTGGTGCACGATGTCACCGCCGCGCACAGCCTGAAGGCCGAGCTGGAACGTAACCAGCGCTTGGTGGCGATGGGCGAGATGGCGGCGTCACTGGCGCACCAGTTGCGTACGCCGCTGGCGACTGCGCTGCTGTACAGTGCCAACCTGTGTCAGCCCGAACTGGCGGACGCGGCCCGCATCCGTTTCGCCGAGAAGACGACGGCGCAGCTCAGGCGCCTCGAGCGCCTGATCCGGGAGGTTCTGCTCTTTGCCCGTGGCGAGCGGGCGGGCAGTGACCGGATGCTGGTCGGTCAACTGCTGGCGGATGCTGCGCAGACGGTGCAGCCACTTTTTCGCGAGAAGAGCGTCGCCTATCGGGTAGACTGCGAAGCCGCACAGGAGCAGCTCAATGGCAGCCGCAAGGCGCTCGCGGGGGCACTGGTGAATCTGCTCGAGAACGCCCTGCAGGCCTGCTCTGCGGGCGGCGAGGTGAGGCTGACGGCGCGCGCCGCCGACGGGCAGTTGCGCATCGGTGTGCGCGACACGGGGCAGGGAATCACTTCCGAGGTGCAGGCGCGGGTGTTCGAACCCTTCTTCACTACCCGCGCTCACGGAACCGGGCTCGGACTGGCGATCGCGCTCGCCGTCGCGCGCGCCCACGGCGGCAGCATCAGACTCAGCTCGGCCCCTGATCAGGGGTCCGAGTTCGTGCTCGTGCTGCCGATCGAAACGACAACGCTGCAGGAGGAGTGAGGAGAATGGAAGCGACCCGCCGGGGGTTGCCGATCCTCGTCGTCGAGGACGATGCCGCGCTGCGTGAGGCGGTGTGCGACACCCTCGAACTCGCTGGGCAGTCCGTGCTCGCCGCCGGCGGCGGCGACGAGGCGCTGCAGATGCTTGCCGGCAACGAGGTATCTCTGGTCGTCAGCGACGTGCGCATGCTGCCGATGGATGGCATCACGTTGCTGAAGGAGATCCGCAGTCGCTTGCCACAGTTGCCGGTCGTCCTGATGACGGCGTTCGCCGACGTCGACCGGGCGGTCGAAGCGATGCGCGCCGGCGCCTGCGATTTCCTCCTCAAGCCCTTCGAGCCGCAGGCACTGCTCGCGCACGTACTGCGTTACCGTCTGCCTGAGAAGCTCGACGAGCAGGGGATGATCGCGGTCGACGCGGTGACGAGGAACCTCTTCGCGCTCGCCAGGCGGGTGGCGCAGACCGATACGACGGTCCTGCTGAGCGGCGAGAGCGGCGTCGGCAAGGAAGTGGTGGCGCGCCACATCCACCAGTGCTCGGCCCGCTGTGCGGGTCCTTTCGTCGCCATCAACTGTGCGGCGATTCCAGACACCCTGCTCGAAGCAACGCTCTTCGGACATGAAAAGGGCGCCTTCAGCGGCGCACAGAGTGCGCAGGCCGGCAAGTTCGAGCAGGCGCAGAATGGTACGCTCCTGCTCGACGAGATCACCGAGATGCCGCTGGCGCTGCAGGCCAAGCTGCTGCGGGTTCTGCAGGAGCGCGAGGTGGAGCGGGTCGGCGGCAAGAAGCCGATCGCCCTCGACATCCGCATCATCGCCACCTCCAATCGCGACATTGCCGACGCCGTCGCCAACGGCCTCTTTCGCGAGGATCTGTTCTACCGGCTGAACGTCTTTCCGCTGCTGATTCCTGCCCTGCGTCAGCGCGCCGGTGACATTGTGCCGCTGGCGCGGCACTTCCTGGCGTCGCACGGCACCCGCGCCGGTCGGGCCGGCCTGCGTCTCGGGTCGGCGGCCGAGGAGGCCCTGCTGCACCACTCCTGGCCGGGGAACGTGCGCGAGCTGGAGAATGTCATGCAGCGGGCGGTGATTCTGGCCGCGGCAGAAGTCGTCGAGGTCGATGCGCTGCTGCTTGGCGCCCAGCGCCCGGTCGACCCGGCAGTGTCAGCGGCAGTGCCGGAGCCGGCGAGCGCTGGCGCGGTGCCGTTCGCCAACCGGCAAACCGCAGAGCTGCGCGATGTCGAGCGGCAGCACATCCTCGATACCCTGGCGGCTGCCGGTGGGTCGAGAAAGCTGGCCGGGCAGCGCCTCGGGATGCCGGAAAGAACGCTGCGCCACAAGCTGAGGCAGTACCGCGAGGAGGGCTTTCTCAAGCCCTGAGGATTTCGCCCCGCTCCTTGGGCAAGGCGTCGTGTCAGCAGTGGCGCGGTTCTTGCTTTTATTGATCAGGCAGTCGCTGGAGGAAAGAATGGACGACAAGGGTATCGATCAGGTACTGAGCGCCCTGCGCGCAGGCTCGGTCGCAGCTTCCGGGCGCACCACCCCGGCGCCCGCCACGGCGGCTGCCGGGGCGCCGGCGGACTTCGCGCAGGTTCTGCAGGCGTCGCTGGCGCAGGTCAGCCAGACGCAGCAGCGCGCCGACGCGATGGCGGCAAATTTTGCCGCCGGCAATGCTGGCGCCGACCTGCACGACGTGATGATCGAACTGCAGAAAGCCAGCATTTCGTTTCAGGAGATGGTCCAGGTGCGCAACAAGCTGGTTTCGGCGTACCAGGATGTGATGAACATGCAGGTCTGAAAGCTGGGCAAGGGATCGTCACCAGCAGGCGCTGCTGCCGGGAGCGAGCCAGCGGCGCCACCCAGCGCGTCGATGGGCGCGGGCAGACGCGGGTGGACGTGCAGCACGCTGCGTGCCGCCGTCGCGGCCTCGTCGGCGCGAGGCGGGCCCCGTCGACGGGCGCGGGCGCGCAGAAGCGCTGGTCGACCGCGCAGCGGATTCCCTGATGGCGCCATCGTGCTGCCCAATGCGGGAGGGCTTGAGTTTTCGGCCGCTGGCACCCATAATCCTCGGCATGGTCGTAATTCCGGCAAACCGGATGCGTTCTGGACGCGGGTTCGATTCCCGCCACCTCCACCACTGCGGGGGTGTACTGGTTTCGACAGGGCGAGAGATGGCGCGCAGGCGACCCGAAAGGCGACGGACGTAATCC
>JAEUOM010000201.1 GCA_016788495.1 Accumulibacter sp. | reverse complement strand
CCGAGCGTGGCGAGAAAATCCTTGATGTGCGTGCGATCGAGTTCGAAGCCGTAGGACTTGCCGATGCGATAGACGAGCTTCATCTGCAGCGGGATGATCGCCATCGTCGACAGCGATTCGGGCAGCAGTTCGAGGGCGCCGTTGAGGATCGCCGCGTTGAGGATCGCCTTGTCGATCTCGTCTTCGCTCATCGTCGAGGCGTAGCCGGCAGCGGGCGCCGCCGATGCTGCCGACGCGGCCCGCGGTGGGGGCGCCGCTTGCGCGTCGGCGCTGTGGCCCCAGGCCACCGGCAGCGCGGCGATCGCCTCGGCCTGCTGCGCATACGCGGCCGACTGCTGCACGTCGAGCGCCAGCGCGGCGCGCAGGTCGGCGAGGAACTGCTGCTCCGGCGGCGACTGGACGCCGTCGGCGTCGCAGACGCAGACCGCCATCTCGAAGGCGAGCTGGCGGGCTTCGGGGCTCGTCAGCATGGCGACGGCCGCGGGCATCGAAACGCGCTTGAGCAGCACGTCCTGATACAGTGCCGCGAGGTTGATCGATCCTTCGCCGGCCAGCGCTTCGGCGATCCGTTTCAGTTCCGCGCGCTCGGATTCGTCCTTGCTGCCATCGGCGAAGGCGGCCATCAGGCTGAGGGTGAGGATGGCCTTCTGTTCCTGCTCGTTCATGCTGCACGTCTCCTGTCATCTGGTCTGCCGTTCGTCCGCTGCCGCCGGCGGGAAGTTCCGCAGGATACCGTGCCGCGGGCGGCGAGCATAGAGCCTTGCGCCGGTTAGCCGGCCGGTAGCCTGACGACGACCAGCAGCCCGCCGCCGGGTGCCTCTTCGAGTCGCAGCTCGCCGCCGCAGCCGGCAGCGATGCGGCGGACGATCGCCAGTCCGAGGCCACAACTGCCATCGGTGGCGCGCGCCGGCTCGAGCTGCGCGAAGGGCTCGAGCGCGCGCTGGCGGTCGGCGTCGGCGATTCCCGGACCGTGATCGCGCACGCTGAGGAGCGCGGCACCGTCGGCGGCGATCACCAGTCCCACCTCGACCGGCGGTGCACCATGCTGCAGCGCGTTGTCGATCAGGTTGTCGAACAGTCGCCGCAGGTTGCCGCTGCTGACCGCCACCTGACAGCGCTGGGCGCTGTCGCTGATCGCCAGCGTCACCGGCCGGCCGAGTTCGCGCTGGTGGCCGATCTCCTCGCGCAGCAGCGCAGCCAGGCCGACCGGTGCGCTCGCCGCCTCGCTGTCCTCGCTGCGCAGGAAGGCCAGGCACTGGCCGACGATGCGCTCCATGTCGTCGACGTCGCGCGCGAGTCCGGCACGCTCACTGTCGCTGGCGAGCAGTTCGAGACGCAGGCGCAGGCGGGTCAGCGGTGCGCGCAGGTCGTGCGTCAGGCCGGCGATCATTTCGCGCCGTTCGGCGGCGGCGCTGGCGAGCTGGGCGAGCATGGCGTTGTGCCGCTCGGCCAGCCGCCGCACTTCGCGCGGACCCTGCGGCGTCACCGTGCGCGCCGTACCGTCGCCGGTCGCGGTGACCGCCTCGCCGAGACGCGCGAGCGGGCCGACGATGTTGCGCACGAAGAGTCCGGCAATCACCAGGACGGCGGCGAGCGTCGCCGCCAGGAACAGCCAGAGGTCGGTCGGCAGCTCCTGCGGTTCGAAGCGCGGCGGCGGCAACACCAGCCACCAGCGTTCGCCGGCGGCAGTGAAGCCGACCCACAGGCCGCTGCGCTGCCCCGGTCCGCCGTGGCGAAGCAGTACCGGCTCGGCCAGACGTTGCGCCAGCTCGACGGCGAGACGGCGGGCGAAGGGGAAGCGCGGCTCGTGCCGCGGAACGCCGGCACCGTCGGCGCGCAACTGCAGTTCGCCGGCATCGCCCGCACCGAGCGCTGCCCGGGCGTCGGCGTCGAGTGCCGGCAGGACGAGCTGCAGCAGGCGCACCTGGCCGGCGAGCAGATGCACCGTCTGGTTGAGGTGCGCGGCGCGGCGGAAGTGTGCGAGGAGCGAGAAGGTGGCGATCTCGGCAACGGCGATGACGGCGATCACCAGCAGCACGGTCCTGCCGGCGAGCGATGCCGGAAAGAGGCGCAGCTTCATCCGGCCGCTTCGCCAGCCGCTGCGCCGCTCGCGTCGGGGACGAAGACGTAGCCGACTCCCCATACCGTCTGCAGATAACGCGGGTGCGCGGGATCGACCTCGAGCAGGCGGCGCAGGCGGTGGATCTGCACATCGATCGCACGGTCGAAGGCTTCACTGCTGTCGCCGCGCGTCAGTTCGAGCAGCCGTTCGCGCTTCATCGGCCGATTGGCGTTCGCCACCAGCGTGTTGAGCAGGGCGAACTCGCCGCTGGTCAGCGGCACCATCTCGGCTCCCTTCGACAGCTGCCGGGCGCCGCGGTCGAACAGCCAGTCGCCGAAGCGGACGAGACCGCCTTGCGGGTCGGGCGCCGCCGGCGGCCGCGCCGCGCGGCGCAGCACCGCCTCGATGCGGGCGACCAGCTCGCGCGGGTCGAAGGGCTTGCCGAGGTAATCGTCGGCGCCCATCTCGAGGCCGATGACGCGGTCGACCGGCTCGTCCCGCGCGGTCAGCATGATCACCGGTCGCGTCTCGCCGTGCGCGCGCAGGCGCCGGCAGGCGGCCAGCCCGTCTTCACCCGGCAACATCAGGTCGAGGACCAGCAACAGCGGCTGGAAGCGTTCGATGAACGCGTCGAGCTGGCGGGTGTCGGGCAGCAGCAGCGTGTCGAAGCCGTGGCGGCCGAGGTAGGTGGCGAGCAGCTGACGCAGCTCGGCGTCGTCGTCGATCAGCAGGATCTTTTTCATGGGCGTGGCCGTGTTGGCGATGAACGGCATTCTATGTCAGCGCCGCAGGCTGCCCGTCGGACGGCAACATTTTGCAATCAGCGGCCCCGGCTGGCGCAATCCTTTGCAACCGGTCGCGGGGCAGAATGGCTCCATCGCCAGCGGGGTTGCCGCAGCGCATCCCGCATCCGGGCGATCGATCATCAACCCAGGGAAAACAGGAGTACCGACATGAAATCGAGATTCACACCCCGCCTCATCGCTGCCGCGCTGGTTCTGTCGCTCGGCGTCGCCGGCAGTGCGCTGGCGGTCAGGCCCGATGCCTGCGGCGCTGGCGGTGGCCGCATGGAGCAGCGGATGGGCCAGCACCTGCAGGAGATGTCGCGACTGCACGGTGAACTCAAGCTCGACGCGCGGCAGGAAGCGCTCTGGCAGGAAGCGGAGCAGTTCACGCGCAGCAGCATGCGCGAGATGGGCGAGCAGATGCGCCGGCAGCGGAGCGAAATGCTGGCGGCGGTCAGCAAGCCGGGCGCCGATCTGCGCGCGCTGCTGGCGCAGATGGATGATCTGCGGGAAGCAGGCCGCAAGCAGCGTGCGGCCGGCCGCGAACGCTGGCTGACGGTCTACGACAGTCTCGACACGAGCCAGAAGGAAAAGGCGCGGCTATTCATCAAGAGCCGGCTGGAGCGGATGGGGCAGGGCGGCCGCTTCGGGCCGGGTGGCCCGGGTGGCCCGGGTGGCCCGGGTGGCCCGGGCGGATGGGGCGGGCCGGCCGCCGGCTAGCTTGTCGCGGCCGGCCCGCGGGCGGTGATGGCTGCCGGCAGCGAAGGCTCCTGCAGCAGCCGTTGCCGGGCACCCGCGATCGGTCTTTGGCATCATCTCGCCGGACGTGGCACACTGGCGGGGTGATCAGGGTCCGCACAGGCCGTCCCTGCGCCGCGCGCAGCGAAGCAGGAAGCCGATGGCCGGTCATCGCCACGACTGGCATCGGCGCTTTCTTCCGTTGCATGAGTGAGCTGACCGCCTGGCGGAACCCTGAAGAAGACGCCGCTGCTGCGGCCCACTGCCGACGACCCCGCGATGACCGTCCGTAACCTCGAGTTCCTCTTCCGACCGGCGTCGGTGGCGGTCGTCGCCGAGCCGGACGCGGCGAGCCGTTACGCCGATGTGGTGCTGGCCAATCTCGCCGCTGGTGGCTTCGGTGGCCCGGTGATGTCGGTCGTTGCCCGGCAGCGCCGGTTGTTCCTGCTGAACACCGGGGTACACCTCGGCAAGCTCGAGGTGGTGCCCGACCTCGCCGTGATCTGTGCCTCGCTCGACAAGGTGCCGTCGATCATCGAACAGCTGGGCATCCTCGGCACGCGCGCGGTGGTGGTCGGACCATGGCTGTGGCACCGCATGCGCCAGAGCGAGATCGCCGCGGCGCAGCGCAGGATCCTGTCGGCCGCACGCCCCTTTCTGATGCGCGTTCTCGGACCGGGGAGTGGCGGTCTGGTCGTTCCGGCGCACGGTCTCAATGCCAGCGCCGCGCCGGTGGCGATCGCGGCGGGCAGGATCGCGCTGGTGACGCACTCGACCGCGCTCACGGCGGCCGTACTCGATCGCGCCTGCAGCAAGGAGATCGGTTTCTCGACCGTGCTGCATCTCGGCTCCGGGTTCGACGTCGATCTCGCCGATGTCCTCGACTGGCTGGCCGGCGACGACGAGACGAAGTCCATCCTGGTGCAGTTCGACACCGTGCCGGCCGGGCGCAAGTTCATGTCGGCGGCGCGTGCCGCCGCGCGCCACAAGCCGGTGGTCGCCATCCGCGGGCGCCCACCGGCGGCCAGCGGCGGCGCTGCGTCGTACGCCGCCGACGAGGTCTATGCGGCGGCGCTGCGGCGCGCCGGCTGGGTGAGCGTCGACACCCTCGGCGGCGTCTTCGAGGCGGTCGAAGGCATGGCCCGCATGCGTCCGCTGCGCGGCGAGCGCCTGACCATCCTGGCCAACGGGCACGGTCTCGGACGAATCGCCGGCGAGACGCTGCAGCGCGCTGGCGGCAAGCTCGGCAAGCTGTCGCAGGAGACCGTCAAGCGGCTCGAGGGACTGTTGCAGACGCGCTCGAGCCTTGCCAATCCGATCGCCCTGCCGGCCGACGTGACGGTTCGGCAATGGGCCGCGGCACTGGCCTGCGTGCTGGCCGACAGTGACACGCAGAACGTGCTGACCGTCTGCTCGCCGTCGCCCTTTGCGCCCGGCCCGCTGGTGGCCGAGGCGATCTGCGACGTTTCGCGCGAGAGTGAGCGCAACGTGTTCACCTGCTGGGTCGGCGGCAGCTCGATGCTCGAGGCGCAGCGGGTCGCAGCCGGCAAGGGCGTGATCAGCCACGAGTCGCCGGAACGGGCGATCGCGGTCTTTCTCGGGGTGCTGAGCTATCTCCACAACCGGCGGCTGTTGCTGCAGCTGCCACCGTCGCGCGCCGAGAACTTGACGCCCGATCTCGCCGTGGCGCGCAGCGTCATCGATGCGGCGGTCGCGGCGCGGGCCGACAGCCTGTCGGCAGCGCAGGCGAGCCGGCTGCTCGCTGCCTACGGGATGGCGCTCGCCGCCCATCCGGTGAGCGGCAGCATCGATGCGGCGATCATCGCTGCCGACGCGGTCGGCTATCCGGTCGACCTCAGCCTCGTCACCGCCAGCGGCAACGACTGCGCCGGGCCCGCCCGGAGCCTGCGTTCGCCGGCCGACATCCGGCTCGCCGCGCGTGGGCTGCGCAGCACGCTGCGCACGCAGTCGGCGAACGTGCGCGTCGGCGGTTACCGGGTGCGGCCAAGCGCCGCGCGCAGTGGTGCGCCGCCGCTCCGCTTCGGCGTCGCCAGCGATGCCGTCTTCGGACCGCTGATCGTGCTCGGTCCGGCACGCGGCGGCGGCCGCGTCGTCGTCGCACTGCCACCGCTCAACCTGTTGCTGGCGCGCGATCTGGTGGCGCGCAGCGGCGTCCTCGCGGCACTGGCTGAGGAGTCGCGTAGCGAACTGCAGACGGTGGCGAGCGAAGCTCTGGTCCGGCTGTCGCAACTGCTCACCGACCTCGACGAGGTGGTGGCCGTCGAACTCGATCCGCTGCACCTCGAGACGACGGGCGTCGTCGCCATCGATGCGCAGATCGCCATCGGCCCGCCGCAGTCGAGGGGCGTCGGACACCGCTTTGCCATACGTCCGTACCCCAAGGAACTCGAGCAGCCGCTCGCGTGGCAGGGCCGCCACTTGCTGCTGCGGCCGATCCGACCGGAGGACGAGCCACTGCTCGGCGAACTGCTCAACTCGCTGGCGCCCGAAGATTCGCGCATGCGCTTCTTCGACTCGATCCGGAACCTGCCGCGGGTGCGCCTCGCCCGCTTCGCGCAGATCGACTACGACCGCGAGATGGCGCTGGTGGCGATCGAGACCGGTGACGGCGGCGGCGAGCACGTGCTCGGCGAGGTGCGTGCCGTCAGCGAGCCGGGCAACGCCTTCGCCGACTTCGCCATCGTCGTTGCCTCCGAGATCAAAGGAATGGGCCTCGGCGCCACGCTGCTGCAGAGCCTGATTCGCTACTGTCGCAACGAGGGCATCGGCGAACTGCGCGGCGAAACGCTGGACGGCAACCTGCGCATGCAGGGGCTGGCGCGCAAGCTCGGATTCGTCCTCAGCAGCGGCGCCGATCGCGGCACGGTGGATCTCCGGCTGGCTCTGGGCAGCCGTGCCGGCAGCTGACCGGCGGCAGGAGATCGAGTTCGCCCTGCTGCGGGCGGTGCGCGCATGCAGGCCACGCTCGAAGGTCGTCTCGCAGCTGATCGACTTGGCCTCCGCGGCGGTGCCCAGCGGTCGCTCGCGGATGCCGTGCGCGGCGGCGAGCAGCCAAGCGCCTTGGCCGTGACCGAAGTGCTGCCGCAGCAGTGCGCCGTCGGCCTGTGCCAGCTCGCCGATGCTGTGGATGCTGAGTATCTGCGCAATGCATGAGGAGGGCGGTCACACCGCCCAGTTGCGGCTGCGCTCGACGGCTCGCCGCCATCCATCGAGCAGAGCCGCTCGCTGGTCGGCGGACATGCCGGGCTCGAAACGCCGGTCGGCCCGCCACAATGAGGCCAGTTCCGCCTCATCGTGCCAGAAGGCGACCGCCAGCCCGGCGAGGTAGGCGGCACCGAGGGCCGTGGTCTCGGTGACGCGCGGACGCACGACCGGGACCCCGAGCAGGTCGGACTGGAACTGCAGCAGCAGGTTGTTTGCGGCAGCCCCGCCATCGACCCTCAGTTCACGCAGCCGCTGCCCACAGTCCAGCTCCATCGCGCCGAGGACCTCGACGCTCTGGAAGGCGATCGCTTCGAGTGCCGCGCGCGCGACATGGGCGCGGCCGGTGCCGCGCGTCATGCCGAGCAGTGCGCCACGCGCGTACGGATCCCAGTACGGCGCCCCGAGACCGGTGTGCGCCGGGACGAGGTAGATGCCACCACTGTCGGGGACCGACGACGCCAGGCCTTCGATCTCGTCGGCGCGGGCAATCATTCCGAGACCATCGCGCAGCCACTGAACGACGGCGCCGCCCATGAAGACACTGCCTTCGAGGAGATAGGTCGTCTGGTCGCGCAGGCGCCAGCCGATCGTCGCCAACATCCGGTGGCGTGAGTTCATCGCCTGGCCGCCGGTATTCAGGAGCAGGAAGCAGCCCGTGCCATAGGTGTTCTTTGCCATGCCGTGCGCGAGGCAGGCCTGGCCGAAGGTCGCCGCCTGCTGGTCGCCGGCGATGCCGGCGAGTGCTACCTCGGCGCCGAGGAGGTCACCGGCGATCATCGTCATGACGCCACTGCTGTCGACCACTTGCGGCAGGACTGCCGGCGGGATGTCG
Organism: Accumulibacter sp.; assembly: GCA_016788495.1. GTDB lineage: Bacteria > Pseudomonadota > Gammaproteobacteria > Burkholderiales > Rhodocyclaceae > Accumulibacter. The sequence goes on along the minus strand of JAEUOM010000201.1, from coordinate 1,347 downwards.
AGCAGGGCGAGAAGCTCTTCATCCCAGCACTGGCGGCGAATGTCGAAGAGCAGGGTGCGCGAGGCGTTCGACGGATCGGTGACATGCACCCGGCCGGCGGACAGCTTCCACGCCAGCCACGAATCGATCGTGCCAAAAGCAAGCTCGCCGCGCTCGGCACGCGCGCGGGCGCCGGGGATGTTGTCGAGCAGCCATTTCAGTTTTGTGCCGGAGAAATAGGCATCGACCACCAGCCCCGTCCGCTCGCGAAAGGTCTCGGCATGGCCGGCTGCACGCAGCGAATCGCACAGCCCGGCGGTCCGCCGGTCCTGCCAGACGATCGCCCGATGCAGCGGCTCGCCGCTGGCGCGGTCCCAGAGGACGGTCGTCTCGCGCTGGTTGGTGATGCCGACGGCGGCGAGCTGACTGGCGACGACGCCGTGCTCGCGGAGGACGCGGCGGGCGACGGCCAGCTGCGTCCGCCAGATGTCGTTGGCGTCGTGCTCGACCCATCCCGGTTGCGGGTAGTGCTGCGGATACTCCTGCTGTGCGACGCCGTGGATCGTTCCGTTACGCGTGAAGAGGATGGCGCGTGAGCTGGTCGTTCCCTGGTCGAGCGCGAGGATCAACTGCTGACTGGTTCTGACTTGCGACATCGGGCAACCTCCGGAAACGAAGAACGGCAGGCGGTGTTGTCAGGTGGCGGCGCCAGGTTCTTCCTGGCGCTGGCGAACGATCAGTTCGGCGATCCAGCGCTTGAACTCGGCGATTCGCGGATCGTAGTTCTCGCAGGCCATCAGGCTCTGACCGAAAACGTAGGCGTAGAGGAGCAGGCTGCGGCTCCTGGCGACTTCTTCCGACGAACCGAGGGCGACAAACAGCTTGCGTGTCGCTTCGAGGCGCCAGGTATCGACCTCGGCGACGATCGCCGCCGCCTGTCCATCGCGCCGTGCCCATTCACGCACCGCCAGCTCGATCGACATGCCCTTGCGGTTGCGCGTGGCGGAGTAGATTTCGATCAGATGCAGCAGTTGTTGCTCCTCGGCACCCGGAGTGACGACCGTCTGCTTCTCGATGTCCTGGATACGGCCATCACGCCAGGCTTGCAGAACGGCTTCGACGAGGTCGTTGCGATCCCTGAAATGCCAGTAGAAACTGCCCTTGGTGACACCAAAGGTCTTCGCCAGGACTTCGACCCGCATGCCGTTGACCCCCTGCTCGGCAAGGTTGTCGATCGCCGCCTGAATCCACTCGTCGCGGCCAAGAGCAGCACGCGGTCGGATGTTCCGGTGCTTCATCGTCATCTGGTCCTTTCCTCAAACGCGCGCCTCAGGCAATATTATCAGCCTGAGCCCCAAGCTGCCGGCC
>JAEUOM010000185.1 GCA_016788495.1 Accumulibacter sp. | reverse complement strand
CATCAACAAGATCGACGCCGAGAACGTCAACCTGCCGGCGCTGGTCGCCAGCATCCGCGAGCGCTTCGGCCGCGAATGCATGCTGCTCGACCTGCCCGCCAAGCAAGGCAGCGAGGTCGTCGAGGTTCTCGGTCATGATGACGGCGACAGCGATTTCGAGTCGGTGGCGGCGGCACACCGTGCTCTGATCGACCAGATCGTCGAGGAGGACGAGGATCTGCTGGCGCGCTACCTCGATGAGGGTGTCGATCCGACGCTGGAAGAACTGCACGTGCCTTTCGAGCGCGCCCTGCGTGCCGGCCATCTGGTGCCGATCCTCTTCGTCTCGGCGCGGACCGGCGCCGGTATCCCGCAACTGCTCGACGTCCTCGCCCGGCTGGCGCCCAACCCGAGTGAAGGCAACCCACCGCCGTTCTACCGTGGCGAACCGGGCGGTCCGAGCGAGGCCTTCCAGGCCGAACCGGACCCACAGAAACACGTCCTGGCGCACGTCTTCAAGGTCGTCAGCGATCCGTTCATCGGCAAGGTGGGTGTCTTCCGCGTTCATCAGGGGACGATCCGCAAGGACTCGCAACTTTTCGTCGGCGACGGCAAGCGGCCGTTCAAGGTCGGCCACATCTATCGCCTGCAGGGCAAGGAGTACGTCGAGGTGGACAGCCTCGTCCCCGGTGATCTGGGTGCGATTGCGAAGGTCGATGAGATCGAGTTCGATTGCGTCCTGCACGACTCGCATGACGAGGATCACATCCATCTGGTGCCGCTCGAGTTTCCGCAGCCGATGCAGGGCTTGGCCGTGCATGCTCGGCGCAAGGCGGACGAACAGCGCCTGTTCGAGATTCTGCACAAGCTCGAGGTCGAAGATCCCTGTTTCAAGGTCGAACGTCATCCGACAACCAACGAGACCGTCATCCGCGGAATTGGCGAAATGCACCTGCGCGCCAAACTCAGCCGTCTGGCGCAGCAGTACAAGCTGGACCTCGACACCAAGCCGCCACAGATCGCCTACCGCGAAGCCATCACGGCCAGTGCCGAGGGCCACTGCCGGCACAAGAAGCAGAGCGGTGGCGCCGGCCAGTTCGGTGAAGTGATGCTGCGTGTCGAGCCGCTCGAGCGCGGCGCCGGCTTCGAGTTCGTCGATATCGTCAAGGGGGGCGTGATCCCCGGCGTATTCATGGCGGCGGTCGAGAAGGGCGTTCGTCAGGCGCTCGCCGACGGCGTCGTCGCCGGCTTTCCGGTCGAGGACCTGCGCGTCATTGTCCATGACGGCAAGTCGCACCCGGTCGACGGCAAGGACATCGCCTTCTTTACCGCTGGCCGCAAGGCAACCGTCGAGGCGATCCGCGCCGCCAAGCCCATCATTCTCGAGCCGGTCGTCGATATCGAGATTCTGGCGCCGGATTCGATGACCGGCGATGTCACGGGTGACCTGTCCAGCAAGCGTGGCCATTTGACCGGCACACAACCGCGTGGCGTGGGGGTCATGGCGATCAGCGGCGAGGTGCCGCTGGCGGAACTTGAAGGCTACCAGTCGCGCCTCAAGTCCCTGACCGCCGGGCAGGGGTCGTACAGCATCGCCTTTTCCCACTACGCGCAGGTGCCTCCGGCAACGCAGCAACAACTGGCAGCGCAACACAAGGTCGTCGAGGAGGACTAGCGGCGGCGAACGGCGGCGACGCGCGCCCGTGGACAAGGTTTTCAAGCTTTCGCACTGGTTCCTGCCGCTGGCGCGCCGCGTACTTTATGCTTGGGTGCGCACGACGGTCTTCCCGGCGAGTCGGCAGGAACTGCAACTCGATCCGGCGAAGCCGGTGTGCTACGTCCTGCAGGACAGGCATCTGTCCAATCTCCTGCTGCTCCTGGAGGAGTCGCGGCGCGCCGGGCTGCCGCGACCCGACTCGCCGCTGCTGATCGGCAGGCAGCGCTGGCCGCGCTCGTTCTTCTTCCTCAACCGCGATCGCAGCCTGTCTGGCAGGGCGCGCAATGGTGACAGTTATTCGGCCTTGCTGGCTGGCCTGATGCATCAGGCCGTTGCTGATCCGCAGATGGACGTCCAGTTGGTGCCGGTGGTGATTCTCTGGGGACGCAGTCCCGACAAACAGGATTCGGTCCTCAAGGCCCTGTTCTCGGAAACCTGGCGCCCGCCGGGCGCTTGGCGACAACTGGCGGCCATTCTCTTGCATGGCCGCAGTGTTCTGGTGCGTTACAACCCGCCGCTATCGCTGCGTCACCTCCTGCTGGGCGGGCTCGACGAGGAGCAGGCACTGCGCAAGCTGGCCCGCATCCTGCGCGTGCATTTCCGCCGCCAGCGGCAGATGGCGATCGGTCCCGACCTGTCGCACCGCAACACGCAGGTCAACGCGGTGGTTGCCGGCGAACGGGTGCGCGCGGCGATCGCGCAGGAGGCGGTGACACACGGCATCCCGGTTGCCGAAGCAAGGGTGCGAGCCGGCCGCTTCGCGCTGGAAATCGCCTCCGACTACTCGTACGGGGTCGTGCGCGCCCTTGAGCTGTTCCTGTCCTGGCTGTGGACGAGGCTCTACGACGGCATCGAACTGCACCACTTCGATGCCGTCACACGCATTGCGGCCGGCCAGGAGATCGTCTATGTTCCCTGTCACCGAAGTCACATCGATTACCTGCTGCTGTCGTACGTCATCCTTCGGCAGGGCCTGACTCCGCCCCATATCGCTGCCGGTGCCAACCTCGATCTGCCGCTGGTTGGCGGCTTGTTGCGTCGCGGGGGAGCGTTTTTCCTCCGCCGCAGTTTCAAGGGCGAGCCTTTGTACGCTGCCGTGTTCCATGAGTACCTCCACCTGATGTTGGCGCGCGGCTTTCCGATTGAATACTTCATTGAGGGCGGACGCAGCCGCAGCGGGCGGATGCTGACGCCGAAGGCCGGGATACTCGGCATGACCGTGCAAAGCTTCATTCGTGAGCATGCGCGGCCACTGCTCTTCGTGCCGGTGTACATCGGTTACGAGAAGATCATCGAAGGCGGCACCTATCTCGGCGAACTGGCCGGCAAGCCGAAGCAGCGGGAGTCGCTCCTCGGGCTGCTGCGCAGCGTGCGTGCCATCAGGCGGGTGTTCGGCAAGGTGCACGTGAATTTTGGCCGGCCGCTTGCCCTGGCAGGCTTTCTCGATGAGCATCAAGCGGATTGGCGAGACACGGACGGCAGCAGCGAGCCGCTGTGGTGGCGCAGCGTAACCCGCAGGGCAGCAGCCGAGCTAGCCAAGCGAATCAACGAGGCGGCCGTCCTCAACCCGGTCAATCTGATGGCGCTGGCGCTTCTGGCGACGCCCAAGCATACTGCCGACGAGCACGCGCTGCGGCGAATGATCGAGCACTACCAGGCGCTGGCCGGCGAGATTCCCTATGCGCCGAGCAGCATCGCCTGTGCGCTCGAAGCGGCGGCAATCATCGCCTACAACGAACGCTTGGCCGTCGTCGAGCGTTTCGCCGACCCGCTGGGCGATCTGATTCGCGTGCGTGACAGGCAGGCGCCGCTGCTCGCGTATTTCCGCAACAACGTCCTGCATCTCTTTGCATTGCCGGCGGTCATCGCCTGTCTGCTCAGTCTGAACCGCAAGCTCGATCGCGCGCGCGTGGCGCAGGCCGTCTCGGGCATCTGCGAACTCATGCGGGCTGAACTCTTCCTCCGCTGGTCGAGCGATGAACTCGCGCCGGCAACTGAGGCGGCGATACGCGTCCTGGTCGCGCGCCGCCTGTTGCTATGCTCCGCGGGGGAGCCGGAGATCGCTGCGCCGGACGCGATCAGCGAAGAGTTCGCGGAGCTGTATCTGCTCGGCGAGACCATTCGTCCGCTGCTCGAACGCCACTTCCTCACCCTGGCGCTGCTGCAGCGACACGGCAGTGGCCAGATGACCCGGCGGCAACTGGAAGACAACTGCCATCTGTTGGCGCAGCGGCTGTCCCTGCTCTACGAGTTCAATACCTCCGAGCTTCCCGAGAAGGCAACCTTCTCGGCCTTCATTGGCAACCTCATCGAAGCCGAGTACCTGCGCGAGGAGGAGGACGAGCGGCTGTGCTTCGACGAGCGGTTGATGACGCCGCTCGCCCATTCCGAACTTGTTCTCTCGCTTGAAGCCAGGCAGGCCATCCGGCGAATCGCCGGCGCCGGAGCGCCCCGACAGTAGTTGGTTCCGCCATGAACACGGTAAGCAACTTGCTGCATTCCCGTGTCAGGCAGCGCTGAAAACCACAGCCGTGGCGCGGATTGGCGGCGCCCCGTCGTGCGCGCAGGCATCGTGGCATCCAACTGGCTCGATGGCGCGCGCTTGGGGGTTCTCTCGGAGGGCGGGGTCGCTCAGGCGCGACCTCGGCGAGCCGCCTGTTCGAGCCGTTCCTTCTCTGCCATGACCTTGTTGGCGTAGCCAGTTTCGGGATCATCAGGAGCGCCGCCGTAGTGCTGCAGACCAGCGGTCAGGCTGCCGCGCCAGCGAATGGCCTCCTCGAGCACATGGACGCCGACCTGGATGTTGGTTGCCGGATCGAGAAACGGTGTTTCGCCCGCGCCCGCGGGGACCTTGTCCAGATGGTAGCCTGGAATCACCTGCATCAGTCCCTTGGCGCCCACCGGGCTTTCAGCGAAAGGATTGAAGCGCGATTCGATGCCGATGATGGCGATGATCAGCAGCGGATCGACACGCCGTTCGCCGCCTACCCGCTGTGCCGCCTCGAAGACCGGCACCAGGGCTTCCGGTGCCACGCGGTAGCGCCGTGATACGGAGTCCAGGACGCGATGCAGGCGCGCGCTCAAGACCGGCTGTGTGGCCGCTCCGGCTTCGTCACTGGGGGTTTCTGGCGTGGCTGCGGTCTCGCTGGTCACAAGCGGTTGCGCGTTGTCGGTGGCGTTTCCCTCGATCCAGTGTTTGAAACTGCCGAGAAGCAGCATCAGCCCGACGATCATCAGGCTGTGCTGGAGAAGACTCAGGCTCTCGTCGACACGACGTGCGGTGATGCCTTTCAATGCGATTGTTGCGGACATGCTCTCTCCTTCACTTTGGTCGTCGCGCGGGAAAAGCAACGCGACGATGGACGGTTGCAGGCGGGTGCAAAGCCTCGAATTCTTGGGGAAAGTAACCCCTGAGGCCGGAACTCTGTTCTCGGTAGAAGCTCGGGAACAGGGCGGCAAAGATGTAGCGAAGACGCTACGATGTGTCTGGTTGCTACTGGAGGGCCTCGACTCTATTGATTAATGACGCTTTGGTCAACCCCCCCCCATCCCCCACCCCCCGGCCCGCGCCATTGCACGCGCTGGCGTTGACCGCGCAGCAGGTGCGGTGCCGATGATCGCGCCATGGGGGGATCGGTGGCGGCGCGGGCCGTGCGCAGTGGCCGCCGGGCAAGGTCGTATAATCCCGGCTCGCTGTCTGCGCACTGGTTCGCGAATCGCAGGCAAGAAGAGACCTGATCAATCGTTTGACCGATCCCGATAGACATCGCCACTGCCGGCGCGGCGACCTCCATCCGCGCTCTCCCGTGCGGCTGGCAGCACCGGCTGATTGACGGAATTGCCGATGGACGTTGCCCTGTTGCTGTTCCTGATCGTGCTCAACGGCATCCTTGCGATGTCCGAGATCGCGGTGGTTTCGTCGCGTCAGTCGCGCCTGCAGAAGCTGGCCGAGGATGGTTACTCGGGTGCCCGCTCGGCGCTGTCGTTGCAGCAGGAACCGTCGACCTTCCTGTCGACCGTTCAGGTCGGAATCACCACGGTCGGCATCCTCAGTGGGGCCATCGGCGAGGCGACTCTGGCAGCGCCGATGGCGGATTGGTTGCGCTCGTTTCCCCTGCTCGCGCCGCATGCCGATGCGGTCGCCCTGACGCTGGTGGTGGTGGCTGTCACCTATTGCTCGGTGGTCGTCGGGGAACTGGTCCCCAAGCGTCTCGGCCTGCTCGCGCCGGAGCGTGTGGCGTCGTTCGTCGCCGGGCCGATGGGCGTCGTGTCGCGCTTGGCAAAGCCGTTGGTGTGGCTGCTCTCGTCCTCTTCCAGTCTACTTCTGCGTCTGCTTGGCGCGCGCCGCACACAGGACTCGACGGTCACCGACGACGAGATCAAGGTCCTCATGGGGCAGGGTGCCGAGGCCGGTGTCTTCCATGCCAGCGAGCAGGCCATCGTTTCCAACGTCCTGCGTCTCGACGAGCAGCGGATCAGCGCCATCATGACCCATCGCAAGGACATCTACCTGCTCGACCTCAATGACAGCGAAGAGGAAATCCGCAATCGTCTGGCGGACAGCCCGTACCGCCGTATCGTCGTTTGCCGGGAAGGTCTCGACCGGATCGTCGGTGTCTTGCGGACCAGCGACCTGCTGAAGGGGGTTCTGCTCGGCCAGCCGCTGGCAGTCGAAGCGTTCGTTCGGCCGGCTCTCTATGTTCCGGCGAGCGTGACGACGACCCAGTTGCTGGAGACCTTCCGTCGCGCGCGTCAGCAGTGCGCCCTGATGGTGGACGAGTACGGCGGTGTGCAGGGTCTGGTGACGCTCACCGACGTGCTGACCTCGATCGTCGGCGATCTGCCGACGTCCGATGCCCCGGAAGAACTGGATATCGTCGTGCGCGAGGATGGCTCGTGGCTGGCCGACGGAAGCGTGCCGATCGAGCGCCTCAAGGCGGTTCTCGGCGTCCATCCGGAACTGCCAGGAGAAGACGAGAACGCCTTCAATACCCTGGGCGGCTTCGTGATGTATGTTCTCGGCAAGGTTCCGGTGCCGGCCGATCACTTCGTGGTGGAGGATCTGCGCTTCGAGGTGGTCGACATGGATCGCCACCGCGTCGACAAAGTGCTGATCGCGCGCGTCCCGACTGCCGGCCGATTGCCCGCCAGCGGCTGAGGTCTGCGGCGGCGCAGCTTCAGCCGCTGCCTTCCACCCGCCAGTACTGGTAGCCGAGTGCCAGCCGGGCACCGGCGAGGATCGCGAACAGGCTGAGGAACGAGCCGGCAGCGAGCGTCGACACACCGCTGATTCCTTGCCCGACCGTGCAGCCCAGTGCGACGACGCCACCAAAGCCCATCAGCGCTGCGCCGACGAGATGGTTGGTAGTGTCCTCGAGATCGCGAAAGCCCTCCCAGCGGAAGCTGCCGCTGAGGAGCGCGTGGCCGAGGCTGCCAACGACGACGCCGAGTGCGCTGGCAATCGCGAAAGTCACTCGGCGACTGCTGTCGGACCACAATAGGAGCAAGTCCAGCGTGTAAGCCTGGGGCGCGACGAAGGTCAGCGACTCCATGCGGCCGCTGTTGGTGGCGAGAAAGGTTTCCTGCAGGGTCTCCGGGTCTTCGGCGAGATAGCCCAGATGTCCGCTTACGTACCAGCCGGCGACGACAAGAAAGCCAACGGTGGCACCGCCCAGGAGTTGAACGGCCGACAGGCGGGGGCGGCGCAGGAGCACGAGAGCCAGCAAGCCGCCGCCAAGGAGCGAAGCACACAGAACCGGCGCCGGCCCGGGCGTCAGCCCGAGGCTCGCGATCAGATCGGGTAGGCCCTGCCCGGCAGGCAGATGCAGGGCGACGCCGTCGAGCACCTCGACGCGGAGCACGGCGAGCACGCCGCGCATGGACATGTAGGCGACCAGACCGAGGACGACGAACACGACCACGGCTTTCACACTGCCGGTGCCGATGCGCACCAGCGTCCGCGCTGCACAACCCGAGGCGAGAACCATTCCGAAGCCGAAACAGAGGCCGCCGACGAGATGGGAGAGCCAGGGCAGGCCGCGACCCCGGTAGATCGACTTGTCGACATCGATGAGTCCCGTCGCGTGCAGCGCCGTCGTACCCAGGATGGCCAGCGCGATCGCCAGCAGCCACATGCGCATGCGACCCCAGTCGCCGAGGTTGGCGATGTCGGCAACGGCTCCCATGGTGCAGAAGCGCGTCCCGCTGGCGACGGCGCCGAACACCAGGCCGATCGCAAAGGCGAGCCAGATGACCGTGGCGGCGGGATCGGCGACGCTCATCGGCGCACTTCCGGAGGCTGGCGGTTGGCGTAATGGGTCGGATCGGCGACGCCGGCGGCGGCAAAACCGGCACGTCGCAGGCGGCACGAGTCGCACACGCCACACGCGCGTCCGGCCGCGTCGGCCTGATAGCACGAGACGGTCAGGCTGTAGTCGAGCCCGAGCTCGAGACCGCGGCGGATGATCTCGGCCTTGCCGAGATCGATCAGTGGCGCATGGATGCGCAATGGCGAGCCTTCGACCGCTGCTTTGGTCGCCAGGTTGGCCATCCGTTCGAAAGCCGCGATGTACTCCGGGCGACAGTCTGGATAACCCGAGTAGTCCACCGCGTTGACGCCGATGAACACATCCTGACTGCGCAGAACCTCGGCCCACGCGAGCGCCAGTGACAGCATGACGGTGTTGCGGGCGGGTACATAGGTTGCCGGGATGCCCGGGCGGAGCCCGTCCACCGGCAGTGCCATCGCCGAGTCGGTCAGCGCCGAGCCACCGAAGTCCTCGAGGTGCAGCCGCACGACGCGGTGCTCGCTGGCCGCCAGCGCCACGGCAACGGCCGCCGCTGCCCGCAACTCGCTGTGGTGGCGTTGTCCGTAGTCGACCGACAGGCAATGGCAGGCAAAGCCGCTGGCACGGGCGATCGCCAGCGTCGTCGCCGAATCGAGACCTCCCGAGAGGAGAACGACACAGCGCTTGCTGGCCTCTGACCGCGGTCTGCTCATGGACGGAAACTATACCGCTTTCCTGCGCTGGCGGGTCGCTCTCGCTGCTCGGCGGTGGGGGCCTGCGGGTCGCAGACGACGTGTTCACGATCAGGCGATGCGGGAAGGAGCGCAGCCCGCAGGTGGTCATTGCCCTGCGGCCGGCCACGACGTACCGCGCGCTGCGGTTCTGGCAGCGCTCGCTGGCAGGGAAGCGGTACGATGTCGCTTTGCCCGAAACTGCCCATCTGTCGGAAAAGCTTACAGTGCTGCCGGTCCAGCCCGGCGCAAGCGCGGAAAACTCAACTTATATCAGATCGCTTGGAATTTTGGCGCGAATCTTGCTAGCCCTTTGTCCGGGCGGGCTCTTCTTGAGCCTGTGGTCAAGCCCCTTCGACGGTGGCAGGGCCGACGTCCCAGAACGTGCTACTGCGGCCGTTGGCGAGCGCTTGTCGGCTTCGCCGCATTGGCTGGCCTGGTCGGTGTCGCTGCGCACACGACAGGAACGCAGGTGGCGATGGCGTTGGGGCGCAACGACCTCTGCGCGGTGTGATGGGCAGGTGATCTCAGGCTGCACGGAACGTGTTCGGAGCCGTGCCCCCTCTTTCCTGGAGAGCACGAGAGTGTCGCAGTGTCTTGGTAATGGTCGGGCTTCCGTGTGCGGTGATGCGAGTGGGTGGTTGACGACCCGCCTGCGCCCCCGGCCGGTCGTCGCTGCGAGTGCCATGCGGGGAGTGCGCGGATGATCCGCCTTGCATTTCCGGCTCATTTGGATCCGTCGTCTGGCCTCCCGTGCTCGATCCGTTGACCACCGGGACCGCACCCGCAAGGACATTGCTGTTCAGGAGACAGTTGCTGGTCATGGTCGCCTGCAGCCGTCACGAGGTCGCGCAACACCTGGTGAACAGTTTGCGCGAGCTGGGCTATCGGGCTGTGGTCATGGAACTGGCGGCGGACTTGCCCAAGGGCAGTCCGCAACCGAGCCTGATCATCGCCGACTGTCTTCCTGACCCATGGTCACAAAGCAGATCGTTGGATGGAGCGGGCGATGTCGGCGGGATACCCGTCATCTTCCTGATCGACGCCGGCGCGTGCATCAGCGAAGAGCTGCAGGCATTGAGGAGGTCGCATGAGGTCCTGGTGCGACCGTTCGCGCTCGCCGACCTCGATCGCAGCATTCGCTGCCGCTTGTCAGCGACGGATGTACCAGCCGACGATTCCGGGATGCCGGTGCTGATCGATCGCCGGCAGGCCGAGCGACGCCTCGTTGGCAGGCGACGCGGCGATGGCTCGCACATGACGGATCGCGACCACGACCGTCGCCGGGGCGAGCGGCGGTGCCAGCCGGCGAGCCGCTTCACGGCGGCAACCTGTGGCGGGGGCGAAGCCCTGCGCGTGCCGGCCTTGTTGGCGCATGTCGAGGCACCATCCCTGTCGGTGATCGTGGTTTCCGACCGGCGGGATTTCGTCCGTCAACTGACGGCCGAGTTGGATGCCGCGCTGGAGATGCCGCTGCAGCCGATCGTGGTTGAAACGCTGGAGGCCGTGCGGCTTTTCCTGGCAGGCGCTGGTGCCGACCTGATGTTGGTCGATACCCGCTGGCTGCGCAACGCGGGTGTGGACTCGTTGGATCAGATCGAGATCGTGGCCCATCAGGAAGGCGCGCGGCTGCTGCTCCTCTGGGACGATGCCTGGCCGCTGGCTGTCGACGAGATCCTGCGGTTGCGTGTCTGCGGCAGCATCCGGATCGGTGCCCCGGTCAGCCTCTACGCCCGCGCCTTGCTCGAGGTGAGCCAGGGTGGATTGTGGTTGCCGCGCTGGCTGATGGCGCAGGCCTTCCGAGGCTGGCTGTCGGCAGCGCGCTCAGCCAGAGTTGCTGCCGAAAGCGCTGCGGCCGGCTCGGCACGCTGCCTGACCGGACGCGAGCGGGTGATCGCCAGGCTGGCAGCCGAGGGCCTGACCAACAAGGAAATCGCGCGCCAGCTGCAGGTTTCCCCCGATACGGTCAAGAAACACCTGGAGGCTGTCTTTGGCAAGCTCGGTGTTCGACGACGTGGCCAGGTGGCGGCCGTGCTGTTCGCGGCCGTCGCCGGGCCGCCTGGCGACTAGCAGAGGGCGTGCCTCGGGATTACCCATTTGGGGAATGGAAAAACGGCAGCCTTGCGGGTAGCGTCGTCGGATGTTCTGAGACGATGGGGCAGTCCTTCGCAGGTCCTCACAGGTGGCACGGCGACTGCGCGCGAAGGGTGAGCGGCGGCTGGTGGCGAGAACCGGCCGGAACGGTGGCACGACTGGTGGCGGGCCTCAGCCTGGCGCGGCAGCCGCCGCGAGCGCGTCTCGATTGACTGATTCAACTTGATTTCATTTCAGGAGCTTGGAGCCATGGCAACGACAGTGAAAACGAACAAGCAGGACTATGCACCGGGCCAGACCGTGTCGATCAGGGCCGAGGGCTTCGGCGAGATGGCCGGTATTCGCTTTCACGTGGTCAATCTGGGGCTCGACGGGGTCCTGGGTACACAGGACGACCTGCAGTATGCAAGCTGGACGGTTGCCAATACCTTCCTGCCGGGTTTCGGCGCCAACGGCGACCCCCTGCCCGCTTCCATGGACACCACGTGGGTGGTTCCTCAAAGTGCGCTGAACTCGACGCTGGTGCTGACTGCCGAGGCGGTCTTTTCCGGCGAGGATGGCCAAATCGGAACGGCCGACGACGTGCCGACCGGCGAGCTGGCGTCGACGACGTTTACCGATGGTCCCAATCCGGCTCCGACGCAGGTGTTCTACGTGCCATTTCCGGAAGATCAGTTGCTGGCAGGTCTGCAGGCCATCGAGTCGGGATCGGGTTCCACCAATCCGAGCAGTCCGGTCCAGACCTACATTTCCATCGCGGCCTCGGCGAACAACACGATCATTTACTACGATCAATGGGAAAACGGCTACGACGTCGACATTGCCAACCCGAACGATCTCTACAGTGCGATCAACACCGGCGGTACGCAGATTTGGGGTGATGGCGACATCAGCAACGGCGCGGCGCCGGGCGTCACGACCAATCCGGGTGACGTGATCAACGCGGGAACGGTCATCGTCCTCAACACTGTCGGCGGCGTGAATACGGCCACCCTGCAGTCGGTCATCGACTTCGACGGGCGTGACAAGATCGCGGCGACGAAGAGCGTCGCGGTGACGCACGTCGGCTGGGCCAGCGGCTCGAACACGCTGCTGGCGGGGGCGGTCGAGGTTTTCGACACCAAGAGCTGGGGAACGGAGTATCGCGTCCCGGTCGGCGCGAACATCCCGGATGCTAGCCAGATGTTCGAGTACACAAGCCTGTACATCATGGCCGGCCCAGGCGGGGCCACCGTGCAGATCGACAAGGACGCCAACGGTAGCTTCGAAACCACGGTCACCCTGAGCGAGGGGCAGCCGTACTTCGTCAATGGTGGCGTCAACGTCGGCGGCCGCGTGTCGTCCGACAACCCCGTGCAGGTGCACTTGCTCACCGGTGACATCGGGTCCAACTATGAGAGCCGGGATTCCGCGCTGCTTCCGCTCGACCTCTGGTCTTCGAGCTACTACACACCGGTGTCGACGGCAGCGACCAACAACGAGGCGACCACCGTCTGGCTCTACAACCCCAGCACCAGTGGCATTACGGTCAAGTATGAGACCAGGACCGGGGCCGGTGGCAACACCATCACCACCACGAATCTGCCTGTGGCAGCGGGTTCGTACGTGAAGCAGACGATTCCGGACGGTTACGGCGCGCACTTCTACACGCTCGATCCCGATGGCGCGGGACCCGGCACTGCGCCGACTTTCTACGCCTTCTCCACCACCAACTCGACGGATACCAGCGGAGGCAACCAGGCATGGGACTGGGGTTTCACGCTGATCCCGCGGGAGTCGCTGTCGCCGCAGATTCTGGTCGGCCTGGGGATCGGTCGCGACCCCACCTCAGGTACCAATCCAAACGAGAACGGCAACCCCGTCTGGGTGTCGCCGGTGGGCAACGGCAATGCCGCCGCGACGATCTACATCGACTACGATGCCAATCCGCTGACTGGCGCCCTCACCGATCCAAACGGCAACAAGTACGACACATCGGTCAGCCTGCGCGAACTCGACCGGGCGAAGATCTACGACAACGTGGACCGTAACCAGACCGGCATGCTGGTCTATACCCTGACGCCTGGAGTCAATCTGGTCGCGGCCTGGGGACAGGATCCGTCAACCGCGTCGGCGGGTGCTCCCGGACTCGATGTGGGAACCGGCATCCCGCCGCTGGCGCTGTTCGGGGCGGGCAAGGACGGCAGCCTCAGTACTGACAATGATGGCAACGGCGTGGTCAGCGCGGGCGACGAAATGCTCTACACCATCGTCATCAACAACACCAGCCGCTCACCGATATCGGACATCCGCGTCCAGGACGTCCTGCCGGTCGATACCACCTACGTAACCGGCAGTACCAAGTTCAAGGACGCTGGCGGGGCGATCTCGAACATTGATGACGACCTGTCGGGTACGCCGTTCCCGCTCGACGGCCTTGGGGTCGTCCTCGATTCAGGCAATGCGTTGCCGGTCGGTGGTTCGTACGAGGTGACCTTCAAGGTGCTGATCGACGAAACGGACGAACCCGGAACCACGAGCATCGTCAACAACGGTACCGCCAGCGCTGGCGGTGTGACGATCGATTTCACCGATGTCACGCCACTGGTTTTCGTGTCGATCGAGAAGCAGGTTTCGGCGACTGGCCTGGATCCGGATTGGGTGGACGCCGACGATGCGCCCGGGCCGACCATCGCCGTCGGGCAGAAGGTGTACTTCCGGGTCGAAGTGACGAACAGCGGTGCCCTGCCGGCGACGGTGGACCTTTTTGACCAGATCCTCAGCGGAGGCGGTGCGCCGCATGACTTCAGGTTCGGTGGCAGTCATACGACGATCGTCGCGCCCGGTCAGACGGTCTGGACTGACGTGATCGAGGCGATCGCAACGGCCGGTCCGCACGAAGACCGCGCTTCGGCCAGCGTCACGGTCACCGAAGGCAACGACACGAGCACGGTGGTCGTCGTTCCGGACGATGCCAACTACTTTGGCGCGACGGGCGCGGTCGTGATCGAGAAGCAGGTTTCGGCCGATAATGTCAACTGGCACGATGCCGACGACGCCCCAGGGTTGACGATCCTCGCGGGCGAGGACGTCTATTATCGCGTCAGGGTGACGAACAGCGGTTCGCTGCCGGCTACGGTGAATCTGAGCGACGTCAACGTGGTTGGTGGAGACCCGGCGCTCGACTTCAAGTTTGGTGGCAGCCAGACCACCTCGGTGGCCGTCGGACAGGTCATCTACTCCGACGTGATCAGCGGGACAGCCATCGTCGGCCAGCACACGGACCAGGCGTCGGCGCAGGTGACGGTGAGCGACGGCACCAACACGACGCCGATCAGCGTCGCGCCGGACAATGCGAACTACTTTGGTGGGCAAGGCGCTGTCGTCATCGAGAAAGAGCTGTCCATCGATGGGGGCAGCACGTGGATTCCCGCGGATTCCCCCACCGGGCCAATCATCCTCGCCGGCAGCAGCGTCAAGTATCGCGTGGCGGTGACCAACAACTCGACGGGTGATCTGACGGCCACGGTTGACCTGAATGACGCGACGATCACCGGTAGTGTCCCGGTGTTGGACTTCACTTTTGGTGGCAATCAGACGACGACTGTTGCGGCAGGCGCGACCGTCTATTCGGACGAGATCACCACGACGGCACTGGCGGGGCAGCAGACCGACAGGGCGTCGGCCGTGGCCAGTGTGAGCGATGGGGTCAATTCGGCGTCCGTTGCAGTGCTGGCGGATGATGCGAATTACTTTGGGGCCCAGCCGTCGCTGAACATCGTCAAGAACGCCAGCGTTCCGGGCAACACGGCGGACGTCGCGGGCGAAGTGATCAGCTACACCATTGGTGTGCAGAACACGGGCAACCAGACGCTGACCGGGGTGACGGTGAGCGACCCGTTCATCAGCAACCTGACGCGGGTGGCGGACACCGTTGGTGACGACGACAACCTGCTGGAAGTCGGCGAGACTTGGGCGTACACCGCCAGCCACGTCGTCACCCAGGCAGAAATCGACGCCGGCGGGAACATCGTCAACGTCGCCACGGCCGACTCCAACGAGACCGGAGCGGACACCGACGACGCCTCCATCCCGGTGACGCAGAACCCGTCGCTGAACATCGTCAAGAACGCCAGCGTTCCGGGCAACACGGCGGACGTGGCGGGCGAAGTGATCAGCTACACCATTGGTGTGCAGAACACGGGCAACCAGACGCTGACCGGGGTGACGGTGAGCG
>JAEUOM010000159.1 GCA_016788495.1 Accumulibacter sp. | reverse complement strand
TGCAGCGCCTGCGCGGCCTCGCGCGCCGTCCTGAAGCGGGACAGCTCGGCGATGCGTACCGGCCAGTCGGCAAAGCGGTCGCAGAAGGTCTGGAAGTGCTGTTCGCAGAGCAGCGTCGTCGGGCAGAGCACGGCCACCTGCCGGCCACCGGCGACTGCGCAGAAGGCGGCGCGCAGCGCCACCTCGGTCTTGCCGAAGCCGACGTCGCCGCAGACCAGGCGATCCATCGGTCGTCCGGATCGCATGTCGGCGATCACGGCGGCAATCGCACCGGCCTGATCGGGCGTTTCCTCGAAGCCGAAGCCGTCGGCAAAGGCGTCGTAGTCGTGTGCCTTGAAGTCGCAGGCGTGTCCCTGCCGCGCAGCGCGCAGGGCGTAGAGGGCAAGCAGTTCGGCCGCGGTGTCGCGCGCCTGCAATGCGGCGCGGCGCTTCGCCTTCTCCCATTGCTGCGAGCCGAGGGCATGCAGCGGCGCGCTGTCGGGGTCGGCCCCCGAATAACGGGCTATGACGTGCAGTTGTGAGACCGGGACATAGAGCCGGGCATCGTTGGCATAATGCAGTTCGAGAAACTCCGTGTCGCCCTCACCGAGATCGAGATGGACGAGCCCCTGGTAACGTCCGATGCCGTGCTGTTCATGCACCACCGGTGAGCCGACCTTGAGCTCGGTCAGGTCACGCAGCCAGTTGTCGATCGAGGTCCGGCGCGGCGCGGCATGGCGGCTGCGACGCGACGGGCTGTCGGCGTAGAGCTCGGCCTCGGTGATGATCGCCAGATGGTCGAGCAGGAAGCCGTCGTGCAGCGGTCCGACGCCCAGCGAGAGCGCCGCCTCGCCCGCCCGGAATTCTTCGAAGCTGCCGCAGGCGCGGGCCTGCAGGCCGTAGTTGGCAAGCAGCGCGGCGAGCGTCTCGCGCCGTCCGGCGGTCTCGGCGAGCAGCAGCGAGCGCCCGGGGAACTCCTCGAGGAAGGTCTTCAGTCGGCGCAGGGGATCGTCGGCGCGGCGGTCGACCGCCAGCGTCGGCAGACGGCGTGCCGGTCCGTCGTTGCCGGCCGTCAGGCTGAGGCGGGCGTAGGCACGGGCGGCGACGAAGAAGGCTTCTTCGCCGAGGAACAGGTCGGTCGGTGGCAGGAGCGGCCGGCTGCGTTCGCCGGAAAGCATCGTGTAGCGTGACTGCGCCTCGCGCCAGAAGTCGCGCACGGCCTCGGCAACGTTGTTGTGCAGGCAGAGCAGCGAATTGGCCGGCAGGTAGTCGAAAAGGGTGGCGGTTTCCGCGAAGAACAGCGGTAGCCAGTACTCGATGCCGGCGCTGGCGACGCCGTTCGAGACGTCGCGGTAGATTGGCGAGCGAGCGGGATCGCCTTCGAAGACTTCGCGGAAGCGTTGCCGGAAGCGGCTGCGTGCGGCGCTGTCGAGCGGAAACTCGCGCGCCGGCAGCAAGCGGACCTCGGGTACGGGATACAGCGTGCGCTGGCTATCGACGTCGAAGGTCTTGATGTGCTCGATCTCGTCGTCGAAAAGATCGAGGCGGAAGGGCAACGGCGAACCCATCGGGAAAAGATCGATCAGGCCGCCGCGGATGGAGTACTCGCCGGGTGCCACCACCTGTGTCACGTGCGCGTAGCCGGCAACGGTCATCTGGGCGCGGAACTGTTCACCGTCGAAGCGCTCGCCCTGCTTGAGGAAGAAGGTGTAGGCGGCGAGGTAGGCGGGCGGCGGCAGACGGCAAACGGCAGTGCTCGCCGGCAGCAGCAGCACGTCACATTCGCCCCGCGTCACTGCGTGCAGCGTCGCCAGTCGCTCGGAAACGAGGTCGAGATGCGGCGAGAACCCGTCGTAGGGTAGCGTTTCCCAGTCGGGCAGCAGGCGCACCCGCAGCCCGCTGGCGAACCAGGGAATCTCGTGCAGGAGTCGCTGCGCGTCGCTGGCGCTGCCGGTGACGACGGCCAGCAGGCCTCGCCCGGTCGTGCCGCCGACGGCATGCGCCGCGTACGCGATGAGCAGCGCGTCGGCCGAGCCGGCGAACGACGGCCACTGCAAGCGCTCGCCCGTGGCAGGCAAGGGCAGTGGGGGAAGCGGTGATGACAAGGGAGGCGGCTCTGGACTCGGGTGGCGATTGGCGCTCCTCCGCCGGCACAGCGTGCCGGGTCGGGGCAGCGAAAGGCGGGCATTATAGACGATGCCTCGCTGTCGCCGGCATGGCTGCCGGCCGACCGTGCTGCGCGTCGTTCTTCCTTCAGTCGCTGGCGAGTCTGCTGCAGAGTGCCGAGAAGAACTGCGAGGCGCCGCTGCGGATCGAGTAATCGGCGGCCTCGCTCAACGGCGTGGGATGCGGGTTGACTTCAACCACCGTGGCGCCGGAGTACTTGGCCCAGACCGGCAGGCGGGCCGCCGGTTGGACGGTGAACGAGGTGCCGACGCAGAAGAAGACGTCGGCATGGAGGCTGCGCGCCTGGGCTGCGGCGAAGACCCCCTCGTCGAGCATTTCGCCGAACATCACCAGGTCGGGGCGTACCGGTGCGCCGCAGTCGGGGCAGGCAAAGGGCTCGCTGGCGGTCTGGTCCCAGCCGGCAACGTAGCCGCAATGTCGATGGCAACGGACGCGGTGGATGGTGCCGTGCACCTCGAGCACATCGTCGTTGCCGGCGAGCGCATGATAGCCGTCGATGTTCTGCGTGATGACGGTGAACCGTTTCGCCGCGCACAGCTCTTCCAGGCGGGCGATCGCCAGATGTCCCGGGTTCGGGCGCCGTTCATCGACCAGCGCCTTGAGTTGCAGCAGCCAGCTCCAGACCCGCCGGGGATTGCGCAGGAAGCCCTGGATGCTCGCCACCTCGTCGGGGTCGACGTTGTTCCAGAGGCCGGTGGCGCCGTCGCGGAAGGTCGGAATGCCGCTGTCGGCGGACAGGCCGGCGCCGGAAAAGACGACGACCTGGCGTGCCGCCTGCATCATCGATGCGAGCGAATCGAGGCTGGCTGCTTGCATGCTCTCCTCCCTGGCCTGAACTCCGGGTGACCGGTTGGCAGCCCTGTCGTGCCTCCGGATACCCGTTTTCGTTGCATAAATACTACACAATCCCGGGCCGATGCTTGAAGAAAATCAAGTTTGTATGCTTAAATTTCCTGACTGCGCAAAAATCGCATCGCGTTTCACGCATTCGGACGTAACAGACAGAGATTAATCGAGGAGGAACATCTTGAAATCGAAAACCATCATTACCCTGCTGGCCTCAATCGGCCTCTTCGCGGCGGCTGGCGCTGTGCAGGCGCAAACCGCCGGTGATCGCGTTTACGTGATCGATCAACGCGGTGAAGTCGTACTGAGTGGCACCGGCCTGTGCTGGCGTACCGGCTTCTGGACCCCGGCCGCTGCGGCCAAGGATCCGGCGGGCTGCAAGTGCGACAAGGATCTGCTGCCGAAGGAAGTCTGCGAGCCGCCGGCACCGCGGGCTGCTGCCGCGCCGACGGCGAAGCCGACGGGTGACAAGATCACGGTCGCCGCCGACGCGCTGTTCGACTTCGACAAGGCGGTGCTGCGTCCGGAAGGCAAGAAGAAGCTCGACGAAGTGGCCGCCAAGTCCAAGCAGATCAAGCTGGAGGTGATCCTGGCCGTCGGTCACACCGACCGTTTCGGTTCGCTGGCGCACAACATGAAGCTCTCCGAGCGGCGTGCGGCTGCGGTCAAGACCTACCTGGTCAGCAAGGGGGTCGACGCGAACCGCATCTACACCGAAGGCAAGGGTCCGAAGAATCCGGTCACCAAGCCTGATCAGTGCCCGGGCAAGAAGGCGACCAAGCAGGTCATCGAGTGCCTGCAGCCTGACCGTCGTGTCGACATCGAACTCATCGGCACCAAGTAAGGCCGGCGCATTGCGCAGAAAACCCCGCGAAAGCGGGGTTTTTTTTAGACCCGGTACGGTCGTTTGCCGATGAGCCTGCCACTGGTCGATCTGGTGATCGAGGCCCGCTGGGTGGTGCCTGTCGAACCTGCCGGGGTGGTGCTGGACCAGCACGCCGTCGTCGTCGACGGCGGACGGATCGTCGCCGTCGTGCCACAGGCCGAGGTCGACGGCCATTGCCGGGCGCGCAACCGCAAGTGTCTGCCGCAGCACGTGCTGCTGCCGGGGTTGGTCAACCTGCACACGCACGCGGCGATGACCCTGTTGCGCGGTCTTGCCGACGATCTGCCGCTGATGCAGTGGCTGCAGGATCATGTCTGGCCGGCGGAGGCGCGGCATGTTTCGGCGCAGTTTGTCCATGATGGCACCCTGCTGGCGTGTGCCGAGATGTTGCGCGGCGGCGTTACCTGTTTCAATGACATGTACTTCTTTCCGGCGGCGGCGGCGGAGGCGGTGCTGGCTTCGGGAATCCGTGCCGCGATCGGTCTGATCACCGTCGACTTTCCGAGCAACTATGCCGCCGATGCGGATGACTACCTGGCCAAGGGACTCGCCGTGCGCGACCGCTTCCTCGGGCAGCCGCTGCTGTCGTTCTGCCTCGCCCCGCATGCTCCCTATACGGTTGCCGACCGCAGCTTCGTGCAGGTGCTGACGCTGGCCGAACAGATCGAGCTGCCGCTACACCTGCACTTGCACGAGACCGTGCAGGAGATCGACGACAGCCGTCAACGCTTCGCCATGCGCCCGATCGAACGTTTGCACCGGCTTGGGCTGCTCGGCCCGGGGCTGATCGCCGTGCACGCCGTGCATCTCGAGGCGCGGGAGATCGAACTGCTCGCCGCGCATGGCTGCTCGGTGGCCCATTGCCCGAGTTCCAACCTGAAGCTTGCCAGCGGCATCGCACCGATCGCGCAGCTCGCCGCACGTGGGGTGAACCTCGGTCTCGGTACCGATGGCGCGGCGAGCAACAATCGTCTCGACCTGTTCCAGGAAATGCGACTGGCAGCGTTGCTGGCCAAGCAGCAGGACGGTCGCGCCGACGCCATCGACGCGCATCAGGTGCTGCGCATGGCGACTCTCGGCGGTGCCTGCGCGCTGGGGCTCGACGCCGAGATCGGCTCGATCGTCGTCGGCAAGGCGGCCGACCTGTGCGCGGTGAGCTTCGACGACGTCGCCCTCGTCCCCTGCTACGACCCGGTCTCGCACCTGGCCTACGCTGCCGGCCGCGAGCATGTGTCCGACGTCTGGGTTGCGGGAAGGGTACGCGTCGAGAATGGGCAACTGATCGAAAACGACGAAAGCGGATTGATCAGGTTGGCGCTGTTGTGGCAGAATAAAATCCGTCCGTGATCAGTTCGGTCAAGAAACGAGGCATATCAGGCCTTGCGGGTTTCTGCCGCAGGCTTCAACCAATGAGGGAAACCCAGATGAACAGAACCGCAAGAAATTCGCTGCTGGCCGTGCTCGCCGCTGCAAGCCTTGGCCTGGGGGCATCGATCGCCCAGGCGCAGACGTCGATTCCGCTGGATCGTGTCTATGTCATCGACCAGCGTGGTGAAGTGGTGATGAGCGGCGCCGGGCTCTGCTGGCGGACCGGTTTCTGGACCCCGGCCGCGGCCGCGAATGACCCCGCTGGTTGCAAGTGCGACAAGGATCTGCTGCCGAAAGAGGTCTGCGAGCCGCCGGCACCGAAGGCTGCTGCTGCGACCGCGAAGCCAGCGGGTGACAAGATCACGGTTGCTGCCGACGCGCTGTTCGACTTCGACAAGGCGACGCTGCGTCCGGAAGGCAAGGCGAAGCTTGATGAGGTAGTCGCCAAGTCGAAGGCAATCAAGCTCGAGGTGATCATCGCCGTTGGTCATACCGACCACTTCGGCACCGAGGCCTACAACCAGAAGCTGTCCGAGCGGCGTGCCGCGGCGGTCAAGACCTATCTGGTGAGCAAGGGAATCGATGCCAACCGCATCTACACCGAAGGCAAGGGCGAGAAGAATCCGGTCACCAAGCCGGGTCAGTGCCCGGGTCCGAAGAGCAAGAAGGTCATCGAGTGCCTGCAGCCTGACCGCCGTGTCGATATCGAACTCATCGGCACCAAGTGATCGGTGTGCAGTACGAAAAGCCCTGCTCCGGCAGGGCTTTTTCTTTTCGCATGACGAAATGATCAATCGGCAGCAGCCGTCCCTGGTTGCCGCCGGTCCAGCAAGGGCGCCACGATGACGATCAACGCCGACCCGAGTGAACTCGGGAAATTCAGTCAACTGGCGCACCGCTGGTGGGACCCCGGGAGCGATTTCAAGCCCCTGCACGAGATCAACCCCTTGCGCCTCGACTGGATCGACAGTCGCTGCAGGCTGTCGGGCATGAAGGTCCTCGATGTCGGCTGCGGTGGCGGCCTGCTGGCGGAGGGCATGTGCGAACGCGGGGCCGTGGTGACCGGCATCGACCTCTCCGCCAGGGCGCTCGGCGTCGCCCGCCTGCATCTGCTGGAAAGCGGCCGCAGCGTCGATTACCGCGAGGTGGCGGCGGAAGAACTGGCAGCCAGTGAAGCTGGGTGTTACGACGTCGTCACATGCATGGAGATGCTCGAGCACGTTCCCGATCCGGCGAGCACCGTTGCCGCCTGTGCCGCTCTCGTCAGGCCGGGCGGCAGCGTCTTCTTCTCGACCATCAACCGCAACCCGAAGGCCTATCTGCTGGCGGTCATCGGCGCCGAGTACGTGCTGCGGCTGCTGCCGCGTGGCACGCACGACTACGCCCGCTTCATCCGGCCGTCCGAGCTCCTGCGCTGGGGGCGGCAGGTCGGACTCGAGTCACGCGAGTTGCGTGGCATGAGCTATGACCCGCTCAGTGGCCGCTATGCGCTGGGCAACGACAGCGACGTCAATTACCTGGTGCATCTGGTGAAAGGTGTTTGACGCCGTCCTCTTCGATCTCGACGGCACCTTCGCCGATACCGCCCCGGATCTGGCGGCGGCCCTCAACCGGCTGCGGGCTGATCTCGGTCTGGCGCCGGTTCCGCCCGCCCGCTTGCGCCCGCATACCTCGCAGGGCGTTCGCGGCATGCTCGCCGCCGGGCTCGACATGCGGCCGGGCGATGCACTCTATGGCGAGTTCCATGAGCGCTTCCTGCGTTACTACAGCGCCGACATCTGTGTGCACACCACGATCTTCGCAGGCATCGACGAAGTCCTCGATGCCTGCGAGCAGCGTGGGGCGGCGTGGGGCATCGTCACCAACAAGGCGCAACGCTTCACGCTGCCGCTGCTGCACCAGCTCGGTTATGCGCGGCGCGCTGCCTGCGTCGTCAGCGGCGACTCGGCGCGTCGCGCCAAGCCGGCGCCGCAGCCGATGCAACTGGCGTGCCGCCTGCTCGCCGCGGACGCGGCGCGCTGCCTCTACGTCGGCGACGATGTGCGCGACATCCAGGCCGGTCGGGCGGCCGGGATGTCGACGGTGGCCGTGCGCTACGGTTACCTGGGCGATGGCGAACCGATCGAGGCCTGGGGCGCCGACCACCTGGTGGCGCGGGCGCAGGATATCGCCGCCGTCGCCGGTTTCGACTGATCGCCGCCAGCCGGCCGCCGATGCGCTAGACTGTCGCCATGCCGGAAACCGCCCTCATCCTCTTTGCGCATGGTGCCCGCGACCCCGAGTGGGCGCGGCCGATGCAGCGCGTGTGCCTGCTGCTTCGCCAGCAGGCACCTGCCCTGCGTGTCGAACTGGCGTTCCTCGAGTTCATCTCGCCGGACCTGCGCGGCTGCGCCGAGTCGCTGGTTGCCGACGGTGTCGAGCGAATCCTGGTCCTGCCGATGTTCATCGCCCGTGGTGGACATCTGAAGCGTGATGTGCCGCTGCTGCTCGCCGAGTTGCGACAGCAGCACCCGGGAACCATCTTCGACCTTGCCGGTGCCATTGGCGAAGCGGAGACGGTCGCCCAGGCGATGGCCAGTCATGCCCTGTCGCTGCTCGCCGGCTGATCGCCTCGCGGCGCGCGTGCGCCTTGGCGGCGAGAGCCGCCACGCCAGTGTGCGCTAGCGGTGTCGGACTTCGTCCTGTCGCCGATCGGTTACCTCGAGACGCCGTTTCCGGGCCGCTTCGGCATTCCGCGCCAACCGCGACTGGCGCCGCATGCCGTCGGTCGGCTGCGCCTGCTGCGACCCTATGATCGCGCCGAAGCGGTGCGCGGCCTGGAAGGTTTCTCGCACCTCTGGCTGAGCTTCATCTTCCATCGCAGTGCGGGCGGGTGGAGTCCGACGGTCCGCCCGCCGCGCCTCGGAGGAAACCGGCGGGTCGGCGTCTTTGCCAGTCGCAGCCCCTTTCGTCCCAACCCGATCGGCTTGTCGCTCGTCGAACTGACCGCCATCGACACGCGCGCCGGCGTGGTCCTCGAACTGGCCGGGGTCGATCTGCTCGATGGCACGCCGGTCATCGACATCAAGCCCTACCTGCCGTTCGTCGACAGCGTAGCGCAGGCGCGCTCTGGCTTCGTGCCCGGGCCTCCGCCACGACTGGCCGTCGAGTTCCGTCCGTCGGCGATGGCGCAGTTGCGGCAGCAGTCGTTGCGCTGGCCGCGTCTGCAGCAACTGCTGACCGAGGTGCTGGCACAGGACCCGCGGCCGGCGTATGCTAATGACGCAGAACGGATCTATGGCTTCCGCCTCTTCGACCTCGAGATCAGATGGCGCTGCACCGCGTTGCAGGCGATCGTCGAAGAGATCGTTGCACTGACCGCGACGGACGTCGGTCACGCCGAGCGGCACGAGCCCTGGGGCGTGTGAGCTGCCGTCCCCTGTGGTCCGCCTGTCGGCGGGAAGCGGCGTTACTGCGTTGTTTCGGGGTCAGGCCGGATGCTGTGGGAGGTGATGTGGCTGTCGATCTTCCGCACCCGGCGTTGCGCCCCGGTCAGCAAGCTGACTCGGCAACCAGGGCGCCGGCGCAATGTGGCAGCGGAGAGTTGATGATGATGAAGAAGACGATCGGAGCGTTGCTTCTGGTGCTGGCCTGGCAACCCGTCACCACTCTGGCCGACGGGCGTGGCTACGGCGCTGCTTCGGTCTCCGGCGGCGCCGTCGTCGTTGGCGGGCGCGGCGGCTACTATGGTCCGCGCGGTGGCTATTACGGACCGCGCGGCGGCTACTATGGTCCGCGCTGGAGACCCTATGGGCCGAGCGTCGGTTTCTACTTCGGTGCCACACCGGGTTGGGGCTGGCCCTGGGGCCCGCCAGTCTACTACCCGCCGCCAGTCCTGTATCCGCCTGTGGTGACGGTGCCGCCGCCAGTCGTCTATGTCGAAAGGGGTGCCGATGCGGCTCCCCAGGAGCAGGACGCCGGCCAAGCGCTGGAGCCCGGCTACTGGTACTACTGCCGTGCCAACGGCGGCTACTACCCCGCGGTGATGCAGTGCCCGGGGCCGTGGGAGAAGGTCGTGCCGCGCGACGACTAGCAGACCAACGTCCACTCCCCCGTGACCTTCTTGAAACCGCGCAGCGAGAACTGGCGAAAGCCCATGACCGACTTGATGATGCCGAAGACCGGCTCGACCGTCTGCTTGCGCAAGGCGTAGAGGGCTTGTCCTGCGGTCAGCCAAGGACGCCGCCAGGACTCCGAGGCGTTCGCTCCTTATCGGTAGAGGCCGTGGAGCCTGCTTGGGCTTGTCGGGTGCGCTGCCGAGAATTTTTTCGATTGACTGCCGGCTCTGCGGCCGGCCATACTTTCGCCCGCAAGTTCAAGTTGTCCATCCGTCCAACGTGGCGCGCTGAGAAGCGGATGCCAGGAAACATGTCAAGGCGAGACTATGCTGGGAGCCTTCGGAAGAGTCCTGAAGTGGGTACTGCTGTTGAGCCTTGTGATCGGTGTGGCGCTGCTGGCCCTGCGGTCGTTTCGTGTGCTTGGCGGCCCACCCTTGCAGCCATGGCATACCTTCGTGCCAACCGAACTTTCGGCGGATCAACTCGACGCAGCCGACTGGACTCGCTACCTCGCGCAGGAAAACGAGATCATGACCAGCGTACGCAGCGAGGTCAGCCAGAAGCTGGCGCCCGACCAGCGTGTGCCGATCAACCGCTACTTCGAGGCGAGCCCGGTCTACCCCGCGCGGTTTGCGCAGGACTGGAACCGCTCCTACGTCATGGAACCCGATGGCAAACCGCTTGGCGTGGTCGTCCTGCTGCATGGTCTGACCGATTCGCCCTACAGCCTGCGGCATTTCGCGAGACACTATCGTGAGCACGGATTCGTCACCATTGGCCTCCGCTTGCCGGCCCACGGCACCGTTCCCGCCGGCCTGAGCAAGGTCCGCTGGGAAGACTGGATGGCCGCAACGCGCCTCGCCATACGCGAAGCGCGTCGGCGAGTCCCTGCTCCCGCACCTCTGCATCTGGTGGGGTTCTCGAACGGCGGCGCGCTGGCGATGAAGTACTCTCTCGATGCCCTGGAAGACCCGCGCCTCGCGCGCGCCGAGCGCATCATCCTGTTCACCCCGATGATCGGCATCACGCGGTTTGCCCGCTTTGCCGGTCTCGCCAGCCTGCCGGCCCTGCTGCCGCCATTTGCCAATGCCGCCTGGCTGAGCGTCGTTCCGGAGTTCAATCCGTTCAAGTACAACTCCTTCCCGGTCAACGGCGCGCGCCAGTCATTCCGCCTCACCGACGCGTTACAGGCGCAGATCCAGCGCCTTGCGCGAGCGGGCCAACTCGGCGGCCTGCCGCCCGTTCTGACCTTCCAGTCGGCGATCGATTTCACCGTCAGCACACCGGCGATCCTTACCGCGCTCTACGCGAATCTGCCGGACAACGGCAGTGAAATTGTCCTCTTTGACGTGAATCGGACCCTCAAGTTCGCCCCGCTGCTGCGTCCGTCTTCCTACGTCGCAGTCGAGCGCCTCGCCCCCACGACCCCCGTGAGCTATCGTTTCACCACCATCGCCAACGCGAGCGACGACAGCGAGATGACGGTCGAGCGCAGCATCGCGCCCGGCCAGTTGCAACCCGTCGTTCGCCCGCTGAGCCTGCCGTACCCGCCAGGAATCTTTTCCCTGTCGCACCTCTCGATCCCGATCCCAATGAATGATCCACTGTACGGAATGTATCCCGACCCGAAGACGAAGGACGACTACGGTTACAATCTGGGCGCGATGGATGCCCGCGGCGAACGTGGCGCGCTGATCGTCGACCAGGACTTCCTGACGCGGCTGTCATCCAACCCGTTTTTCCCGTACCTGCTCGAACGAATCGATGGCGAGATCGAGCGCCCGTCGGGTCCTTCGGGACTCAACATTGCCACGACAGCAGTGGCGGGACTGCCGGTCCGACTGGAAGCCGTGTTTTCCACGCTGCTGCCGTCCGATGAAGAATTGCAGCCTTTCGCGGGGCCGTGAAGGGGGGCATCGGTTCGCGGCCGGTGTGCCAGACACGCCGCCGGCAGGAAGTTGCCACGTTTCTATCGCCGTGCCGGATGACAGCCTGTTGCTCCCGTGCAACAGAGGGCTCATTCGGCAACGGAGTCGGCGGCAGCCGACGCACCAGGCCGTGGAGATGAACGCTATGCTTGTACGGTGTGACCAATTTTTTGGCGAGGGCGGTATGAACTTTTTCTCTACGCGCGTTGCAGCCGTGGCGGTGCTTGGCGTACTGCTCGCGGCGGCTGGTCCGGCGCAGGCCGGCGCCTATGTCGACCCGGTCGAGGAAGCTCCGGCGCAGGGGCGTGCAGCTGCAGGCTGGCAGCCTTTCGTTTCGCTCACGCCGGTCTACCAGGGGAGCGCCGACCTCGATGGCGGCGGTGATTTCAGCGTCGGCGGCGCGGTCGTGCGGGGCGGCGCTTCCTACGACTTTGGTGGCGGCACTCGGGCGGGTGTGACGCTCAACTACGACTATCTGGACTATTCCTTTTCGAGCCCAAGCTCGTTGGGCGGCCGATCACCCTGGGGCGTCGTCCAGCGTTACGGCCTCAGCCTGCCGATGTCCTTCACGGTTGGCGATGGCTGGCGACTGGGAGTAGCGCCGTCGGTCGACTGGTTCCGGGAAAACGGTGCCCATACGGGTGACTCGCTCGTCTGGGGCGCCCTTTTCTCAGGCACCAGACGGTTCGCGGATGGCAATCTCCTCGGTCTGGGAATCGGCGTTTTCGATGGCATCGAGAAGACCAGCGTGTTCCCGTTCCTGCTCGTCGATTGGCGCCTGGGCGAGCGCTGGCGCCTGATCAACCCCCTGGCGAGCGGGCCGACCGGCCCTGCGGGTATCGAACTGGACTACCAGTTCGACGGCGGTTGGACCGCAGGCGTCGGTGTGTCCTACCGGGTCATGCGCTTTCGCCTGAGTGACGATGGCCCGACGCCGAACGGAGTTGGCGAGGAGCGCGGAGTGCCGGTATTCCTGCGCGTCACGCGCCAGTTCAGCGACCAGATGGCGCTGCACCTCTACGGCGGTGCTGTGGTGGCCGGGCAACTCCGGGTGGAAAACTCATCCGGCAACCTGTTGCGCAAGGACGACTTCGACCCGGCACCCTTTTTCGGCGCCACCTTCATCGGGCGGTTCTGAACTCCGGTGGCGGTCGGCGGGCACTTTCGCCCGCAGCCGCCGCGCCAGCGTCTTGCCAAGCGGCAAGCGCGGAACCTGGAGCTAGAGGCTTGGCCGAAAAAAGTGCTGTTGCGGCCGATTCGGATCGTTATCCGCTCGCTACTCCGTTGTGGCAACTGGCCGGGATGCTGCGCAAGGGCAGCACTTGGAGCGCCTACGGACCCGAGCTTCCGGCCCTTGCCGGCTGCCTGATTGCGCAATATCCCACGGGCTATGGCGCGGTACCGCTGAGCGACAACCGCGCCCGCGCTTCGGCACCGCCACTTCGCGCTGACGGCCCCGATCAAGGCCCCACTATGCTGCTGCGGCGCTTGCGCATCGGCAGAGCGATGGCATGCCGACGCAAAGCAGGGACCACCAAGCGCTCGCGCAATTCGTTGACGGAGCCCCATGCCGAAGCTTGCTGCGCGGCTGAACTCCGGGCACAATGCACGAGGCCGCATCCCGAGACTCCCGCGGTTTTTTGAAAGGTGATGCCTGATGAGCAATTTCTGGGATTTCATGTGGCTGATCGCGTCGGCATTCCTTTTCGTGGGGTATCTGCTGATCCTGTTCCGCATCATTGCCGATCTTTTCAATGACAGTGATCTCGGCGGTGGCTCCAAGGCCTTGTGGCTCATCTGCCTGCTCTTCGTGCCCATGTTGACCGCACTGGTGTATGTGATCACTCGTGGCAAAGGCATGGCCGCGAGGCAACGCGCCTCGTACGAACAGTCGCGATCCGAGGCGGAGTCCTACATCAGACAGGTGGCCGGAAAATCGCCCGCCGAACAGATCGCCGACGCCAAGGCGCTGCTGGACGCCGGTACGATCAATCCGGAAGAGTTTGCCAAGCTCAAGGCAAAAGCCCTCGCCTGAACGCAGTCTGTTGAGCCGTGCCAGCGAGCCGTTCGGGCTCGTGCTACCTACCCTCAAGCACTCTGGAGAAAGTCGATGAAATCGAATCCATTGGTCAACGCCACGCTTGGCGCAGTCACGCTGGCACTCGGTCTGACCTCAACCCTCGCCGGCGCTCAATCGCGAGTGCAGTACGGGCGCGTCACCAATG
The DNA here is from genome assembly GCA_016788495.1 of Accumulibacter sp. Lineage (GTDB taxonomy): Bacteria > Pseudomonadota > Gammaproteobacteria > Burkholderiales > Rhodocyclaceae > Accumulibacter. The sequence continues at coordinate 29,320 of JAEUOM010000159.1, read as the reverse complement.
TCGTTGCCACGACCGTTACCGACACGACTGCTCAGAACGTCGGCACCATCGTCGGCGGCGGCATAGGCCTGTTGACCGGCAGCGGGCAGTCCGGCAGCAATCGTGCCCTGCGCACCCTCGGGGGCGCAGCAGCCGGTCGGGGGGTTGGCAACCTCGCCGGGCGCTCGCAGTCCTTCGAATACACGGTCAAGGTTGGCGGCGGTTCAACTGTCCGCATCGTTTCCGATCAGGCAGGCAAGAGAGTCGGGGACTGCGTGGCGATCGAGCAGGGCCAGTTCAACAACATCCGGCTGGTGTCCGATGACCGCTGCGCACCCGCGCAGATGGGACAGCCCGCCGGCACGACAGCAGTGGCTGCCGACATGCAGGCGGCCAGTGCCTGCGACCAGGCCAAACTGCAAGCCTTGAATGCCGACACCGATGAGGCCTTCGCGCTTGCCGAGCGCCGCATTCGCCTGGTGTGCGGCGAGTGATGGTGGCAGGACCAGACAGTCATGACCGTTCGTTGGCTGCCGGCCCCGCAGTCCCGGCTCAAACTCGCACCCGACCACAGCCCGCGGCGCGTGGCCTTGCAGGGTTTTCTTGATCGGGAACGAACCTTCAACATGCTGAAGTCCGCCGCTGCGCTCGCGCTTTGCCTCGCCTCCTCGCTGCCCGCCGCGGCAGCGGAGGCATCGCTGATCTGTTTCGGCAACGAGCCTTCATGGAGTCTGTCGTTCACCGCACACGGCGCGGCACGGCTCGAGTTGCCCGATCAAGTGGCCGTCGACTACCGCGGCAGGGAGACGCGTCTCGAGGCGCCGAAGGAGCGCGCATGGCGTGGTAGGCCGACGAGCGGCCGGGCTGGTGAACTGGTGGCCTTCCTCACCGATGCCACTTGCAGCGATGGCATGTCCGAGGTGCAGCACCCGGTCACCGCGCGCGTGTCGCTGCCCAATGGTCGCCTGCTCGTCGGCTGTTGCCGAGTTCCGGCTGCGACCAAGACGACGTCGCCACTGGCAATGACCATCGAGGGGCCGACGTGGCGCCTCAGCACCATCGGTAGCAGGAAGCCGGGCATCGCCGGCCAGACCGGGCGGCCGGTGACAGCTCGCTTCGAGGCCGGGCGAGTCGACGGGTTTTCCGGTTGCAACCAGTTTTTTGGCGGCTACACGATCGACGGCGGCCGCGTCAGCTTCGCCCCCCTGGCTGGGACGATGATGGCCTGCCCGCCTCCGGCCATGGCGATCGAGAAGGCGGTTCAGGGCGCACTCGCCGGCACGGTTCGCTACGCGATCGATGGCGACCGGCTGACGCTCACCCCGGAAGCGGGTGCGGCGCTCACTTTTCAGGCCGAACCCGCGCCAACGCTGGCAGGCGTCGTCTGGCATGTCACCGGTTTCAACAACGGTCGGGACGCGGTGGTGGGACCGCTGGCCGGAACCGACCTGACGCTCTCCTTCGGCGACGGAATGGTACAGGGGCACGCCGGCTGCAACAGCTTCCGCGCGCCTTACACGAGTGACGGCGAGCGGATGACCGTCGGGCCGACCAGCACGACGCGCAAGGCCTGCGCTGGAGAAGGCGTGATGCAGCAGGAACGTGAGTTCCTGGCGGCGCTGGCGACGGCGACGAAGTGGAGCGTGCGCGGCGGCATGCTTGACGTGCATCGCGCGGACGGGCAGCGCGTGCTCAACGCCAACGCTGAGGCCAAGTAGAGGAGGAGATGAAATGCGTTACGTCTATATCGGACTGGTGGTGGTTGCCACTGCCATCGTGCTGCTCTTCAAGGTCCAGAACCTGACCGCCGTCACGGTTTCGCTGCTGGGCATGAGCATGACCATGCCGATCTTTCTCCTGGTCATCGGCATCTACCTTCTCGGCATGCTGACCGGAAGTTCGCTGCTGGCCCTGCTGCGCGGCTGGGTCCGCAACGCCAGAGACGACTCTGTCTGACAGGCCACGTCGGTGCTGACCCTCCTCGGCAGCGTCTTGGCCCAGGGGCGCATTGCACGCTCGAGCCCCCCGACTGTCGCCAGGACGCAGGCTCGCGGGCATCGACGTCAGGCGACGTCCGGACTGAGCAACTAATCCAGAATCGCGGCCAGAGCCCAGACATAGAGCGCTCCGACCGACAACTGCAGCGCCGCGATGGGCAGCCCGATACGCAGGAACTGCGCGAAGCTCACACGCTGGCCATTTGCCGCGCAGATGCCGACGGCGACGACATTGGCCGCGGCGCCGATCAGCGTCGCGTTGCCGCCGAGGGTGCCACCGAACATCATCGCGACGAATACCGGCAGTGTGGCCGATGGCCAGTTGACGAAACCCGGAGCCAGCGCGATCTCCGGAGCCGCACCGGCCGCCACCAGGTAACCGGTGACCATGACCAAGGCGGCGGCGACCACGGGAATGTTGGCCAGCAGGCTCGACAGCACCCCGATGCCGGCGAGCAACACGAAAGCCACCGGCATCAGGTCGGCGCCGAACCACTGGTAGACCTGGACCGACAGCCCTTGCAGCAACTCGGTCTTGATGAATGCCTGGACCAGCGTGAAGATGGCGCCAAGAAACAGGATCGTCTTCCAATCCACGTCCCGGATCACCTCGCCGACCGGCTCGATGCGCACGCCATAGACCAGGAGCAGCGCCAGTGCTGCGCCGATGATCGCGACCTGTGGCGGGACGATGCGCGTCGGCAGGTACTCGCCGATCATGAACAGGGCTACCATGAGCAGCAGCACGAGCAGCGACAGTATCAGGAAAGCGGGCCGCTCGATGGGAACGGGTGGGCGCGTCTCCGGCAGAGTCACCCGCGCCGCCCAGACCTTGGGCAACAGTAGCGGCAGCAGCGGCACCACCGCGAGCACGGCGAGCAGACCACCCAGGCTGACCTGCCGTAGATAATCGGGGAATGACAGCCCGATCGCACTGCCGACGAGAAAGGTGGCGGGGTCGCCGACCAGCGTCAGCATCCCCGCGGCGTTACTGACGATCGCCGTGATGATCACGGGTCCAACGAAGTCAACCTTGAGCGCCCGGCAGACGTTGACGATGACCGGCGCCACCAGGATGACCGCGGTGGCGTTCGGCAGGACGGCGCAAATGGGTGCGACCATCGCGACGATCAGCAGCAGCAGCCGCTTGCCGCTGCCGCCGCTGGCGCGCAGGAAGATATCGCCGATCCGCTCGAAGATACCCGTCTTGCCGATCACCCGCGCCACCACCATGCCACCGAAGAGCAACGACAGCGGCCCACCGGCGGTGTGCACGATCGGCATCAGGTCGCTGCCGTCGAGGATCCCGAAGGCGATCAGCGTACTCACCCCAAGCAGGGCGGCGACCACCATGTCGACAAGATCGAAGGCGATGCAGAGGATGACTGCGACAAAGACGACGATGGTGAGGTTGATCTGGAAGTCCGTCATCTGGGCTTCACTCAGTCGATCGCTGGCGAATAGTGGAGTCCACCGTGCATCCACAGCCGGTTGAGACCGCGCTCGATCTTGAGCGGGCTGTTTCGCCCGAGGTTGCGCTCGAAGACCTCGCCGTAGTTGCCGACGGCCCGCAGGGCCCGGATCCCCCACTGAGGCTCGATTCCCAGCGCCTGCGCGATGATCTTGCCCTCGTAGGGATCCTGTCGCAGCAGGGGGTTCCTGTTGTCCCTGATCTCCTCATCGATCCGGTCACGGGTGACGCCGTATTCCTCCCCGAGGATCAGGATGTTCAGAACCCAACGGATCACCGTCGCCCACTCCGGGTCGCCGCCCCAGACGACCGGGCTGAGCGGTTCCCTGGAGATACGTTCGGGCAGGATCACGAAAGAACCGGGACCTCCCGGCGCACGCAGACGCATGGCCGCCAGTTCGCCAGAGTCCGCGGTATAGGCTTGGCATTGGCCGGCGAACAGCGCTGCCGCCGCTTTCTGGGCCGATGCCATGGGCAGAGGCTGGACCGACCTGCCGTTCGCCTTGAAATGGGCCTCCAGGGTACGCTGGTGCGTCGTCCCCTTCTCGACGCAGATGGTCGCACCGTCGAGCTCGGCGAGCGTTGCCAACTTGGCGGCGGCAGCGACCATGAAGCCTTGGCCATCGTAAAGGAGGATGCCGGGAAAGCGTACCCGCAATACGGCTTCGCGGGTGAGGGTCCACGTGGTGTTGGCGAGCAACAGGTCGACCCTGCGCGTCTGCAGCGCGGGAAATCGTGCGGTGGTCTGCAGCGGCACAAACTCCACTTTTTCCGGGTCATTCAGCACCGCCGCAGCGACCGCACGGCAGAAGTCGACTTCCAGTCCGCGCCAGTACCCATTGGCATCGCGCTCGGAGAAGCCGGGAATGTCCTCGCTCACCCCACAGCGCAGTTGCCCACGCGACTTCACGCCGTTCAGGACCTCGGCGGACTCGACCTGCGGCAAGGCCACGAGTATCGGAACCAACAGGGCGGCACAGCGAGCAAGCAGTTTCATTCGGGGTCTCCGACATTGCAGGGCGTTGGATTCATGGGTTTTCATGGTCTTGCCTCAGGAGCAGGTGGTCCGCAGCCGCCGCAGGGACTCATTGGCCTTCGGAAAGCTGTCCGGGTTTTCGTCCGGGAAGTAGCGTTCGCCCTTGGGTATCTGCTTGCTGCCCGGCGGTGGCCAGCCGCGCACTGCCATGACCTCCGGAACCAGAGCGGACAGGTCGATCCTGCCGTTGTCGACATCTCGTCGGCAGACAAACAAGACGCCGTTGGCGGCGATCACCCGATCGCGCACAGCGGCAAGGGGCTCCGCTGCAGTCCTGGAGAGCGCTGCGGTTTCGGGTGGTATCGACAGCAGAAAGAAGCGCCGGCCACGAGGGTTTTTGGCCATTCCCTGCTCGGCCGCCGCCTGGAAACTGAAACCTTCACCGGCGATGTAAAGACCGCCTTCCGATTGCGCGGATACCGTTGCCGACAAGGCAGCGACACTGATGCTGAGCGCGAGCCTGACGACCTGCGATCGCCAGGAGCATCGTTCGTCGAAGCAGGACATGGGCTATCTCCTCAGTGCCGATCAGGGCGCAATTCCACGACTGCGCGGGAGATTACGCACGAGCGGATCCCCGAGTCAAGTGAAATCGCGGCGATGCAGACCATGCGCTGCCCTGTCGACTCTGCTCGTCAGAAGGTACTTGCCACTCAGGCGGCGCGTCTCGCCGCCCGAGCCTGGCCGCGCCGCGGACTTGACGCCGTTTCTGGCGGAACTCGCCGTCTCGGCATCAAGCATCGCTGCAGATCGGCGAGTTCGCCCGTGAGCACGGTCGCGTCACGATTGGCGAGGCGACCAAGCGCACTGCGGCGAGCGACGACATCCGCCAGCAAACGCCCGTTCGCTGGCCGATCCGGGCTAACGGTCATGACTGTCGACACACCCTGGTGATGAAAGCCATGACCGTTGCCCTCATCACCGGCCCTTCTCGCGCGCACGGGAGAAGGGAGATTCGCGAGTCGCAGACGCGGCTTTCACATTAACCGAGATCCTGCATGGCGGCGGCGGGCTGTGCTACGAGCTGCGCTGACAAGCGCCATTGCCCTGGTCGCGATTCGACCTGCAGGCTAGCGTTTCCAGCCGCGCTCTTTCCGGAAGGGGTGCTGCGAAACCGGCTCTGCGGCGTGCAGATGTCGCTGCGGATGAAGTGCTCGAGCGCCTGCATCAGGACTTCTCAAGCGGCAATCAATGCGGCCTCAGCGGCAGCCACGACCCGGCGGGTCAATCCGTCGAGCAATAGCGACGCCGCGCGTGCTTGTTGCCAGTAGAAGACGAATCCGCTGCGCAACCGCCGACGGCGTGACACTCAGCGCGCGTGCCGCGCGCGCGAAACTGCCCTCGCGAACGACTGCAGCCAAGGCAAAAAGCGACGCGCAGTCGAGCATTGATGCAGCCTTCCTTGATCGGCTTCAGTAGAGATAGTTTGTCTTTACATTGCAAGAGCGTCAAGCTACACGAATGCTGCCATCACCCGAAAGCTCAACGCTGCTTCTTCCCGCCTTTGCCCAAGGCCTCGCATTGGGTTTCGGCCTTATCGTCGCCATCGGCGCACAGAATGCGTTCGTCCTCCGTCAGGGCCTGCGCCGTGAACATGTTGGCAGCGTGGTGATGTTCTGCGCCATCGCGGATGCCGTGCTGATCACCATCGGGGTGACCGGCATGGCGCAGGCATTGGGAGAAAGTCCCATCCTGACGCAGGGATTGGCGCTGGCCGGATCGGCATTCCTGGCGGCTTACGGGCTGCAGGCGCTGCGACGTGCGCGGCAGACCCGTCGACTGCGGACGGCAGGCGGAACGACTGCGCTCAGTCGCGGCGCGGCGATGACGCAGGCGGCCGCGTTCACTCTGCTCAATCCGCACGTCTACCTCGATACCGTGCTCCTGGTGGGTAGCATCGGTGCGCAGCAGCCATCTCCGGTGCGCGGCTGGTTCGTTGCCGGCGCCTGTACCGCCAGTCTGCTGTGGTTCGGCGCGCTCGGTCTTGGCGCGCGCTGGCTGGCGCCCTGCTTTGCCCGCCCCGGGGCGTGGCAGATTCTGGATGGGCTGATCGGGTGCACCATGTGGGTACTGGCTTTTTTGCTGATCCGCCATGTCTTCGCCGTGCACTGAGAGATCGGTATCGATGCTTCGCGAGATCAGCGGATGCATGCGCGCGAAGCCTTCCCGGTGCGGGTCGACCGCACGCGGCCTGGCGTGCGACAGACATGGCTGCGAAGTCGACGGCCGAGCCCGGGCGCGGGTCTGTCGGCTGATCACCAGAACGACGGTCTTGGGGATCTGCCGCGCGATGTGACGGTGGCTCGCTGGTGACCGCGCCGCCACCGGGGCACCTGCAACCGGGACTTGCCGGCGCACCCGGCACAGCCGAGATCCGGGTAGTAGACGATGTTGACATCGACATTGCCGATCCCGTCCGCCTCGGCGATGGTCGCTGACGCCTGGGCGAGCGCCGGGCAGCGCGTCGCAGGGGAAGAGCGACACCAGTAGCCACACCGGCACGGCCGCCGGTCGAGCATGCGAATGAGCAATCAATGCACCCTCGCTCAGGCGGCACGCGTCTCGCCGCCCGCCCCGGTGGCGCTCGTCGCCAGACGGTTGACGCCGTTGACCAGCGCCCGGATCGACGCGGTGACGATGTTGCCGTCGATGCCGACGCCGTAACACTCGCCACTGCTGCCGGCGCGTGCCAGCTCGAGGAAGGCGCAGGCGTTGGCATCGCTGCCCTTGCCGGCCATCGAACGCTCCTCGTAGCTGCGCACCTGCACGCCGATGCCGATGCTGTGCAGCGCATGCACGGTGGCGTCGATCGGGCCGTTGCCTTCACCCGCGAGCAGGTGGATGCGCCCGTCGATCTCCAGCGTCAGGCGGATTCCCTGCGCCTCGCCGTGCTCGAAGAGATGATGCTCGACATAGCGCATCGGCGTCTCGCCGGCGAGGTAGGTGCTGGCGAACAGCCGCCAGATCTCGGCGGCGCTCATCTCGCCGCCGTGGCTGTCGGTGTGCGCCTGCACCACGCGCGAGAACTCGACCTGCAGCCGGCGCGGCAGGACGACGCCGTACTCGGCTTCGAGCAGGTAGGCGATGCCTCCCTTGCCTGACTGGCTATTGACACGGATCACCGAGTCGTAGCTGCGGCCGACGTCGGCCGGATCGATCGGCAGGTAGGGAACATTCCAGGCGCCGTCGGCGCGCTGGGCGCCGAAGCCCTTGCGGATCGCGTCCTGGTGCGAGCCGGAAAAGGCCGTGAACACGAGGTCGCCGACATAGGGGTGGCGCGGGTGGATGGGCAGCCGGCTGCAGTGTTCGACGGTGCGTGCGACGGCGTTGATGTCCGAGAAGTCGAGTTGCGGCGAAATCCCCTGCGTGTAGAGGTTGAGCGCCAGCGTCACGATGTCGACGTTGCCGGTGCGCTCGCCATTGCCGAACAGGCAGCCTTCGACGCGCTCGGCGCCGGCCATCAACGCCATCTCGGCAGCAGCGACTGCCGTGCCACGGTCGTTGTGCGGGTGCACGCTGAGGATGACGCTGTCGCGGCGGGCGAGGTGGCGGTGCATCCACTCGATCTGGTCGGCGTAGACGTTCGCCGTCGTCACCTCGACGGTCGTCGGCAGGTTGAGGATCACCCTGTCTTCCGGTGTCGCGCCCCAGGCGGCAGTCACCGCGTCGCAGATTTCGAGCGCGAAGTCGAGTTCGGTGGCGGTGAAGGTCTCCGGGCTGTACTCGAGCACCCATTCGGTCTGCGGCCGCTTGGCGGTCAGCTGCCGGATCAGCCGCACGGCGCTGACCGCCATGTCGACCACCTCCTGCCGGCTCATGCCGAAAACCTTCTCGCGGAAGGGCTTCGAGGTGGCGGTGTAGACATGGACGATCGCGCGCCGCGCACCGGCGAGCGAGTCGATCGTCCGCCGGATGAGGTGCTCGCGCGCCTGCGTCAGGACTTCGATGGTCACGTCGTCGGGGATGTGCTGTCCCTCGATGAGGCTGCGGACGAAGTCGAAATCGGTCTGCGAGGCAGACGGAAACGCGACCTCGATCTCCTTGAAGCCGATGTCGCACAGCGTCTGGAACAGGCGCATCTTGCGCTCGACGTTCATCGGCTCGAGGAGCGCCTGATTGCCGTCGCGCAGATCGGTGCTCATCCAGATCGGAGCGCTGTCAATCGTGCGGTTGGGCCATTGCCGGTCGCTGAGTCGGACCGGCGGGAACGGGGTGTACTTGCTGGCGGGGTTCTTCAACATGCTGCGGCTCCTCGAGTGCTCTGCTGTGGTTTACTGACGGTGGGGATGCTACCCGCAACGCGCCGGCAGGTGCTTGCGTTGTTCTCCTCCGATTGGTTCCAGATTGGCAGAATATTGCGCAGATCGCCATACATGTTACCATTGATGCCTTTCATGGTGGTTGGCGGGCAATGGCATGCAACTGGATCGTTTCGATCGCAGGATTCTGCAGGTGCTGCAGGAGGACGGGCGGATCAGCAATCAGGATCTCGCCGAGCGCATCGGCCTGTCGCCTTCGCCGTGCTTGCGGCGCGTGCGGGCGCTCGAGGAGGCCGGTCTGATCATCGGCTATCGCGCGCTGCTCGACCCGCGCGCGCTGGGCTTGTCCCTGATGGCGCTGATCCACATTTCGATGGACCAGCACACGCCGGAGCGCTTCAGCCAGCTCGAGGCAGCCATCCGCGAGATCCCGGAGATCATCGAATGCCTGCTGATCACCGGCCAGGCGGCCGATTACCAGCTCAAGGTCGTGGTACAGGACATGGACGCCTACCAGGACCTGCTGCTCAACCGGATCACCGGCATCAAGGGGGTGACCGGCGTGCATTCGAGCTTCGTGCTGCGGCGCGTGGTGGACAAGACGGCGCTGCCGGTGGGCGAGCGATGAGCATCGAGGCGCTGCTCTACTGGGTCGGCATGGCGGCGGTGGCGGTCAATGCGCTGACCGGTGTCCTCGATTCAGCGCGCAAGCAGATGGATCTGATCGGCGCGCTGCTCGTCGCCGTGGCGACCGCGCTCGGCGGCGGCACGGTGCGCGACCTGCTGCTCGACCGCAACGTCTTCTGGGTCGTCGACCAGGCCTACCTCGCAGCCGCCCTCGGCACTGCCGTCGTCACCTTCTTCGTCGCTCGAGCCTGCCGCGTGCCGCCGCGGCTGTTCCTGATTCCCGACGCCATCGGCCTCGCTCTGTTCACCATCGTTGGCACGCAGGTGGCGCTGCAATGGCACGCCCCATGGCTGGTGGCGAGCCTGATGGGGGTGATCACCGGCGCCGTCGGCGGCGTCCTGCGCGACATCCTGTGCAACGACGTCCCGTTGATCTTCCTGCAGGGCGAACTCTATGCTTCGGCGGCCTGGGCCGGAGCGCTGACGATGATCGCGCTGCAGGAGGCAGGTGTCGCACCCGTCTACGCCTCCTGGGCCGGGATGGCGATCGTCCTCGGCCTGCGCTTGGCGGCGATCCGCTTCCGGCTGGTGCTGCCGACCCTGGCGCAACAGAAGAAAGGCTGAACGGCGGACAGCTTGGACGCGGTCATGGAGCCTGCCCCGTTCCGCGAAAACCGACGCGCACGCAGCGTTGCCAGCAACGGGCGTGAACAGGCAGCCGCCATCGCTGGAGATGTCGGCAGGGCGGGTGCGGCAGGCGAGCGACCTGGCGCACCCGCTGCGCCACGGCGGTCAGCCGTCACCGGGGCGCTTCCTGTTCCGGATCGGCCGGGGTCTCCTTTGCTGCCGGCCGCCGATACGAAGCGGCATCCCGGAAGAGCCAGTCGCGAAACGAGACGACCGCCCGCTGCTGCCCGTCGGCGGGACGTGACAGGAGTCACCGAAGCGCAGCGCGACGTCCGCTTCAGCCCTCTTGATGTCGGCCAGACGGGCGCATCATCGAGATCGTCAGAAGGTAACCGGTAACCAGCCGGCGTTGTTCCCCGCGCTCGTCGTCCTGCCGAGAATGCCTTCTTCAGACGGCGGAATGGAGAGCAGGCATGGAGACGACGAGCACGAGGTTGTGGGTGAAGCGCGGCGCGGAGCAGTGGCGGGTGCTGCTGTCGCGCTGTCCCAATGCGCCGTCTGTGCGGAATGTTCTGGGTACCTGGCTGCTGTCGATTCTGGATGGACAACGGCGGTATGCGCATGTGACGGGACTGCGCAGCGATGGCGTGGCACGGGAGATCCTCGGCATGAGTGCGATCATCAGCGACGAGAGTCTGCGGCGAGCGCTCGCGCACTTGGCACCCGCGCCGAAGCGTTGTTACGAGGCGGAGCGTCTGGAGCGAGAAGCTCGTTTGGCGCGAACCGGCGCCTGGATGGGAGCGGCGCTGAGCGAGAGCGTTCGAGAGGCCTTGGTGACCCTGTGGATCCTGGATATCGACACGACGGTCGAGGTTCTCTATGGTCATCAGGCCGGAGCGGAAATTGGTTACAACCCGGTAAAGCCCGGTCGGCCAAGCCATGTCGTTCACACCTACTGGATTTCCGGGATGCGTTTGGTCCTCGATGCCGAAGTCCAGAGTGGCAAGGCCATCGCTGGGTGCTACGGCCTGCCGCGACTGCTCGATCTTCTCAGGAGCCCATCACCCGAGTCGCGTCCGCGCCTGATGCGCGGCGACATCGGCTGCGGGGTCGAGCGGATCATGAAGGAACTGGAAGCAATCGATCGACCCTACCTCTTCAAGCTGCGGCAAGGCGCGGGCGTGGTTCGCTTGATCGAGCGTCTTTGGAAAAGCGGTGACTGGCAGGATGTCGGAGCTGGCGAGCAGCAAGGGCCAGCACAGACTCCCGTTCGGCAGCAGGGGCCCGTCACGCCGGGATCGGCCAGCGCGGCGTCCAGGAGCGCTCCAATCTCACCGCAGGAAGTCAGGCCCGAGGCCGCTTCGAGACCCAGCGCGCGGCGCACCAGCGTGCCGTAGACCGGAATCACGGCGATACCGGGCGGCGCGTCGGGCAAGGTGCGAGGCGGCGGAATCACCTGCGCGGTGCGCGGCTCGGGCCAGCCGATCCGATCGCTCAGGACGGCGAGCAGGATGTCGAGCTTGGCCCGGGCGAGCAGAGGCGGCGTCCCACAGAGACGGGACGCGAGATGAGGAAGTTGCATCAGTTGAAGTCCTCGGGATGTGCTACTACAATCGTAGCAACATTCTGCCGGTTCGTTGAGCGGGCTTTTTTTGGGAGCGCTTCCATGACCACCTCGACATCCATTCGCATTGATCAGACTCTTTACGATCAGGCCCGCGCCGAAGCCATGGCCGAACACCGCACCATTGCCGGTCAGGTCGAGTACTGGGCCAAGGTCGGTCGTGCTGCGCTGGACAATCCCGACTTGCCGGCCAGCTTCATTGCCGAATCGCTGGCGTCGATGGCGGAGCCTCGCGAAGAAGCCACCCCCTTTCTTCGCCGGTCTCGGCGGGCGTGAGCTATTCGCTCAAACAGAGCCGACGCTTCGCCCGGGCTTACAAGAAATTGCACGATAACGTGGCCGCTGATGTCGATGCGGCGAGCGAGATCGTTGCCGGTAATCCGGCCATCGGCGAGCGCAAGAAGGGCGATCTCGCCGACCTCTTCGTCTACAAATTCCGCAGCCAGAACCAGTTGTACCTGCTCGGCTATACCGTCGACGAGGCGGTTCGCCTGATCTACCTCGAAGCCGTCGGCCCGCACGAGAATCTCTATCGGGATCTCAAGCGCTCGTAGTGGCTTTGGCAGGGTTCTCTGAAAGCTCGCTCCGCCCTGCATCGGCTGCCGGCGCGGTCTTGTCCTGCCGCGGGTCGGAATCGAACACCAGCCGCAGCGCATGCGCCCGGGCGTTGTCGGCGGCGATCTCGCGGTCGATTTCCTCAGCGTCGTAGCCGAACGACGAGATCGCTTCCGAGCGACTCGTGAGCCCCGCCCGGATGGCGAGCTTCAGGGCGTTGGACTCCTTCTGCGGATCGACCCATTGCCAGCCCTGCGGGATCCACTTGGCGGTCAGGCAGGGCCGCGGCTCACCGACGAACCCGGGCGCGTCGATGCGCCCGGCGAGCACCGCCTGTTCCAGCCACGCTCGCCACACCGGGCGGCAGACAGAGAGCCACGTCGTTGCGGCCTTGATCACCAAGCGCACGGGACTGGCGGGGCTGATCGAGCATCATCGGAAGGAAATGGGACGTCTGGCGGATGATCTGGCCCACCTCGACGCGGCTCTCAAGCTGTTTTCCCCGGAAATCGACCTGCGGACGATCCGGAGCAAGGCCCATCGGGTGCGGAACTGCTTCTTCCGGCCGGGCGAATGCCAGCGCATGGTTCTCGACATCTTCCGCGAGGCGCAAGGCGCGGCAGTGAGCAGCCGCCAGATCGGCGGAGCGCTGACGGCCCGCCGGGGACTGGAAGCGACCACCGTCGTGATCGAGCCGATGCGGAAGAACGCCATTGGCGCGGTGCGTCGCCTGCAGCGTACCGGGACCCTGGTCCTTGCCGGCCGCGACGGGCACGGCGCCACCTGGGCGGTCGGCTGACCGCTTCACACCGCCAGGCCGTCCCCCGGCCGGTGGTTGCCCTGCCAGTACCCGCAGCAGTTCCGGCTCACCAAGGCCCGGGCACACTTGCCGACGATATCCCGGAAGATGTCGCCGTTGCGCCAGCGCCGGGTGTCTTCCCGCCAAGCCATCTCGTTGGCGTAGTGGTCGAGATACTTCGGCGCCACTTTTTGGATCTGGCCGATGTGGAAACGGCGGAAGCGGGAGACGTACGATTCTGCCAGTTTGTTGGTCGTACCATCGGCGGCGCGGAATGCAGGAAATGTAAACTCATCGCACTGGCTCATGGGGGTGGGTCATGAGGATCAGTGCAGGGCTCCGCGGGCTCACAGAGTGCGCCCGGCAAAAAGAGAAAAGTCGTCGCCGGTGCCGCGCTCGGCAGAGGCCTGGGGTGGTTGTTCCATGATGCCGGGTCGTCGCGGTGGTGAGGGAGCCGTTTGAACGCGCTTGGGCGCGGAAAAGCCACGCGAACTTCGCTCGCAACGGGCCGGCTCGCGTGCAGTCGGGTGACCGCTGCGGCGGGTCCACTCGTCTTGCGCAAGGGACGTCCCCGACCATTCCCGGCAACCAGCGGTGGTCCAGGCCGCCTCGCGCTGCCTGCCTTCCCATATAATGGCGGCCTGTGGAAAAACCCTGCCGGATTCTCTCTTGCCTACCGCTCTCCGCTGGCTGCTCTATCCCCTGGTCGTAGTTCTCGGACTTGCCGCAATCGCACTTGCGATGGTGATCGTCGTCCTCAGCCTGGCCTACCCGAATTTGCCATCGCTGGAGATTCTGACCGACTATCGACCGAAAATCCCCTTGCGGGTGTTCACGGCCGACGGTCATCTGCTTGGCGAGTTCGGCGAGGAACGGCGTGCCGTGGTCAGGATCCAGGACGTCCCCGACGTCCTGAAGCAAGCCCTGCTCGCGGCCGAGGACGAGCGTTTCTATCAGCACGGGGGAGTCGATACCCTGGGCGTGCTGCGCGCGCTGCGCGCGAATCTGGTGGGTGGGGGCAAACGCCAGGGCGCTTCGACGATCACCCAGCAGGTCGCCCGGAACTTCTTCCTGTCGTCGGAAAAGACCTACACACGCAAGCTCTACGAAGCGCTGCTCTCGTTCAAGATCGAGAACAACCTGAGCAAGGACCAGATCTTCGAGCTCTACCTCAACCAGATCTTCCTCGGACAACGTGCCTACGGCTTTGCTGCCGCAGCGCACATCTATTTCGGCAAACCCCTCGGAGAACTCACGCTTGCCGAAGCGGCGATGCTGGCCGGGCTCCCGAAGGCACCCTCCGCCTTCAATCCGATCGTCAATCCGAAGCGCGCACGCATCCGGCAGGAGTACGTCCTGCGTCGAATGCGCGACCTCGGGTTCATCAGCGAGACCCAACACGAAGCTGCGCTGGCTCAGGCTCTGGTGCTTCGGCGCGAGAGCAATGCCACGCCCATCCACGCCGAATTCGTCACCGAGATGGCACGCCAGATCGCCGCCGAACGGTTTCCCGACGACGTATACACCCGTGGGCTGAGCGTCTATACGACGATTCGCAAGGACGACCAGGAAGCCGCCTACACCAGTGTGCGCAAGAACATTCTCGACTACGATCGCCGGCACGGATATCGTGGTGCCGAAGCCTACGTCGACGTCACGGCAATCAAGTCAGACACCGACGAGGCGCTCGAGGAATTGCTGCTCGACTACCAGGAGGCCGAAGACCTGCAACCGGCCATCGTCCTGCAGGCCGATTCCCGCAAGCTGCGGGCGTTCCGCCGCGGTGGCGAGGTGATCAGCATCACCGGTGACGGCCTGAAATTCGCGGCGGGCATGGTGGACGACAAGGCGCCTCCGAACAAGCGCCTGCGCCGCGGCGCGATCATCCGCGTGCAGACCGACGACAAGGGCAACTGGCGAATCGCCCAGATGCCTGAAGTCGAGGGGGCCTTCCTGGCGGCTGATCCGAAGGATGGCGCCATCCGCGCTCTGGTTGGCGGGTTCGACTTCCAGCGCAACAAGTTCAACCACGTGACGCAGGCGTGGCGGCAGCCGGGGTCGAGCTTCAAGCCGTTCATCTACTCCGGTGCCCTGGAGCGCGGCTTCACCCCCGCCTCGATCGTCAATGACGAGCCCATCAGCTTTCCGGCGACGGTAACCGGCAGCCAGGCCTGGGAACCGAAGAACTACGATGGGCGGTATGAAGGTCCCATGCGACTTCGCACGGCCCTGGCCAAGTCGAAGAACATGGTCTCGATCCGCCTGCTGCAGGCCAGTGGCGTCCGCTTCATTCAGGAGTACATCACCCGTTTCGGCTTCGACGCCAGCAAGCACCCGCCTTACCTGACCATGGCGCTCGGCGCCGGCTCAGTGACGCCGTGGGAGATGGTCACCGCGTACGCCGTGTTCGCCAACGGCGGCTACCGTGTCCGGCCCTACGTCGTGCGCGCGATCCTTGACGACAGGAAGCAGGTGCTGGCGCAGGCCGAGCCAGTCACCGCCGGTGACGAGAGCCTGCGGGCCATCGACCCACGCAACGCCTACCTGATGGACAGCATGCTGCGTGACGTGACGATTTACGGCACCGCCGCGCGCGCTTCGGGGACGTTGAAGCGCAGGGACCTGGCCGGCAAGACGGGAACCACCAACGAACACGTGGATGCGTGGTTCTGCGGCTACCAGCAGACGGTCGTCGCCTGTTCGTGGATCGGCTTCGACCAGCCGCGCAACCTCGGCAAGGGCGAGACCGGCGGAACGGCTGCCTTGCCGGCATGGATCGGCTACATGGCGAAGGCTCTGAGCGGTACGCCCGAGTCCTTCCTGCCCATGCCGGAAGGCATCGTTTCCGTTGCCACGCCGGACAGCGGCAAGGGTCCGGCGCAAGAAATGTTCTACCGGGAAAACGTTCCCGAGCAGATCGAGCCGGCACCACCAAGCGACGATGAGCGCGCCGAGGATTGAGCGCAGCGGTTACCGGCGAACCAGCTGCACGCCCGGTGTCGGGCGTTGCTTGCCGTCGTTCCGCCCGCGAGTGGCATCGCGCCCTGCATCTCGGCCTGCTCGCGACGATCCCTGCACGACCTCTCAGGGCAACCGGTTTTCGAGCGCGTACAATTCCTCGACCGTCTCGCGGCGACGAACCAAGTGGGCTTGGCTGCCGTCAACCATCACCTCCGCGGCCCGCGGGCGAGAGTTGTAGTTCGAGCTCATCGACATGCTGTAGGCACCGGCCGACATGACTGCCAGCAGGTCACCGGCGGCCAGTGCCAGCTCGCGGCCACGACCGAGAAAATCGCCCGATTCGCAGACCGGCCCGACGATCTCCCAAGGCCGAACGGCACCCTGGCGTCGAATGACGGGAACGATTTCGTGCCATGAGCCATACAACGCTGGCCGTGCGAGATCATTCATCGCCGCGTCGACGATGGCAAAGCTCTTCACGTCGCCGGGTTTCAGGTATTCGACACGCGTCAGCAGCACACCGGCGTTGCCGACCAGGCGCCGCCCGGGTTCGAGAAGAACGCGCAAACGTCGCCCGCGAAGTCTCACCAGCATCGGCTGCAGGTAATCCTTGACGGTTGGGGGAGCCTCGTCGCGATAGCGGATGCCAAGTCCGCCGCCGAGATCGATGTGCTCAAGGGCAATGCCTTCGGCTGCGAGTCGGTCGACCAGCAGGAGGATCTTGTCAAGCGCCTCGACAAACGGTGCGCCATCGAGCAGCTGCGACCCGATGTGGCAGTCGATTCCGCTGACGCGCAGATTGCCGAGGCGGGAAGCCCGCCGGTACAGTGGCAGCGCATCCTCATAGGCGACGCCAAACTTGTTCTCCTTGAGCCCGGTTGACACGTAGGGATGGGTTCGCGCATCGACGTCGGGATTCACCCGCAGGCTGATCGGCGCCACCTGGCCCACCTCGCCGGCCACTGCATCGAGGCGGTCGAGTTCCGCTGCGGACTCGACGTTGAAGCAGAGGATGCCGGCGCGCAGCGCCAGCTCCATTTCGCTGGCGCTCTTGCCGACGCCCGAGAAGACGATTCTCTGCCGATCGGCGCCGGCGGCGAGAACCCGCTGCAGCTCGCCGCCGGATACGATGTCGAAACCCGCACCGCGCCGGGCGAGGACGTCGAGCACGGCGAGGTTCGAGTTGGCTTTGACCGCGTAACAGACGAGCGCATCGATACCCGTCAGTTCACTCTGGAACTCGGCGAGCGCCGCCTCCAGCTCGCGTCGGGAATAGACCCAGCACGGTGTCCCAAAGCGGTCGGCAATCTCGGCCAGTGAAACGCCTTCCGCGTGCAGCATCCCGTCGCTGCGGGCGAAGGCACTCATCGCTCGGTCTCCGCAGCGGCCGTGCTAGAATCGTTGCGTGTCGGGTCGCCTGCCGCAGTGCGGTCGGCGTCGGCTACTGAAACGGGCGGGGCGGCTACGACGGCCGCCGGTACCGCCTGCGGTCTCGGCGGCAGGACCAGTCCGCCGCGATTGCCACAGCCGCCGAGCAAGCTAAGGGCCAGCGTGGCCGGCACAAGGAATGACCACATAATATGCCACGGCAAAAGTCACGAATGGTAGCACACATGGAAGAGCCCGATTTCAACGCCCGCGCCGAAGACATCCTGTCCCGGATTGAAGCCGCCCTGGAGCGAAGCGGCGCCGACCTCGACTTCGAACGAGTCGGCGACCAGGTGCTGCAGATCGACTTTGCCGACGGCAGCAGGATCATCATCAACCGCCACGACGCAGCGCAGGAGATCTGGGTCGCGGCGCGTTCAGGCGGGTTTCACTACCGCTGGCAGGGAAGCTGCTGGCGCGATACGCGCAATGCCTCGGAGTTGCTGCCGACACTGTCGGAGCTCGTCTCGACGCAGGCCGGCGAACCCGTTTCGCTACTCTGAGCTGCCGCGCGACTGCGCACGGCGGCAGGAGCTGGGCCTGTCGCTCGAAACGGCCTGCGCCAGGCTGCGACAGATTGCCGCACGGCCGGCCATCGCCCGTCTGCACCGCGTAGAATCGGCCGTTCCGCCCGCTGCCAGGTGTCGGTCGATCGATGCTGCGTAACACTCAGACTGTGGGATTGTCGTCATTGACGGGGACCGAGAACGCCATGCGGCGCCTCGTCGCGCTGCGCCGCATCGAGGTGCTGACGCAGGTGGTCGTGCTCATTCTGGCTGTGGCGTGGCTGAGAATCCCGCTCGACATCGTGCCCATGGCAGCCATCATCGCGCTGCTTGCCGCGATCAACCTGGCGACCCAGTGGCGGCTCGACCGGGGCCGCCGGGCTGGCGACGGTGAAGTCTTTGCCCACCTGTTCATCGACACCCTCATCCTGACCCTGCTGCTCTACTTCGCCGGCGGTTCGGCCAACCCCTTCGTCTCGCTCTTCCTGTTGCCGGCAACGCTGGCTGCCGCGATCCTGCCCGCGCGCCATGCCTGGGCAATGGCTGGCATCACCCTCCTTGCCTACACGTTCCTCATGTTCTGGAAGCTACCGTTGCCGCCGCCGCAGGGTGACCTGGCCCGCTTCGACGAACTGCTCGCGCGCGCCACCGGCGGTGCCGGCGAGCACGCTGCCCACGGCAGCAGCTTTGCCCTGCACGTACTCGGCATGTGGCTGAACTTCCTCATCAGTGTCGGCGTCGTCGCCTTTTTCGTCACACGCATGGCCGCTGCCCTCAAGGCGCGCGAGCGCGAGCTGTCGGCGACCCGCGAAGAGGCGCTGCGCAACGAGCAGATCCTCTCGCTCGGCACGCTCGCCGCGGGTGCTGCCCACCAGCTCGGCACCCCACTCGGAACGATGGCGGTGGTGCTGCGCGAACTCGAACTCAGCCATGGCGACGATGCCGGGCTGCGCGAGGACATCCTTCTGCTGCGCGAGCAGGTCGACCGCTGCAAGGAGACCATCTCGCAGATCCTCGCTTCGACGGGGCACGGACGCGATGACAGCCTGCAGTCGCTGCCACTGGACACGCGCCTGCACCGCCTGCTGGACGACTGGCAGATCATCCGCCCGCACGCGCAACTCTGCGTCACCCTGCACGGGCCGCAGCCGGCGCCGCGGATCGCCGCAGAGCGGACCCTCGAGCAGGCGTTGCTCAATCTGCTCGACAATGCTGCCGACGCCAACGCTGGTCACCCCGAGGCACTCCGCTTCGCTGCCGACTGGGATGCCGACAGCTGTCGCATCGAGATTCTGGACCGCGGTCCCGGGGTTGACGAAGGCAGCCGGAATCGTCTGGGCAAGGCCTTCTTCAGCACCAAGAATGACCCTGGAGGGCGTCCGCTCGGCCTTGGCATCGGCCTCTTCCTGAGCAACGCGACGATCGAGCGCTTCGGCGGTCAGGTCGAACTGTTCAACCGCGACGATCCGCAGGGCGGCGCCTGCACGCGCGTCACGCTGCCACTCAAACGTCTGAAAGTCTGATCGACCATGCCCGATACACCGGTACCGCCAGTGGATGACGAGCGCTCGACGCTGTTGCTCGTGGACGACGACGAGGTGTTCCGCCGCGTTCTGGCGCGCGCGCTCGAGCGGCGGGGTTTCGCCGTGTCCGTTGCCGCCAGTGTCTCGGCGGCGCTGGCGAAAGCGCCGGCGCTGGCTCCCGAGTACGCCGTCGTCGACCTGAAGATGCCCGGCGAATCGGGACTGGTATTGATCGAGAAACTGCTCGAGCTCGACCCGAACACCCGCGTCGTGATGCTCACCGGGTACGCCAGCATCGCGACCGCGGTCGAAGCGATCAAGCTGGGCGCCGTGCACTACCTCGCCAAACCCTGTGATGCCGATCAGGTCGTGGCGGCGCTCAACAAGAGCAGCAACGGTGATTCGGCGATCGCGATCGCCGGTTCACCGCTGTCGGTCGATCGGCTCGAATGGGAGCACATCCAGCGCGTCCTCGCCGAACAGAATGGCAACATATCGGCGACTGCCCGAGCCCTGAAGATGCACCGCCGGACGCTGCAGCGCAAGCTCGGCAAACACCCGACGCGCGAATAGGCATGCCCACCGAAGCGCCTCCGCAGGCGACGATGCGCATCGACAAGTGGCTCTGGGTGGCGCGTTTCTATCGCACGCGCGCCCTCGCCGCACAGGCCGTCGCCACCGGTCGTGTCCGCCTCGCCGGGCGTGCGGTCAAACCGGCATCCATCCTGCGCTGTGGCGAGGAGATCGAGGTCAACATCGGCGATCTCCGGTGGGTGATCACGGTCAGCGCTCTCGAGCAGCACCGACGTCCCGCCAGTGAAGCCCGGCAACTCTACGAGGAAACCCGCGCGAGCCGCGAGCGGCGAACCGCGCAGCTGGCTGCCCGGCGACTGGCACCGGTGCCCGGCAGCGAGCTCGGCGGGCGACCGACGAAGAAGGCCGGTAGACTGATCAGGAACTTCACCGACAGCGAATGAGAAGCAGGGCTCCGCAAGCGCCGCCGTTCCGGACTGGTCGCGGTGAGCCGGGAACGATCCGGCAACGCTGGCCCATGCCGCAGGCGCCCGGATGAGCGCGCGACTGCTGGCCGACGGCATCGTGGTCGTCCATTTTCTCTTCATCGCCTTTGTCGTTGCCGGTGGCGCGCTGTGCCTGCGCTGGCCACGGCTGGCCTGTGCGCACGTCCCGGCCGCTTGCTGGGGCGTACTGATCGAGATCACCGGCTGGATCTGCCCGCTGACGCCACTCGAGAACGAGCTGCGCCAAGCGGCCGGCCAGGCGGGCTATGCCGGTGGTTTCATCGAGCATTACCTGCTGCCCGTCATCTATCCGCCAGGGCTGACGCGCGGCACGCAGTTGATGCTGGCGGGCGTCCTGATCGCCATCAACCTCGCCTGCTACGGCTGGCTGATCCAGCGCCACCGCAGCGCCTGCAAGCTCCTCCACGGGCAGCGGAGGAATCCCGTCGACGCCGCGGAATGATCGGCGCCGCAGTGTCGTTCCCGCTTCCTCCGGCTAACGGTCATGACTGTCGAGACACCCGTGATGATGAAAGTCATGACCGTTTCCCCTCGTATGCTCATCCCCGGCCCTTCTCCGGCGCCCGGGGGAAGGGAGATTCGCGAGTCGCAGACGCGACGGTCACATCAAGTGATGCGGACGTTGCTGAACTGCCAGGGATCCGACTGGTCGAGCTCTTCCGGGAACAGGCGGCCGCGTCCGTGCAGCGGCGTCCACCCGGTGTAGGCGCCAATCACCCGTCCGAGGTAGGGCATGGCGATGTGCAGCACCCGCTCGAAGTCCATTTCGTCCGGTTCGACGATGCCGTGAGCGGGATTCTCGATCGCCCAGATCATCGCGGCGAGTGCTGCCGCGCAGACCTGCAGGGTCGTGGCGCTGTTGTGCGGTGCCAGACGCCGTGCCTCATCAATGCCGAGTTGCGAGCCGAACCAGTAGGCGTTGCGCGCATGTCCGGCGAGCAGGACACCCAGTTCGTCGATGCCGCCGGGCGCGATGTCGTCGAGCAGGATGCGCTTGCGTTCCTGACGCAGGTAGTTGCGCGCCGAGAATTCGTGCAGCGACAGCAGTGCGTCATTGCACGGCTGGTACGCGTAGTGCACGGTTGGTCGGTAGCTCGGTGTTGCACCGCGGCCGACGCTCAGGTAGTCGGCGATCGAGATCGATTCGCCATGCGTGATGGCGAATCCGTGAAAGGGACCGCCGCCTGGCGTCCAGCTGCGCACGCGCGTGGCGCATCCCGCCTGCTGCAGATAGATGGCTGCTTGCGAGCCGCTGCCATGGCGGCAGCCATCTCGCGGCAGCCGGCGCTCGTGCGAACCCCAGCCGAGCTCGCACGGCTGCTGCGCCTCGCTGATGAAGCCATCGACCGACCAGGTGTTGACGAACTCCCCCGCCTGCCGGCGCAGCTCCGACACCTGCGTGTCGCGCTCGGCGATGTGGATCGTCCGCACGCCGAGGCGGCGGGCAAGCTCTGCCCAGTCTGTACGCTGCCGCGGGGTGGCAACGGCCAGACCGGTTTCGGCGGCGAGGTCGAGCAGCGCGCGCTTGACGAAATGCGAGACCAAGCCCGGGTTGGCGCCGTGCGTCAGCACCGCCGTCGGCTGTCGCGGCGAGTCGGTGCGCAGCGCCAGTGCCTGCTCGCGCAGCGCGTAGTTGGTGCGCGCGGCGAGCGCCAGCGTCGGGTCATCGTAGGCCCCGCGCCAGGGCTCGATCGACGTGTCGAGGTAGAGCGCGCCCCGGTTTCGGGCGAAGTCGATCAGTGCCAGCGACGAGACATCGACCGCGACGTTGAGGAGGAAATCGCCCCGACCGACCAGTGGTTCGAGAACCTGGCGGTAGTTCTCAGGGCGCAGGGCGTGCGTCAGCAGGCGGACCCCGGCCTGCTCGGCGATGGGACGGCCGTCGGCGTCGGCGACGACGACGGTGATCATGGCCGGGCTGATGCCGATGTGGCGCAGGATGAGCGGCAGCAAACCCTGGCCGATGCAGCCGAAACCGACGATGACCAAGCGGCCCGGGAAGTCGAGGTATGGCCCTTGCTCGGTCACGCCGCATCTCCAACAGGATCAGGAGCGCCGATCATCATTGAGGACGCGCGTCGGGTCAAGCCTGACGGAGATCAGCTCGCGGCTGCCAGCCGCAGCGTGTCAATCGCCTGGCCAGTAGAAGTACAGGTCGCGGCTGCCCGGCATCCGGTGCCGAGCAGCACGCTGGCGGCGAAAAGGCAGCACAGGCGACCGCGCAACCCGCTCATTCCCGTTCTCCCGCTGCTGCCGCTGCGCTGTCGTCGCGCAGCGCGTTCGCCAGGGCGTCCTCGACGCTCTCGAGAAACACGAACTCCAGCTTCTCCCGTGCCTCGGCGGGGACCTCTTCGAGATCACGACGGTTTCTCGCCGGCAGCAGGACGCGCGTGATGCCGGCGCGCATCGCTGCCAGCACCTTGTCCTTGATGCCGCCGACCGGCAGCACGAGTCCGCGCAGGCTGATCTCGCCGGTCATCGCGGTATCGTTGCGAACGGGCTGATCGACGAACAGCGATGCGAGCGCGACGAAGATCGCGACGCCGGCACTCGGGCCGTCCTTGGGGATCGCTCCAGCGGGCACGTGCACATGCACATTGCTCTTCTCGAAGCTGCCGCCTTCGATGCCGAGGCTTGCGGCATGCGTCTTCACCAGCGTCAGCGCTGCCTGCGCCGATTCCTTCATCACCTCGCCGAGCTGCCCGGTGAGGATCAGCTTGCCGTCACCGATCGTCCGGCTGGCTTCGACGAACAGGATGTCGCCGCCGACCGGCGTCCATGCCAGTCCGGTGGCGACACCGGCCAGCCCGGTGCGCAGGGCCACCTCGTTGTCATACCTGCCGGCACCGAGGATGCCGGCGAGATCGGTTTCGCCGACCAGCATGCCTGCTCGCGTGCCCTCGGCGATCTCCACCGCGACACGGCGGCAGACGGCGCCGATCTCGCGCTCGAGCGAGCGCACCCCCGCTTCGCGCGTGTAGTCACGAATGATCGCCTGCAGCGCTGCCGACGCGAACTCGATCTGTCCTTCGTGCAGCCCGTTCTGTGCCATCTGCCTGCCGACCAGGTAGCGGCGGGCGATCTCCAGCTTCTCTTCCTGCGTGTAGCCGGGAAGCTGGATGATCTCCATGCGGTCGCGCAGCGGTCCCGGGATGTTGTCGAGGACGTTGGCCGTGGTGATGAAGAGCATGCGCGACAGGTCGAAGGGAAGCGCCAGGTAGTTGTCGCGGAAGCTGTCGTTCTGCTCCGGGTCGAGCACTTCCAGCAGCGCTGCCGAGGGGTCGCCCTGAAAGCTGGCGCCGAGCTTGTCGATCTCGTCGAGCATCATCACGCAACCGCGCGAGCCAGCCTTGCGGATCGCCTGGATGATGTTGCCGGGCAGGGCGCCGATGTAGGTCCGTCGGTGTCCACGTATCTCGGCCTCGTCGTGGCAGCCGCCGAGCGAGGCACGGACGAACTTGCGTCCGAGTGCGCGGGCGATCGACTGCCCGAGCGAGGTCTTGCCGACGCCGGGAGGTCCAACGAAGCAGAGGATCGGCCCGTGTCCGCCCGGGTTGAGCTTGCGCACGGCGAGGAACTCGACGATCCGCTTCTTCACCTGGGTGAGGCCGAAGTGGTCGGCGTCAAGGATCCGCCGCGCCTCGGCGATCTCGATACTGTCCGCTGGCGGCTCTCGCCAGGGCAGCTCGATCAGCCAGTCGAGGTAGGCGCGGACCATCGAGTACTCGGCCGAAGCATCGGTCATCCGTTCCAGGCGCCGCAGTTCCTTGTTGGCCTGTGCCGCCACCTCTTCCGGCATCGCCGCCTCGGCCACTGCCTTGCGCAGGGCTTCGATCTCGACGCTGTTGCTGCCGTCACCCTCACCCAGCTCCTTCTGGATCGACTTCATCTGTTCGCGCAGCAGGTATTCGCGCTGGCGCTGGTCGATGCTCGCCTTGGTCCGCTCGTCGACTTCGCGCGACAGCCGCAGCACTTCCAGCCGGCCGAGCAGGCAGGCGAGCACGACGTCGAGCCGCTGCGTCAGGTCAACGGTTTCGAGAACGAGCTGGCGGTCCGACAGCTTGAGATCGCTGACGCCGGTGACCAGGTCGGCGAGTGCGCCGGGCTGGGTGATGTTCTTCACCGCGCCGACGAGCTCCTGCGACACCTGCGGCAGGTACTGCAGGAGTTCGAGCGCGCGTTCGCGGACGCGGATCATTCTCGCCTCGATCTGGCTGTCGGTCGTCTCGGGCTCGTCAATCCGTTCGGGGTGCGTCACCGGGAAGGGGTAACCCGGCAGCAGGCCGCTGACGCGAAAGCGCTGCAGCCCCTGGCAGACAATGACATGGGTATTGTCGGGGAGGGTGACGTAGCGCAGGATGTTCGCCACCGTGCCGATCCGGCAGAGATCCTGCGGACCCGGCTGCTCGACTTCGGCGTCGTGCTGCAGCAGGATTCCCACCGGTCGATCGGTCTTGACCGCCTGTTGCGCGGCAAGGATCGAGGGCTCGCGACCAATCGTCAGCGGCAGGATCATGCCGGGAAAGAGGACGGTGTTGCGGATCGGCACGATGATCAGCGCGTCCTCCGGGACCACCAGCAGGCTGCCGCCGCGTTGCTCGTTCCTGCCGTCGCCGCGCTCGCTGCGCATCGCCCCGTCTCCTCTCAGAACGGGTACAGGACGAGCATCAGGCAGCCGTCCTCGATGAAACGCTGATGCAGGCGGTAGCGTCCCGCCGGCAGGGGGATGCGGCGTTCAAAGCGGCCATAGGGGATCTCGAGGCGGTGAATCGCCGCCCGGCTGACCAGCGAAGGCATCGGCCTTTCGCCACGTACGAGCACGCCATCGTCTTCGAGCGCCACTTCGACCTGCCGGGGACTGACTCCCGGCAGCGCCACCAGCAGCCGCAGCTCGTCGCCGTTCTGGTAGACGTCGACAGCCGGTTCCCAGCACGGGACCGGCTGTGGCGCGTCGAGCGTGAAGAAGCGGCGCTGCAACTGCTCCCCTCCTTGCAGCAGCTCAAGCGTTTCCGCCCACATCCAGAAGCTTCGCTCGCGAGATCTCATGCGCCCCTTTCCCGGTCCGGAGGCGGCCCGCTCGGCCACATCCACCTGCAGTATAGCGCCGTGCGGTGGCCGTGAACTCACCAGTCGCCGCGCCAGAGCCCGTTGCCTGCGAGCGCGGTTGATGGTTGGCTGTTGGGGCCAGCACGACGGGGCGAGCGACCACGGTCGATCGTGAGCCAAGGCAAGCATTCGTCAGTGAGGGTTTCATCGCACTGCGTAATGGGGGAAAATGGCGGCTCGTGAATTCGCACGTTCCCGGCGCACGGGTTGCAAGGCAGGTTGGGGATGCTTCTCGCGGCACAAGAAGCGAAGCCCGGTGAAGCGTTGTAGAAAAAACAACAGGATAGACGGCGCATGCTGCTGATGATCGACAACTACGACTCCTTCACCTATAACCTCGTGCAGTACTTCGGCGAGTTGGGGCAGGAGGTGCGGGTCTTCCGCAACGATGCGATCGGCATCGCCGAGATCGCCCGCCTGGCGCCGGCGCTGCTGGTCATTTCGCCGGGGCCCTGCGCGCCGGCGCAGGCCGGCATCTCATTGACGGCGATCCGTGAGTTTGCCGGCAGGATCCCGCTGCTCGGCGTCTGCCTCGGCCATCAGGCGATTGGCGAGGCATTCGGCGGCCGCGTCGTGCACGCCCGGAAGCTGATGCACGGCAAGGTTTCACCGGTGCACCACAACGGCCAGGGCGTCTTTCGCGGGCTGCCGAGCCCGCTCACCTGTACGCGCTACCATTCGCTCGCCGTCGAGCGCCAGTCGCTGCCGGCGTGTCTGGAGGTCACCGCGTGGACCGACGACGGCGAGATCATGGGCCTGCGCCACAGGACGCTGGCCGTCGAGGGCGTGCAGTTCCATCCGGAGTCGATCCTCACCGAGCATGGCCACGATCTGTTGCAGAACTTTCTCGAGGAGCATGGCAAATGAAGCCGCAGGACGCGCTGGCGCGGGTCATCGATCACCGCGAGATCTTCCACGATGAAATGGTGGCGCTGATGCGCCAGATCATGGGCGGCGAGGTGACGCCGGTGATGATCGCCGCGATCATCACCGGGTTGCGGGTCAAGAAGGAGACCATCGGCGAGATCTCGGCGGCGGCGCAGGTGATGCGCGAGCTGTCGACCAAGGTGCAGGTCCGCGAGCGCACGCACCTCGTCGATACCTGCGGTACCGGCGGCGACGGCGCACAGACCTTCAACATCTCGACGGCGGCGATGTTCGTCGCCGCCGCCGCCGGCGCGCGGGTCGCCAAGCACGGCGGGCGTTCGGTGTCGTCGCAGTCGGGCAGCGCCGATGTACTCGAGGCGCTCGGCGCCAACATCAGCCTGACGCCGGAACAGGTCGGCCGCTGCGTGGACGGGATCGGCATCGGTTTCATGTTCGCCCCGAGCCATCACAGCGCGATGAAGCACGCCGCGCCGGTACGCCGCGAACTCGGCGTGCGTACCCTGTTCAACATCCTCGGGCCGCTCACCAACCCGGCGAACGCGCCGAATCAGGTGCTCGGGGTCTTCCATCCCGACCTCGTCGGCATCCAGGTGCGGGTCCTGCAGCGGCTCGGCAGCGCGCATGCGCTGTCGGTCTTCGGCCGTGAAGGTCTTGACGAGATCTCGATTTCCGGCGAGACGCTGGTCGGCGAGCTGAAGAACGGTCGCGTCGAGGAATACAGCGTCCATCCGGAGCAGTTCAACCTGCCGGTGCACGACCCGCGCGTGCTGCGCGTGGCCAACGTCGAGGAGTCGAAGGCGATGCTGCTGGCCTCGCTCGAAGGACGCGCCGGCGCCGCGCGCGACATCGTCGCCCTCAATGCCGGTGCCAGCATCTACGTCAGCGGTCGGGTTGCCAGCCTCGCCGACGGCGTCGACCAGGCATTCGAAGCCATTGCCTCGGGCGCGGCGCGGGCCCGCCTCGACGAGTTCGTCGCCTTCACCCAGCGCGTCGCCAGCTGATCGACCGGCCCCTCGCCAGCGCACGTGATGAGTGACATTCTCGACCGCATCCTCGCCGTCAAGCGTGACGAGGTCGCTGCCGCGCAAGCTCGCGTGCCGCTGGGCGAGTTGCGCGCCAGCGCCGAAACGGCGCCGCCCGTGCGCCCCTTCGTCGGCAGCCTGCGCCGACGGATCGCCGCCGGCGAAGCGGCGGTGATCGCCGAGATCAAGAGGGCGAGTCCGTCGCGCGGTGTCCTGCGCGCCGACTTCCGGCCGGCTGGGATCGCCGCCAGTTATCAGCGGCATGGCGCGGCATGCCTGTCGGTGCTGACCGATCGGCAGTTCTTCCAGGGGTCGCCCGGCTTCCTGCAGGAAGCGCGTGCCGCCTGCGAGCTGCCGGTCCTGCGCAAGGACTTCCTGGTCGACCCCTATCAGCTCTACGAAGCGCGGGTGATGGGTGCCGACGCCGTCCTGCTGATCGTTGCCGCGCTCGACCTGCCGGCGCTGCGCGACTTCGAGGCGATCGCCGACGGCCTGGGAATGGCGGTGCTGGTCGAAGTGCATGACCGCAGCGAACTCGATCGCGCGCTGCAGCTTGCGACACCGCTGCTCGGCATCAACAACCGCAACCTGCGCAGCTTTGCCGTCAGCCTGCAGACGACGCTCGATCTGCTGCCCGAAATTCCCGCCGACCGCCTCGTCGTCACCGAGAGCGGCATCCTCGCCCGAGCCGACGTGCGCCTGATGCGTGCGCACGGCGTTCACGCCTTCCTCGTCGGCGAAGCCTGCATGCGCGCCGAAGAACCGGGCGAGGCGCTCGCCGGGCTGTTCGCCTGACGCGGACCAAGGCCAGTCTGCCGCTCAGTTGGCTGCCGCCCGGCGGTTGTGCCTGGCCGGCACACTGCGCGGGTGCGTGATACGCCAGCGGCTCATCCCGGCCCGGCGCCCGGGCCATTTTCAGGGGCGCGAAGGAGCTGCGCTCACGCGTTCATTCACCCTCTGGCGTGATCAGCTGCAGGCGAGGGAAGTAGCTTCGGTAACGCGTCGCGTCGCGCGTCAGCAAAGGCATGCCCGAGGTCATGGCATGGGCTCCGATGTAGAAGTCCGGCAAGGGTGAGCGCCGATCACCACCCCGCTGCCGATAGACGCGATAGGCCAGACCGGATAGAAAAGCTGCGTCCCAGGGAAGCGACAGGCGCATGAACTCGAAGGAGGCGAGCGCCTCCTCGAGATCCGCGGGCGTGTCGTACACCGCGGAGATCTCGGCGTAGACGATTTGGTTGATCGCCAGGGGCCGCGATTCGGAGAGCGCTGACAGCCTGGCCATCGACCATGCGTACCAGCTGCTCTCGGCTGCCAGAAGATCGATGATGACGCACGAGTCGACCAATACTGGCGTCACGCTTCCGGGTCTCTCAGGAAGGCCATGATCTCGTCGGCGGACTTTCCACGGAAAGCCTGCGTCAGCGGCACCGCGCGCGCGCGCTGGATGGCCGCTTCGAATCTGGCCCGCCGGTCGTGGTCACTTGCGCGCAGGATGACCTGCTCGTTTTCGTAAACGAATTCGACTTCAGTCTGCGGCAGCAGCCCGGCCGCATGGCGGATCGCCTGTGGTATGGTGACCTGGCCTTTGCTGGTGATACGCATCCTGGGACTCCAACAAGTAAGAGTGCAAGTAAGAATTCTACTTTTTTCCTCGTTGTCCGGCAAGGTGAGCGGCTTGGTCGCGTTGGCGCGCTCAGTCGCAGGGTGGCAGAACAACCGGTTCATTCTTTTCTGGCGAAAACTCCGCTGCCTGTTGCGAAAAACCAACAAACACTTGCGGGTCGTCGATGAAAGCGTACACGGAGCTTGCCGCGGCTATTTCGCTTTGCCAGAATCGCCTCAACTTCTCGTTTCTTTTTCGAGAGGTCC